>JAUNGB010000009.1 GCA_030524715.1 Eubacteriales bacterium | reverse complement strand
CATAAAATTACATGGAAGAGTTATTTTTTTTATTGAAAACTTTCAACTCTCAAGTCTCTTTATATGAACAGAAATTATTCTGGCTTCATGTTTTTTGAAAAGAATATTCGATTATTTGCTTTTCTTTATTTTGATTCTGTAGTTCTGGGCGGTTCGCTTCAATTTTTTGCTGCTTATCGTACCTTTTGTGCGAAATTCTGCTGCAATTGTATTGGTTCCGGTTTTTTTGGATTTATTTTTAAACGTTTGGGAACGTACGGTAATTTTAGTACTTCCGTTTTCGGATATGTAATCCACTCCCTTTATCAGTTTCTTTCCATTCAGCCATAAATTTACAAATTCTTCCAGCTTTCCTGATGATCTGAGAACATAATCCTGATATTTTGTTATAACATAGTCGTGATTATTTCCCTGATCCTTACCGATTGCATTCAGGAGCTTATAACCGGAATCTGATGCATTGTATACGTTACTGTTTGTATTGCTTTTTACTTTCAGTGTTAAATTCGCATAAGATGGGGCAAAATACTTGGATTGGCTATACGACGCTTTTATCCGAATCTTATATGTTCCTGTTTCCTGTGGAACTCCGTATATCTCACCGGTTGTTGGATAAAGCTTTACCCCCTTAGGCAGCTTGCCGGATACAATGCTAAACTTCACCTTGTTCCAGTCATACATATTGTTGGTAGTTACAAGATAGGAATATGGGACATATTTTACTGCATTGCCAATGCCTTTTGTTGTAATTTTAGGATTTTGAGCCTGTCCTATCAGCTTAATTGTGATTGGTTCTATCCCATCTGCGTAAATTGTTAATGTTCCTTTTATTGCTCCTTCTCCATCGGGAAGCAGACGTATTTTGGCAATATTCGGCAACTCCCCATATTCGCTTCCGGAAGCCTGTGTTGTCGTAAACGGAGCAAGTGTATCCGCATTTTTTCCTCCTAAGGTCCAGTAGTCATCCAGTTTTACATTGGCAGCGTTTAACTTTACCCGAAGTCCGCTTAATTCTTTATTGCCTGTATTCGCTATAAATATATCATGCTTATACTCAAAATATTCATCCAGAAATACGGACCTTACCGCTTTCCCCTTCGGTCCTGCAACATACAGCCTGGGACCATTGCTTTTTTTAATAAATGAAACAACGTAATTTTTCGTATGCTTTCCATTACTGTCTTCTATTGTCACATGAAAGGTTACCGTCGTCTCATCTGAAGAACAGGAAATCGTATCCCCAATCTTAAAACGTTTTCCATTATCCGTAAAAATCGATGTTACCTTTGCCGTATCTGAATCTGCGAGCCAGAATGTGGGCTGGATTTTTGTTACCGTATCATAAATCAGCACAGCCTGGTATCCATAGCCGTACATCGTATCCATGTTAATAGATTTGCCATTTTCAACAACGTACGTATTTAACAGCTTTCCATTACTGGACGCACCGGTAACTCTGAACCATGGATCCTTGGAACCGATAACAGGCGCATCACTGTAGTCCCAGGTAACATCCGTATCACTTTTTGCCTTTACCGTAAATTGGTATTTGTACCCGGAATCAAAAATATTCGGCGCCTGGAAAAACAAAGTAAATTTTACTCCATCTCCCCCATAATTTGCCTTGTATCCCTCTTCTGAAAACAGCAGGTTTTTAATATCCAGCCGACTTTCTGCGGCACTTATGGAATCATAAAAACCGACAACCGCCTTTTTCACCAGATTATTTACGTTTCCATTGCTTCCGCTGATTGCATTCAATGTTAGAAAATACTCTTCATTTGCGGAATATCCCGCATTCAAAACATATTCATACGTTTCACTGGAATCTGACCCCATGGAAAAAGAAACGTTTGTGTACTTTACAACACTTTTCTTTATGCTGTTATGATCAGTAAGAAGATCTCCCTTTATTTCAGAAACATTGCCTGTAATCAGATAATCAAGTACAAGTACATCTACCTGAACCCCATTAATATAATACAGCACGATAAAGCTTGCTTCATTATCGGTCATACGATATCCGGCGTTTTTTTGCTTCATATCCGGATCAAGGACTCGACTAGTCAATTCCGCAGCAGACCATCCGTTTTTTAAATAATCTGAGGTTTCATATATTTTTACCGAAACATCCGGGTGCTCTTCCAATTGCGAAGTTACTCCCAGGTACAGATTTGCGTAATCCCCTTCATCTAAAAAACAAGCATAATTCCAGACGGGAATCTGCTTTCCGCTCGGATCATAAATATTGGAATCACTTAACAAAAACTGCATCCTTTTAGGTTCAATTTTCTGTCGCGTAGAATCAATTCCCTGAGAATACAATTCAAAAGAAAATTCTTCAGGATAACCGGTATATACCTTTACAATATAGCGGATATTTTCGGAGTTTAACTGGTTTCCGCTCCCAACGATCATTTCAAATCTATATCCTATCACATTAGATGCTTCAGAAAGATCTACTGTCTCCTCTGAGTTAATTGAATAATGATCGTACTTGTCAATGTTGTCTTCATCCATCTTGAAATTTATCCATAAGGATACGGCAGCCGGCGAAATTTCAATTTTATTTCCATCTTTGTCCTGGAGTGCCTGAACCAGTTCCGATACGGGCATTGCCTTAATTTTATCTGCGGGGACATTATTGAAAGCTAAATATGCTTTCACTTCTGTCAGAGGCTGCATCGAAAAAGCTTCTATACCATCTTCCTCCCCACTGAAAAATTCTGCCTGTTCGTCCAATACCCCGTCGCTAAATTCTTCGGCCGTGGATATACCGGATTTTTCTTCCGTCGTTGAAAATAGTTCCTCTTCCATCCCGGAGTCCGATATTCCGGAAGAAAAATCCTCTTTTGGTGTGCTGTATTCCGGCTGAGGCTGCACAATGTCCGTGTTCTGTATATCCGTGGAAAAAGCTTTCGCTTCAAACAAGCTTGAAACCAGAAGTAAAAGCATCAGCATGAATAATGCTGCCATAAATCGTCTGTTCTTTTTCATATGTCTCTCTCCTTTTTGTCCGTTCGCATTTTCACATACTCTGCGCTACTTTCCGTAATTCATCCAGTTCATATATTTTCGATGCTCTTATACTGCCTGTTGGATAATCAAACAGAAGCCTGTCCGGTAATACATCACACAAATTGGGAAGATATGCCAGATTCCGACAATTCTGATCCATTAAATATCCATAAAATCTGCCATCCGAAGTAATATATTGAGCAACAATATAGCTTCCAATTTCCGTAATATAAGTAAGATATGCATCACTCTCAAGTTCTGTAATGAACTTGTCTGATGCCTTATCATATACCTTTGGCGTACCATGCAAAGGGGATTCTATACGCAGGTTTTCTGTTTCAAATTCTTCATACAGGGATAAATCCGGAATTTCTGTTCTTTTGCTCTTTATGAATCTGCCATTTGAGCCATCATAGCTTCTGACCAACCCATCATTATACGTAATCTCAAGATAAGAACCCTTTTCATTTCTGATGTACTGCTGATCGTAGACCTCATCCGCATTTGGCACCAAAACCTCCGAAAGGAGCGTCCCATTGAGATCATAAATCCGGAATCCTGTGTAGGAGAACAACATGAGTGTCTTCCCGTCGGCGCTCATTCTCGCCTCATCATGCTCATATGAGAAATCATATGAAAAAATCTCTTCCTCCGAATGATCCTCATAACTCAAAATCCGGATGACTGGTGAATCCACACTTCCTGCCAATGCCATTTTACCAGCTATTTGAATAAAATTGTTTCCATATTCTTTATCATACTGTGATATCAAATTTGCATTCCTGTCAAAGAACATGATCTGATCATCCGTTGCAATCATTGTATGCGTCTTACTTCTGGCAAAACTGCAGATATTTTCTGAGGTGGTAACCAAAGGAGTTTCTTCTTCGGTTACCGGGTGGATTTTCACCAGAAGATGATCCATATTTACAAAAATTCCTTCTTCATCTGACTGGACATGAAAAACACTTTCGGATTTAAGACCATAGGTTTGTTCCAAAGTATCTGTATCAATGATAACAAAAACGGATTCTGATGCATCAGATGCGGAAAAAGAAAAATAGTTCTGATAAAATCCCCCTTCAAAATGGGTATAGCCGGATGTATCATCAAAAATCTCCACGTTGTTTTCCGGCTCTTTCAGATTAAAGATCTGCAGGGAACCGTCAGAAAAACTGACTGCTAACAATGAACCATTCTCATTCAGTTCAAATAAATTATCATTAGGATTGGCAAAGCTGTCATTTACCGTTATTTTCTGATGCTTGCCCCCAAAACGAATTCTCGCTTTTACCGCCCCGTCGGATGTATCATATAGTTCGGCAAAATCGTTGTCCTTATATACCGAAGCTACATATTTCCCATCGTCCGAAATACTTAAAGAAGTGGCTTGATTTCCCGTCCACAGCTGCTCTTTCGATTTTATATTATATGCGGTGATTCCCTGATTCCCCGCATAAATAATAATGTCATTATTTAAGTATTCCACTTCATCCAATGCAGACTCCTCTGCCAAAAACGTGTCAAGAACCTGGCCTGTCTCTGTTTCAAATACGGCAACCGCATTTGTGTAGATACAGGCTGCAGTTTTTCCATCCGGCGAAACCTGCAACGCCAGAGGTTCTGACGGCATTTCTACAGTTTTATAAGGCTTATACCCATCTGACAGATCATATACACCCAATGCATCTGTCAGAGCTTTCCGGGCTTCCGGAATCTCTGCCGGCACTACAAATGCCTTTTCTGATGGCAAGGCCTGAAGTGCATAGGAAACTGCCTTTGCAGAATCCCCTTCCTGCAGAGCTTTCTCTGAATATCCGCACAATTTCAGCCAATTATCCAAGGTTTGTATTCTTTTTAAACCGATAAAAGAAACAAGAATCCCTAACCCCAGACAAACAGAGCAAAATATGCGGGCAATCTTACAGTTTCTATGATAACGCAGTGCCCGAGGGTCTGTGTCGCGCAGATGAAGAAAAGCATTTCCCATCTCTTCCGCTGTCTGGTATCTGAGCGTTGGATCAGGTTCCATTGCCTTCTTAATAATCCGTACAATCTGAGGATTATAGTCTGTCTCTGAAAGGGGGATGACCTCTCTGGCATCCTTAGCGGGACGCTTTCCGCTGAAAAGATGATATAAGGTCGCTCCCACGCTGTAAATGTCCGAACGTGCATCCAGCAGACCCAAAAACCTCTTCCCCTGTCCTGCCTCTGCCCCTCTCTCTTCCTCTTCTAACACAGTATCCTCATCTATAACTGTATCCGGTACTGTACTTAAAACCGTATCCTCCCCTTCTATAAATATTGCCGCCCTTTCCCCCGAAAAAATTTCTGTGGCATTCTTCCCGTTCTCTGCCGCATCCGCGTTATTCTCCCGACCGCAATCCATAAAACGATCCTTGCCATAATGCTCCGGCGAAGCATAACCTGCGCTCCCGACCGCGGCAACATAATCTTCTCCTAACGCAAGCGCTATATTAAAGTCTATTAAAAACAGTTCCCTATTGGGTGCCACGATAAGATTGGAAGGTTTGATATCCGCATGAATATATCCCACGGACGACTCTCCGTGCTTTGAACTGTGCAAATAAGCCAGTGCATCCAGAAGCTGCTTTGCCCATTGAATAATCTGGGGCTGGGTAAACTTCTCACCTCTTTCAAGAAGTTTGTCCAGACTTTCCCCTTCTATATATTCCATGACCGTATAGACCTGTCCTTTTTCCGGAAAATAATCATATACCTTTGGGATATGTTCATGTTTTAATTCCTTCAAAATATCCACTTCACGGCGTAGTGATTCCGGCGGAGTAGTTAAGCTTCTCTTATCAGCTTTCAGCACAACCCTGTTATGAACACGGACATGCTCAGCCAAATATACCGTTCCCCCGCCTCCGGAACCAATTTCCCTGATGATTCTATATGTAGAACCTATAATTTCTGACATAAGGTATTTCTCCCATTTATCATTCTACAGCTGCTTTGTGCCTTTGCATTGGCAAGCTCTCTTATTTTTCTTCTACCGGACCATATTCCTTATCCAAATCTTCGTCCAGCCGTTTTTTTACTGTTCGGGAAATATAAAAATACAAAATAAATGCGATCACAGAGCAGACTACTATCCCAATACCGCCGTAAAAAAGAAACTCACTCACTTGCATCTTGCCTGTACCTCTTCCAATTCCATCATACTGAATCTGATGTGACAGGATGTTCCTATCCGAATAACATCACCGTCCAGTAAAATAATTTCCTGCGAAGGTTTTAGTCTTTCCTTACTGGTATTTAAGAATGTTCCGTTCAGTGTCTCTTTATCACTGACTTTGAAGAAATATTGTCCGTTTTGGTATTGGATTTCACCATGCTTACGGCTTACCGTTTTACTGCTGAAGGTTCCGTTTTTCCAGGGATTTGATCTCCCTATAAGCATTTTTTTCTCAGTCAATATTTTATATTCCTTCATTTCTTCAGAATAAAGAAACGCAAGCCTTTTCTCCTTTAAATACCATTCTGCCAGAGGATTCGAAAAAAACAGAAACTCCTCATCCGCCAGTGTAATCACTGCGCTGTTTCCCAAAAAAACATCTTCCATTCCCTCAATTGAATCCATATTTACAAATGTACCATTTGTAGAATGAGAATCATAAATACGGACTCCCCGCGCATCCCTTGTCAGCACAGCGTGAACTTTGCTCGCGGTATCAGCGGAAAGCACGATATCACAGTCTTCACCCTTTCCTATTTTTGTAATGTTCCGATGAATACGATATACCCTGCCATCAGAAATGTGTACCAGAATATAAACAGCACTGTCACTTTCCTCCGTAGCCTCTGTCTGTTTTCGCTGCCTGTTTAATATCGTTTCTATATTCTTTAACGCAACCGGTCTGCACAATGCCTTTAGTTCCTGTATTGCCTCCAGCATTTCACAGGCATCTTGAAAACGTCTATCAGGACTGATATTCAAAGCCTGCTTTAAAATTTCATTTATGTAAGAGGTAATCTCAGGACTTCCGCCTCTTTTTGAGAGTTCCTTATTGCTGACATATGCTGTCCGGAATGTTATGGGCAGGCTGCTGTCATTGATCCATTTATAATGCATACCCTTTAACAAATACAGCATCAGACAGCCTGCAGAAAAAATATCAGCTGCTGGAGTAAGCCGAAGATATCCGTCGTTATGCAGCACTATTTCCGGCGGACAATATCCAGTAGTACTGTAGATTTCCTGATTCGCAATCTCTTCTGTTTTTCCATCCTCTTTAAGCTTCTTCGCGCAGCCAAAGTCAAACAGATAACCTGTCCCGATTTCTCCCAGTTCAAATCTCGGACTTAAAAAAATAATATTTTCCGATTGGATATCGCCGTAGATATATCCGCTCTTATGAATTGTATCCAGCGCTTTTAAAATCTCTTCCATAATCTGAGAAACAGTAAATATATCCGGCAGTCCGCCGGCCCTCAGCAAGTGCCGCACAGATCTTGTTTTTGAACATTCCTCCAATATTTCCTGAAGAAAACACCCCTTTTGACTTACCTGCTCCATTGCAATATAAATTCCCTGTTCCGCATTGGACACTGTTCCACAAAAAACAAGTCGGGAAATCCGCGTTTTCTCCCAAGGTGCAATTACACGGCCGCTCTTATCCGCAATCATCTGCCCGATCTCACATTCCTCTAGCATATGCTTTCTGCACTTTTCCAAATAAAATGCGGCTTCCTCATCGTCTTTATCAGAAGGGCGGACAAGACCGTTTTCGTCTCTGGTATATAGGTATTTTTCACTCAAAGGGAAACATTCTTTAATAACAAACGTGCGGCGGCTGCCGCTTCTGGACGCAGAATAAACCAGAGAACTGCCTCCATATTGACATTTTTCATCTAAAATTGTATAGACTTCTCCATTTTCGCAGTACAGCTTTGTGCCTACTGGCAGCGGAAGCCTTCGATCCTGCATAGCCTTATATCCTTTCATACTTTTTCCTCTTTTATTCTTCAGCCTCCATATGGGAATATCCGTCCCGCAACATACAGGCAGACAGAGACTCAAAACCCCCGATTTCTTCTCCCATAAGTGCAAGCAAAACAAAACGATCCATAATAAACGGCGGATAAAATCCTTCAAAAGAAAAGGCTTCAAGAAGCTGATTTATACACTGAATATAGGCTTTATCATTATCCTCTTCGTTCATTCCATCAGCAATATCAGCCAGTTGTCCGATAACATCCTTCAGAATAAATGTAAACCGGTTTCCCTGAGGATTCTCTTCTGTCATGCGATACAGCTCTTCTCTGATTTCCTCGTCTGCTTGTAAAAAACCAGAAATAAAAAAATACGAGAGCAGTAAAATATCCTTTCGCTCCACAGGAACCGCATTCTCTGGAGAATCAAGAATTCTGTCTATTGTTTTTAGACGATTGTGCTTTTCATACTCCTTAAAAAAAAGATAGACCTCTTTATTAAACGGACTTCTGTCATGTGTACTTTTTCTTTTGCTTTTCGGTTCTAACCCGATATCCTCATAATCTACGGATTCCCAGTTATGAGAATCCAGCATTGCCCTCGTTAAGCTTCGCAGATTGGGAATGCCGTTCTCATCTATTTCAACCCTCTTTCTCCATACGTCACCCACCCTGTATTTATAGGCTTCATAATATGGATATAATCGTACAAAATATCGAAACCATTCCAGCAGATCTGCCCTGCGCTGCAGGGAATATCCCGCAAGATATTGATTTGAGCTTTTACTTTTATGTACAAATTCGTGCTCCAAAGAGCACATATATTCCAGCAGATTCTCTTCCATTCTGGACTCGGGTACTGCTGCAAGTTCTGAAAGGTTATTGGTCATTAGCTGTGTCATTCCCAACCGAGGCACGACATAAGTTTCTGCCGTGGTGTTCTCATGACAGCGGCATTCATATTTCTTTAAAAGCTCTTCCACCTTTTCCCATTTTTTCAGAGACGCTGACTGTCTGCAAAACAGACAAATATAATCCAGCGGGCTGCGCACACTTAAATCTTCATGCCCGCAGGCAAGTAAAAATTTCGTTGTTGTCAAATCATCCATTTCCAGTGCAAACGAAATCCTGATTGCCAGTTCACGTTTGGATGGTATCTGCATATCCGACAGCCATTTTTCCCACTCACTGGCCTTAATCCGCTTGCCCGATTTGGAAAATTCCTCCTTGGAAAGCAATTTCGACAATTCAGAAATTAATCCTTCAGACCAGGCAACATTCCCACATATAAATAAATCTTTATATTCTGTCCTGGAAGTGTTTACCGCCTGTTCCAGCATTTCATGAAATTTTTCCTGAATCTGGCGTCTCATCAGATAGCCGGGCGTACACAAATTTTCTTTTTTATTAAGATACTCTACTATAGTAACAGGACTTTCATCCATCAGCCAATCGCTCATCTTCGATAATTCCATCGCCCATTCATGTGCAGACGCTTCCGCCTGTTTTGTTAAACTGTTATTATATTGAAAAAAAGTATGTTCCATAGTATGATATTTCCCGGTCCTTTCCGTTCATTCTTTTATAATTATCTATATAGTACCATATGTTTTCATAATAATCTATCTGTTCTTTTTCTTTCCGGATATCCTCCTATAATTCCAGCAGCCCATAGCTGCAGTCATCAAAAAGGTGGTTTTCCCGTATCAACTGCTGCAAACCCGCTTCATTGCCAACGTCAAAGGAGGAATTGGAAATTTGAGATAAAATAGGAAACATACCGTCTGTTATCAGGAGAATTCTTTCCGCCTCTGGTTTTCTCCAGCGAAAAAACTTCAGATGGTAAAACATTTTGCAATTCATAGTCAGAAATGTACTCCCGGCATCAAGCCCGTTTTCCGGAGAGGAAACAATTTCCAGATCCTTTCTGCCGGAAATTTTCCATAAAATAATCCCATCTCCCAAGTGCAGCCCTGCAAATCTTCCATTGTTATCCATTGTTACTGCTAAAATTGTTGATGCGAGAGCTTTTTCATCAATATGATGAGCACATGCATACCCACTCAGTGCCCTGCGCAGCTTCTGTATAACTTCCCGTTTTACTGCCGCGCTTTCTTCAAACAAATATTTTTCAAAATTTTTCTGCATATGTTCTGCAATGGTCTCTGCACAGATTCTGGCAGCAATACCGCCATATAAACTATTCCCGGCTCCATCGCAAAGTACAACCGTATTTTTTCCACCGTCTGTCCTCACAGCTGTCTGATCCTGACAAAATTCCATCAGGTTATTATGACAGCTTCCCGCATAACAAAAACTTCTCTGCTTTATCATTCTTATACACTCCATTATGGAAAAGGAGCCGGCTATTATCTCTAATAGCCGGCTCCTTTCCTGATGTTTCACGTTTTGTTTCTTCTGTAATTCAAGATTCGCCCTTCAATGCTATCACTGTACTGTATATCCCTTGGAATTCCAGTATGACTGAGGATTCGGATTATCCAATTTATAGTCCCCCACACTTTTTGCTGCATACCCTTGCTTCCCGTTTCTCACTTCAACATGTGTATGAGATCCTCTGGAGCTTGAAACACCCCTCCAGCCCTGAGTTGCAATCTGCTGTCCTTTATAAATCTTCTGTCCTGCTCTCAGAAAAAGTGGATTCGAATGTAAATATATTACCGTTTTATTTGCAGAGCTATCGTAAATTGCAATCGTCGACAGCCCCTTGGAACCATTATATCCATATTGTATACGTACTACTGTGCCTTCTGTCAGTGAATATACCGGCGCATTCTGATAACACACAAAATCAATGCCCTCATGTCTTCCGGATGTTGTGGTATATCCATCAAATTTACAGGAGATGTAAGCTTTGCTGTTTTTATATAAGCCATAACTTAATTTTGCCGTAGTCGTAACGGTGGGTGTAGCAGGCCTTGGACTAACTGTGCCATAGATATACCGATTCGCATTCTCTTTTGTAATAAACCCGTACTTGTATCCAAAGCTGACTGGATATTTAATCTGTACATAGTTTCCATAGGTACCTAAAACAGTTACACGGTCTCCCGAAGACACATACCCATAAGCATAGCCTCCCGGTCTGCGATATGTTGTGATTTTTCCCTTTGCAGTATAGGAAGGACCCGTTGTCCCTGTAAGAATGGCACCGGTTTTGATGTATCCGGTTTTCGTCCTCCCACCTGATATAGGATATGTCACTTTTGTATATCTGTCAGTAACTGTAATTACAATAATTTCATCGGATCCATAAATAGTTCCGTATTTGTTCGTTAACGCCATATTACTATATACTGCAGTATTTCCACTTGTAATCGTATAACATTTTCTCGTTGATGCCGAGAAAACCGGTATTGAGAATGCTATACACAAGATCGCTGTTATTAGTAACATTGATAATAATTTCTTTGTCTTCCTCATTCTTATTCCTCCCATATTCATTCTTTTTTCTTTCTGCTGCTGCCTTTTTATGTTTTTTCCATTTCATTGCGTCATAGCCGTAACCCCCTTTCCGGTCTTTCTTTACTCCTGTTTGCTTTTGGATGATGGCTACAGTATAATTCATAATCCCCAAACCGTTTGTTTCGAAATTTCCACTTTATGTCAGCAAAAAGGAGAATAAAAAGAATATGGATCGCTCTTTACAGGAATAAGTTTTGATAAAGTATATACAAATTCAGCAAAAACACCCCGGCTGTTCCTTCAGAACAGCCGGGGTGTTTTAATCTTTTAGGATTCAATTCCCCGCAGCTCTGCTGCGGAGAGTTTTTAATACATGTTTTACCGATTTATGTTTTTCCGATTTATATTTTGCTGATTTATGTTTTGCTGATTTATTTTACTGATTTATGATTTTAAAATGCCTGCTCATACAGACGGATAATGTCTGTCTTTCCGGTGCTTCTTGGATTTACCGCAATGTTCCCGCTCTTCATGGCGTCGTCTGCCATAGCCTCAAACAGCTCCGCCTTTACGCCAACTTCTCTCAGTGTTTTGGGGATGCCAAGCTCTTCATTGAGGCTTCTCAGTTCTTCCGCCAGCATATCCGGGGAAAAGAGTTCTTTCTGTACAGGGCATTTGGAAACGCACCGGTAAATGTCATAATATTTCCCCTGATCTGCCAGTGCGTTGAAGGAAACCACTGTGGGAAGCAGAATCGCGTTGGCGACGCCGTGGGGCACGTCAAAATACGCGCTGACAGGATGGCTCATGGCATGTACGTTTCCAAGTCTTGCATGGGAAAATGCAATGCCTGCGAACAGAGAACCCAGCAGCATTCCTTCTGCCGCGGCTTCGTTTTTCCGGTTTGCCACATAGCTGCGGATATGGTTCCCGATCAGCTCCAGAGCTTTTCTGGCAAACAGATCGGAGAATGGAGATGCCCCCAGCGAAATATATGCTTCCAGCGCATGCACCATGGCATCCACGCCGCAGGCGGCTGCCGTACGTGCCGGTACACTGAAGATCAGTTCCGGGGCAAGGATCGCATATGCGGGCAGCAGTTCATTGCTTACCACCGTCAGCTTGTAATTACGGCTGTGATCAGTAATGACAGAAAATGCCGTTACTTCTGAACCGGTTCCCGCTGTGGTCGGGATCGCGATCACAGGAACCGTGGAACCGGGCACCTTGCCGCCTCCTTCATAATCCGCAATCCTTCCCCCGTAAACAGCCACCACAGAAACTGCTTTGGCTACATCCTGGGGAGAACCTCCGCCGAGAGCCACAAGAAAATCCGCGCCGCTGTCCTCGTATGCCTTTGCGGCCTTTTCCACAGTTTCCGTACTGGGATTGCCCTCTGTTTCTGTAAAGGCGTCGCTTTCGATCCCCGCTGCTTTCAACGCTTCCCGGCACTGCCCTACCAGCCCGATCTTATTGAGATGAGGGCCGGAAATAAGAAAGGCCTTGTTCTTCTGAAGCTTTAAAGCCAGCTCGGGAAGCTGCTTTAAGCTTCCCTTGCCGAATACGATATTCTGCGGAATAGAAAAAGAAAATGCTTTCATCTGCCTCACCGCCTTATGCCAGAGCTTCTACGGAAGCCCGGATGATCTCATATGCCTCATCGCAGTCCTTTTCATCGATGATCAGCGGCGGCACCATACGGATCACATCTGTACCGATCGCCGTGATCAGAAGATGTCTGTGGAGACATTCATGCTTTACATCCACACTGTTAATAGCATCGTCAAATTCCACGCCTACCAAAAGCCCCTGTCCTCTGACTTCTTTTACATGGGGAATGGTCTTCAGCTTCTCCATAAAGTATGCGCCCATCTTCGCCGCATTGCCTGCCAGATCCCGGCTCAAAAGCTCGTCGATCTGGGCCAGAGCAGCCGCGCAGGAAACAGGATGTCCGCCGAAGGTAGTTCCGTGGGAGCCTGCGGAAAATGCTTTTGAAACCTCTTCACTTGCGCAGATCGCTCCGATAGGCATGCCGCCCCCAAGGGCCTTTGCCATGGACACGATATCCGGTTTGATTCCGTAGTTCATATAACTCATTACCTTGCCTGTCCTGCACCATCCGGTCTGCACTTCGTCGATCAGAAGCAGCATTCCGTTTTCATCACAGAATTTACGGAGTCCGGTCATAAATTCCATAGTCGCCGGATGTACGCCGCCTTCTCCCTGTACAGGCTCGATCATGATGGCAATGGTATTTTCCGTGCAGGCGTCCTTAAATGCCTGAAGATCATTATAGGGCGCATAGGAAAAGCCGTAGGTCATAGGGCCGAAGCCTACCTGACAGCCGTTTCCCGGCTGTCCTGTAGCGGACATGGATCCGAAGGTTCTTCCGTGGAAGCCCATTTTTGCAGTTACGATATGGTAGCGGTTCGGTCCGTATTTTTCGATTCCGTATTTTCTTGCCATTTTGATCATGGCCTCGTTTGCTTCCGTACCGGAATTCTGAAAGAAAATTTTATCCATTCCGATGGTGGTGCAGACCTTTTCCGCCAGCAGCGCCTGTGGAATAGTATAGGGATAATTAAAGGTATGCATCAGTGTTTTTGTCTGTTCTACAACTGCTTCCACTACCTTTTCGTTACAGTTTCCTGCGGAATTGACGGCGATACCTGCATAAAAATCCAGATATTTTTCTCCCTTCTCGTCATAGATATACTGATCTTTGGCAGTTTCCGCCAGAAAATCAAAACGCTCATAGGTTTCGATCATATATTTATTTACTTTGTCTTTGATATCCTGAACTGTTAAACCTGTATCTGCTAATTTCATAACACTTCTCCTCACTGCTGCTGTTCTTATTTTGTCACTGTTCACTCCCAGGCCCTGCACTGACCGCCCGGGCTTGTGACCAGTACATCATTTTTGTTCTGAAGCCGTATCGGACGTTTCCTGCGAAGAGGGCGTTCTTTTAATCCTGTCCGGTGTGATCAGCTTTCGGATGACCAGATACTCTTCGATCAGCCTGACGCAGTTTTCAATGCCCACTCTTTCGCTGTTTAAGGTCATATCGTAATTCACCGGATTGGTCCAGCACTTTCCATGCGTGTAATACTGATAATAGTCCGCCCTGAACTTGTCTGTCTGTGTGATCGTGGCATGAGCCACCTTTTCCGACACGCCCATATGCTCGATGGTCCGCTCTACACAGAAAGCTCTGGGGGCTTCTATGTAAACACTGACGATATTCGGGCGTCCCCTCAGTACATAATCGGCACATTTGCCCACAATAACGCAGGACTCCTGATCCGCCAGATTTCTGATGATCTTGCTCTGGTATTCAAATAATCTGTCGTCCGAATGAAATCTTTCATTTCTGGCGATATAGTTCCTTGCTCTTGGAAGCCCCCGCAAAAAGCTGGAAAAGCCTCCGTTGTTTCTAATCTTCTCATTTACCTCCCGGAACAGGTTTTCATCCAGTCCGCTCATCTGGCTTGCAAGAGTGAGAATACGGTTTTCATAGCAGTGGATTCCCAGATCCTTTGCCAGAAGGGAAGCGATCTCCTTTCCGCCTGAGCCGAAGCCCCTTGCGAAGGTCACAACAAAATTTTCCATGAATTTACGCCTCCTTATGCCTACCCTGCCAGATATCTGCTTAAAAATTCTCTGGTACGGGGATTTTTCGGATTGGAAAACAGTTCGGAAGGCGCCGCGTCCTCAGCCACATATCCCCGGTCCATAAAAATCGTTCTGGTGGATACGTCTCTGGCAAAGGCCATCTCATGAGTGACGATGATCATGGTAAGTCCGGTAGTCGCCAGTTCCTTCATAACATTCAGCACCTCCCCCACCATTTCGGGATCCAGCGCGGAGGTCGGCTCGTCAAACAGCAGCACCTCCGGATTCATACAAAGGGATCTTGCGATGGCAACACGCTGCTTCTGTCCTCCTGAAAGCTGAAACGGCTTTGCGTTGATATAGGGTGCCATCCCAACCTCCTTCAGATGGGTGATCGCCCTGTCAAAAGCTTCTTCCTTTGACAGATGAAGAACCCTTCTTGTGCAGAGCATGCAATTCTGCAGAACCGTCATATTCTCAAAAAGGTTAAAGGACTGGAATACCATGCCCACCTTGGATCTGTACTCGTTGATCTCACGCTGAACGTCCCGTATCTCTTTGCCGTGATACATGATCTTTCCGGCGGTCTGGCGCTCCAGCCGGTTGATGCACCGAAGAAGCGTGGATTTGCCGGAGCCGGAGGAACCCACGATGCAGATGATCTCTCCTGCATAAACGTCAATATCAATTTTTCTGAGCACCTCATGGTCTCCGAAGGATTTGCTCAGATCCTGGATCGAAATAATAGCCTCGCTCATCATGTGCCTCCTTACTGATTATCCATGTATTCAACAGCCAATGCATAATCGGCTTTGCCCTTCATCCTCTTTTCCATAAAGATGAACAGCTTGTTGAAAATAAAGCATAATACAAAATAGATGACTGCAATTACCAGATAAGATTCAAAATATTTATAGTAATTACCGCCGACAGTTTTGGCTGCCATAAATAACTCCTGAACGGCGATTACATTTAACACGGAGGTCATCTTCAGATTCGTCAGAAATGTATTCGCCATTTCAGGGATAATATTCTTAAATGCCTGGGGAAGTACAATGTACAGCATGGTTTTCATGGGAGACATTCCCATTGCCCACGCGCCTTCCCGCTGCCCCAGATCGATGGAGCCGATTCCTGCCCTGACGGTTTCCGCCATATAGGCGCCTGTGTTCAGCACAGTCACCAGAACACCTGCAAATACTGGCGTCATCTCAATTCCGGCCTGTCTCAGGCCATAATAAATGATCATTGCCTGCACGATCATAGGCGTATCCCGGAAGACTTCCACATAAATGGAGGCAACGGCCTTCAGAAGTCTGCAAAGCCCCTTTTTCAGGATGTTGTCTCCCTGGCTGATCCTGATATCCTGAATGATCCCGACCACATATCCAAGTACAAATCCAAGCAGAGTACCGATGACCGCAATATATAAGGTGAGCCAGGTTCCTTCCACAAACATGCTCGAATATTTCTGTGCGAGAAAAATCATCCACTCTAAAGAATTGCTCGGATCTGCCACTGCAAGTACATAGATTCCCATACGGTTACCTCTCTTTTATCTTTCTTTATCCCGGCTCACGTCCTGGGCTTACGTCCTGATTTCCGGTATCAGTTGGCTGCCGGCTGCTGATCGATCACGCTGTTCATCAGCTCGTCCATTTTCTCCTTGTCGTCCCAGCCAATGGCGTCCATTGCATCCTGAAGCTTATCCCGAAGCTCTGTGTCGTCCTTTCTTGTGGCAATACAAACATTTACCATTTCATCATCACCTGTAAACGTATCGCTTTCGTCCAGGGTAATGATCTGAAGGTCGTCATTTGTCAGCAGCGCGGACTGCGCGGTAGGCAGGTCTACGATGCAGACGTCTGCAACGCCGTTGGAAATTGCCATGAAGCATTCGGAGGTCGTCTCATAATTGGCGCCTGTCTCTGCTCCTTCGATCTGATCCAGAAGCGGTACCCAGCCGGTTCCAAGCTGTGTAGTCACCTTACAGCCGGTTCCTGCCAGATCCGACAGGGTCTTAACATCTGAATAATCTCCGTCTTTTTTTACAACAATACAGTTGTCTCTGTAATAATAAGGTTCTGTGAAGGAATAAGACATCTCTCTTTCTGCGGTGCGTCCCATACCTGCAATAATGCAGTCATAGTCTCCTGCGTCCATGGAAATTCCAATGGAAGACCATTCTACTTTATGAACCTCAAGCTCCATCCCCATTTCATCCGCCAGCATCTGTGCAACTGCTACATCATAGCCGTATGCATAGTAGTCGGAATTGTAAATGGGAACCGCCGTGCTGCCGTCCGGGGTGGTATCGCTGTCCTGTGTCCAGTTAAATGGAGCATAGGCGCATTCCATACCCACTCTCAGAACATCTTTTTCCTCTGTCTCTGCCGCGGAGCATTCTGCCGCGAACATAACTGTCGTCATAATTCCTGCCATTGCAACTGTCATTAACACTCTTTTTTTCATGATATTCTCCTCCTCGTTTATGCCTCTTTACTTTGTTATGAAAAAGAAAAGGCGCCGGTGAAAACAACTTGTTTTCCCAACGCCCTTGCTGATAGAGTGTATTCTAATCAGCATTTAAGTTTTTTTCAATATTCAAAATGCACAGTCTTACTTGGCATTTTGCACAGTCAGAGCAAATCAACACAAATAAAAAGGTCTTTCCCGCAATCTGTATTCCCCGCCGCTTAAAGAATATTTGAAGTGGGGCGTACAGATGGCGGGAATGAATTTTCAAACACGCTCTAGCTAAGGAACATCAAACGCTTCACCAGAATACAGTTGATCAGATCCAGATATTCCATGCTGTCGTCCAGCTCGATTCCCAGCAATTCCACGATTTTATTCATGCGGTACTGGAGGGAATTGCGGTGGATATATAAGGCCTCCGCAGTCTTGCCGCTATTGAAACCGTTCATGTAATATGCAAGCAGGGTTTCCTGGAGGAAGGTTCCGTTGGCATGGTCGTATTCTTCCAGCTTGCGCAGCCTCTCATTGCAGTAATCCAGAATCTCCGCCTGATTTCCGCTGTTGAACATATATTTGTAGATGCCCATGGAGCTTGCGCTCAGAACCTTTTTGTTTTTCGGGTTCGGCAGGATATCTTTTTTGGGGATCAGACGCTTTGCCTCCTGATAGCTCTGCCCGAACAGGCTGGGGTCCTTATAAGCCGCTCCGAGAATACAGGTGCTCCTGATGATCCCCTGAAACTGCGGCCGCTCATCCAGATGCCGGAGAACAATCTCCAGCTCCCTTTCAATTTCCTTGTCCTCCCTTGCCTCGAACAGAAGTACAAATTTGTTCAGAAAGCGCATAAACATAGGACTCCCTTTCATGTTTTTCACTTCGCGGTTCAGGCAGTTGGCATAGTGCTCATAGGTGTGCTCATCCTGTTCCAGGTTAACGCCGTATTTTCTGTCCACCACAATGATGCCCACCCGGTAAGGCCTGCTGAAATCCATGCCGAACTGATGAGAAATCTTTTCCACATATTTGTCATTGATCGCATAGCCGAAAAGCAGGTTATACAGGTAATCTCCCGTCCTTTTATTCTGTACGCCGGACTCCACGATCAGATTTCCGATACTCTGGTCTATATCCACAAAAGAGGCGCCCTCCCAGCGGACATAAAACAGCGGAAGTTCCAGTTCTTCGGCACGGTCTATCATGTACTGCGGTATCGGTTCTCTGTCATCCACAACGGAAACCGCCAGTCCGGAAATCCCAAGGTTGTCCAGTTCTTCCATGGTGCGCAGCGCCTCCTTAAAATCAAAGCGCACATAATCCACTACCAGAAGCGCAAAATTCCCCTGATTCATATGATCCTCATAAGGCCTGGTCTGCACCATATAGGTCCAGGATACGGCACGTCCCAGCCCCTTTTCACTGGTGACCAGTTCTACCCCGTCCAGGCTAAGATTCCATATATCTCTGCAAGTAACCATAACATACCGCCTTCCTCTGAATAAATTCAAGACTCGCTCGCAAGTCTTACATTAACTGCAAAGCCATAAACCGGAAACATAAAAATGCAGACAGTGACCTCACATCTGACGTCATTGTCTGCATTTTCTTTATTGTATCCTTATCTCATTTCTCTTTGTTTCCCGATCCACGCATCTAAAGCTACGTATATTTCTTCTATTCTTTAAAACAGTGGCTTCATGGTCGGATAAAGTTCACGGAACTGCTGGTATTTTTCTTCGTATTTCGCTACCAGTTCCTGTTCCGGCTCTACTGTATCAACCACTTTGACAAGTTTTTTACCGATGGTTTCCACATCCGGGTACGCTCCGCAGCCCACAGCCGCCAGCATAGCGCCGCCCATAGCGGGACCCTGTTCGTTTTCCAGAACATCCACCTTAAGATTCATTACATTGGCAATGATCTTTTTCCACAGCGGGCTCTTTGCTCCGCCGCCGCAGATTTTGGTACGCTCGATCTTGATTCCAAGGCTTCTTGCTACCTCAAGGGAATCCCGCAGGCCGAAGGCTACCCCTTCCAGAACAGCCTGTGTCATGTCTGCTCTTGTGGTATCCATGGACATTCCGAAGAATACGCCTCTTGCATCCGGATTATTATGAGGGGAACGCTCTCCCATCAGATACGGCAGGAAAAATACGTGGTTCTCCCCAAGCGCGGTGATCGGCGCCTGCTCTGCCGCAAAATCCTTTGTCTGAAGGATTTCCTCTGCCCACCATTTATTACAGGAGGCCGCGCTCAGCATGCAGCCCATCAGGTGATAATAGCCGTCCGCATGGTCAAAGGAATGCAGCGCATTGTTGGCGTCCACGCCGAACTCTTTGCTGGAAATAAAGATGGTTCCGGAGGTTCCAAGGGAAATATTGCACTGCCCGTCGCCTACGGTTCCTGTTCCCACTGCCGCTGCCGCATTATCTCCAGCGCCTGCCACGACCTTGACGGAAGCAGGCATTCCAAGCTCCTCTGCGATTTCCGGCTTCAGGGTGCCTACCACCTGCCAGCTCTCATAGAGTTTCGGAAGCTGTTCCTCTGTAATTCCGCAGATTTCCAGCATTTCCTTGGACCAGCAGCGATTCTTCACATCCAGAAGAAGCATACCGGAAGCGTCGGACACGTCTGTACAGAAGGAACCTGTCAGACAATATGCCAGATAATCCTTCGGAAGCATGATTTTTACAACTTTTTTGAAGTTCTCAGGCTCGTTTTTCTGCATCCAGAGGATCTTCGGCGCGGTAAAGCCTGCGAACGCGATATTTGCAGTATACTGAGAAAGCTTGTCTTTGCCGATCACAGTATTTAAATAGTCGGTTTCTTCTCCGGTACGTCCGTCATTCCAGAGAATTGCCGGACGGATCACCTGATCCTGGGCGTCCAGTGTTACAAGCCCATGCATCTGGCCGCCGAAGCCGATGCCTGCTACCTGTGATTTGTCAATATCCTTTGTAAGCTCCTTGATCCCTTCCATACTCTGGGTAAACCAGTCCTCCGGATTCTGTTCAGACCAGCCGGGATGCGGGAAAAACAACGGATATTCTTTTGATACGATATTACAGATTTTTCCGGATTCTTCCATAAGGAGCAGCTTCACTGCAGAAGTACCCAGATCAACGCCGATATAATACATTTTTCTCCTCCTGATCACGCGCATTTACTGCAACATCCCAAGAGAACTCCCCTGGGATGTCGTTTAAATAGTTTTTGATTCAATATGGTTTCATTACTGTAATTTCTTATCCCCACGGATTCTCTGTAGGATATCTTACGCCTGCAGGCTGGTTGTAGCCGATCTCATCAACCGGAACGCCGATGTATTTGAATACCTCAAACAGCGCTTTGCCGTGATGTCCGAATGCAACGGCGCCATGATGCGGATATCCTCCCTCGATCAGAACGTGGCGGTAGAAACGTCCCATTTCCGGAATAGCAAATACGCCGATGCCTCCGAAGGAACGGGTTGCTACAGGAAGGATTTCTCCATGTGCGATATATGCGCGCAGCTTGTTGTCAGCGGTGCTCTGCAGACGATAGAAGGTGATGTCGCCCGGCTTGATATCTCCTTCCAGAGTTCCCTGTGTAACTTCGATCGGAAGAGATCTTGCCATGATCATCTGGTATTTCATCTCACAGAAGGACAGCTTGCTGGAAGCGGTATTTCCGCAGTGGAATCCCATGAAGGTATCTTTGTGTGTGTAATTGAATTTTCCTTCGATGGACTCTGCATACATATCCTTCGGTACGGAGTTGTTGATGTCAAGAAGAGTTACGATATCGTTGCTGACAACTGTTCCGATAAATTCGCTTAAGCATCCGTAAATATCAACTTCACAGGATACCGGAATGCCCTTTGCTGTCAGACGGCTGTTTACATAGCACGGTACAAAGCCGAACTGTGTCTGGAATGCCGGCCAGCATTTTCCTGCGATGGCAACATATTTGCGGTATCCTCTGTGTGCTTCGATCCAGTCAAGCAGAGTCAGCTCATACTGAGCAAGCTTTGAAAGGATTTCCGGCTTCTTATTGCCCTCGCCAAGCTCTTCTTCCATTTCTTTTACAACTGCCGGGATTCTGTCATCGCCTGCATGCTTGTTGAATGCTTCAAACAGGTCAAGCTCAGAGTTCTCTTCGATTTCCACACCGATATTGTAAAGCTGCTTGATCGGCGCATTACATGCAAGGAAGTTTAACGGACGCGGTCCGAAGCTGATGATCTTCAGGTTGTTTAAGCCGTCGATTGCCCTTGCGATCGGAAGGAATTCATGAATCATATCAGCGCAGTCTTCTGCGTCGCCAACCGGATATTCCGGAATATATGCCTTAATATTACGAAGCTGCAGGTTGTAGCTTGCGTTCAGCATACCGCAGTAAGCGTCTCCACGTCCCTGTACAAGGTCGTCCTGAGTTTCTTCTGCTGCAGCAACAAACATCTTCGGTCCCTCGAAATGTTTAGCAAGAAGGGTTTCGGAAATTTCCGGCCCGAAGTTTCCAAGGTATACGCAGAGAGCGTTGCAGCCTGCTTTCTTGATATCTTCCAGAGCCTGCACCATATGGATCTCGCTCTCAACGATACAGATTGGACATTCGTAAATGTCTTCTGCGTCATATTTCTTTGTATAAGCCTCCACTAAAGCTTTACGTCTGTTTACAGACAGGCTTTCCGGGAAACAGTCACGGCTTACTGCTACGATTCCGATTTTTACTTTTGGCATGTTGTTGATCATGATATTTTTCTCCTTTTCCTGATTTTTGTTTTATGTCCACATTATTAAGTTCAGCATTTTACTCTAATCTAAAGTGATATTCTCACCCTTCAGGCCGTTAAAGGCGCCTTCGATTGCGGCATCCTCATGGGCGATCAGCCATTTGTTCTTAGCGGTCATCAGGCTGTCCTCTCCGTCTTTGGCTGTTTCAAAGGTCAGCTCTGTGTTAGTTCCCAGCGGAAGCACTACCACACACTGGAAGCCGCTTTCGTTTACATGACACGGCGCATAATGAAGCGTGGTTGCATATACCTCAATGGCAGTTCCCGCAGGTACCAGAAACGCCTCGATCTTTGAGGTATCGTATGTAAGACCATCTTCGATATCCTGCTGCCATCCAAGCAGAAGGACCAGATCCGTAACTGCTACATTTACCTCTGAATTACGATGATATTCTACAGCGTTTAATTTTTTGTTATGTCCGTTGCAATAGCCGATCTGGATCGGAAGGCCCCCATATGCCTTGTTCTGTAAATCCCTTGCAACATCCAATGCTTCCAGTTCTTCTACAGACGGTACATACACAACATCCTCCGGAACCGGAGTGTGTTTCATTTCTTTGAGAAGACTGCTGAAATCATAACCCTCCAATACTTTTCCGTATTTGCGGAAAGAAGCATCTGCTACATTCTGAATTTTCACCCTTCATCCTCCTTTTGTTCTGTTTTTTAAGATAGCTGTATTGTAGCACAGACGTATGGTTCTTTTCGCCGGTTTTCTTGTCTATTCTATAGCACTTTTTTGACATTTTGTTACTACTAGAGCGTGTTTGAAAATTGCTTTCTGCAAGATGTATTCCACAATTTGTGGGAGATTTGTCACAAATGAGGGAGGCGTAGCGGGGCGCTGCTCGTCCGGTGGACGAGTGATAAGCGCCGACCGTAGTGGAACGGAAACCGGCGACCGAATGCGGGGCAAATATACCTCAAAGTGGGGGATGCAGATTGCTGGAATGAATTTTCAAACACACTCTAAGTAGCAGGGATGGGAATGCGAATGTCTGTTCTATCCGCTAACCTGTATGCGCCGGCAGGCTGCTCCTAAGTTCGCTTGGAAGAAGTCCGTACCGCTTCCTGAATTCTTTGGAAAAGGCCCTGCTGCCGCAAAAGCCATGATCCAGCGCGATCTGGCTGATGGTTTTATCCGTATTTAAGAGTTCCCGGTAGGCATAGGCCATCCGGATATCCTGAAGATATGTCTTAAAATTGATTTTTGCATACTTCTTAAACATCCTTGACAGATATTCCGGGGAATAACCGAACATGGATGCAACTTCTGACAGCTTCAGATCCTCTGTATAATGCTCCCGCATATAAGTCGTGATCTTGGACAGGGCGTCCAGGCGGCGGCTGTAATGAATATCCCTTTCGCTTACCTCCGTCTCCCGGTAGCAGCTTACCAGAAGATATAAAATTTCATAGTACAGAGCTCTTGTGCGGAAACTGTAACCGGTTTCTTTAGCAGTATATACCTGATACAGTTCCTGAATCAAAGTATTCAGCTTTTTATCCTGCAGCTTGTCCGTACCATTCTCTTCCGCCATACCCCCTTTCCCCGAAAACCGAATGTAACGCTGGGCAGTAAAATAATCCTCGAACTGCTTCAGAGGGATCTGAAGCACCACGGTCTTATTTTTCTCCGGCGCGTGAATGGAGTGGATTTCATTGGAATTGATAATGATCAGCTCTCCGGCGGACAAAGGATGCTCCACTTCATTCAGATAAAAAGACAGCGAACCTTCCAGAACCGCAAAGATCTCTATAGAGGTATGCCAGTGCTTTTCCCGTATGTAATTGCCGCTTCCTCCCTCAAATAAAAACAGCTTAAAGGGAAGTCCCTCATTTGGTATGATCAATTCGTGCTGAAATTCCATTATTCCTCCTGATAATATGAAGATTTTGTAAATCCATTATAGCATACTCCCTGCCTGTTTACAGTAAAAATCTCTTATCTGCAAAAAATTCTGGTATTATAAAAAATTTGCAGCGTTCCAGTTCCCTCCCAATACAAAAAATCCCCGGAGCCTTCTCTGTCGTCCAAAGGCTCCGGGGAATCCCGTTTTAAAACAATATCAGATATTTAACAGATCACTGTAAACCTTAAGCGCTCCGTCGGTATCATGGGCAAGTACTTTCTTAGCTAATACCTTGCCAAGCTGTACGCCTTCCTGATCAAAGCTGTTCAGGTTCCATACAAATCCCTGGAACATCACTTTGTTTTCAAAGTGTGATAAAAGCGCTCCAAGCGCTTCCGGCGTTAACTGCTCGCCAATGATGATACTTGACGGACGTCCGCCTGCAAATCTCTTGTTGCTGTTCTCATCATCCTTGCCGCAGGCAAATGCTACGATCTGAGCCGCTACGTTCGCGCAGAGTTTCTGCTGGCTTGTGCTTCCCTGGATCTCAACATCATTTTCCATCTGGTTGTTCTTAAATCCTATAAACTGAAGCGGAACAATATCAGTTCCCTGGTGAAGAAGCTGATAGAATGAATGCTGGCCGTTTGTTCCCGGTTCGCCGAAAATCACCGGACCTGTTGAATAATTGACAGGTTCGCCGAAACGGTTAACGGATTTGCCGTTTGATTCCATATCAAGCTGCTGTAAATGAGCAGGGAAACGGCTTAATGCCTGTGAATATGGAAGTACCGCCGTATCAAGATAGCCCAGTACGTTACGTTCATAGACGCCGATCAGCGCATCGAGCATTGCCGGGTTCTGCAGTAAATCTTTATTCTTGGCAAGCGCGTCTTCTTCTGCTGCTCCTGCCAGAAAACGCTCAAAGATCTCCGGTCCGAACGCAAGCGATAATACTGCCCCGCCTACGCCTGATGTAGAAGAATAACGTCCTCCGATATAATCATCCATAAAGAATGCATCAAGATAGTCGTCGCTCTTTGCTAACGGAGAGGTTTCGCTTGTAACGGCGATCATATGTTTGGAAGCGTCTAAGCCCGCTTTTGCCAATGCGTCCTTTACAAATGATTCGTTTGTTAACGTCTCAAGTGTGGTGCCTGATTTAGAAACAAGCACGAAAATAGAATGCGCCACATCAACGTTTCTTAAAACGGCGGACGCGTCGTCAGGGTCAACGTTGCTGATAAACGCAGCGTTCATTTTTAACGTATTGTTAACCTTCGCCCAGTTTTCAAGGGCAAGGTACATGGCGCGCGGTCCAAGGTCGCTTCCGCCGATACCGATCTGTACTACCGTAGTAAATTTTTCTCCGGCTTCATTTGTGATCTCTCCTGCGTGTACTTTATTGGCAAATTCAGCGATCTTCTTCTGCTCGTTTACATAAAATTCGCGTTTATTCACACCGTCCGCAATAACGTCTTCCCCAAGCTGTCCGCGAGTAAGCTGATGAAGCACAAGGCGCTTCTCACCGGTATTGATCATTTCGCCATTATAGAGCGCTTCGTATTTTTCTGTAAGCTGAGCTTCCTGCGCCAACTTGGAAAGAGTATCCAATATCCTGTCGTCTACTGCTTTTGCGCCGTAGTTATATGTAAGGCCTGCCGCCATAGGAACGCTGTATTTCTTTACACGTTCCGCGCCGTTCTCGCCGCTCATAGCGCTTGCGATGTTTACTTTCTCAAGACCCAGAAGTTCCTTGTACGAAGCAAGAGTATCCATATTGTTCCATGAAATCATATCCGATTCCTCCTCTTAAAATAATCATTTTATTTCTTTCGTTTCTTTTACTCCTGTTTCTTATCATACCACATAACCGGACTTTTGGACAGCTATTTTTACTGTTATTTTTGCGCTTCGTTACTGCTTACTGTCAGCACCGCAAGTGTGAGCAACAACATTCCCCGCTCTTACCTTATGGCGTCCTTCATGGACTTTACATACTCCTTTACATATGGAACACATTCTGCCCCATAGGTTCCGCAGAGTTTTACGATGGCAGAACCTACGATAACGCCGTCAGCCTGTAAAGCCATCTTTTTCGCCTGCTCAGGATTGGAAATACCGAAGCCCACCGCGCATGGAATATCTTTTTCCTTTTTAACCAGCCCCACCATAGCTCCGATATCCGTAGTAATCTGCGCGCGCATTCCGGTTACTCCCAGGGAAGACACACAGTAAACAAAGCCTTCCGCCGCTTTTGCAATACGGGAGATCCTCTCATGGGAGGTCGGGGCGATCAGGGAGATCAGGTCAATGCCATATTGTTTGCATACGGTGTCAAATTCTTCTTTTTCTTCGTAGGGCACATCTGGGAGGATCAGGCCGTTCATGCCGATTTCAGCGGCAGTTTTAATAAAGCGTTCGGTACCATAGGAAAAAACTACGTTTGCATAGGTCATAAATACCATGGGAATCGAAGTGTTTTTTCGGATCCTCACTACCATGTCGAAAATTTTATCCGTCGTAGTGCCTCCGGATAAAGCCCTGATATTGGCAGCCTGGATGACCGGACCCTCTGCAGTAGGATCGGAGAAAGGAATACCAAGTTCTATTAAGTCGGCGCCTGCCTCTTCCATGGCATATACAAGCTGCTCGGTAACCTCAAGAGACGGGTCTCCGCAGGTGATAAATGGGATAAATGCTTTTCCGTTTTTAAATGCGTCTGCAATTTTTTTACTCATGGATATCCTCCCCTCTGTAACGGGCAATAGCGGCGCAGTCCTTGTCGCCGCGGCCGGAGATCGTTATCACTACCGTCTGGTCTTTCCTCATAGTCGGCACAAGCTTACGGGCATAGGCGACCGCATGGGCGCTTTCAATGGCAGGTATAATGCCCTCGATCCTTGACAGGTATTCAAACGCTTCCACAGCTTCTTCATCCGTAACCGGAACGTACTCTGCTCTGCCGGTATCGTAAAGGTAGGCATGCTCAGGACCTACGCCCGGATAATCCAGCCCTGCGGAAATCGAATATACCGGGGCGATCTGTCCGTATTCATCCTGACAGAAATAGGACTTCATTCCATGAAATATCCCTAATTTTCCGGTTGCAATGGTAGCCGCTGTTTCCGCCGTATTTACCCCGCGGCCGGCAGCCTCGCAGCCGATCAGACGGACGTCCGTATCGTCGATAAAATTGTAAAAGGTTCCGATGGCATTAGAGCCGCCGCCCACACAGGCCAGAACGGCGTCCGGAAGCTTTCCTTCCTTTTCCAGCATCTGCTCTTTGATCTCTTTGGAAATAACCGCCTGAAAATCACGGACAATAGTCGGGAAGGGATGCGGGCCCATAACAGATCCAAGAACATAATGGGTATCCGCAATACGGTTGGTCCATTCTCGCATAGTCTCAGACACCGCGTCCTTTAAGGTAGCGGTCCCGGAGGTTACCGCATGGACTTTAGCTCCCAAAAGGCGCATACGGTATACGTTTAAGGCCTGACGCTCGGTATCCTCTTTTCCCATAAATACTTCACATTCCATCCCCATCAGAGCTGCCGCGGTCGCTGTCGCCACACCGTGCTGTCCGGCTCCTGTTTCTGCTATGACGCGGGTCTTTCCCATTTTTTTCGCAAGAAGAACCTGTCCCAGAACATTGTTGATCTTGTGGGCTCCGGTGTGATTTAAGTCCTCTCTTTTTAAATATACCTTCGCGCCGCCCAGATCCTCGGTCATATGGGACGCGTAATACAGTCGGGAGGGCCGTCCTGCGTATTCGTTTAAAAGTTCCGTTAATTCCCGGTTAAATTCCGGGTCATTTTTATAATGAAGGTACGCTTCCTCCAGCTCCAGAACCGCGTTCATCAGCGTTTCCGGAATATACTGGCCTCCGTGAATACCAAATCTTCCGTTTGACATTTGTATGCTCCTTTCCGTTATGTAAATTATGTAAATACTGTAATCTGTCGTTGCTGTTCACACCTGGCAGATCATTGCACTGATTTTGAAGTAATAAGTGCAATGATGTACCAGGCTCTGCACTATCTGCAAGACTATGAACTAATAACGGACAGACCGGACAATGGAAACTGCTTCCTGAATCTTATCCAGATCTTTTTTTCTGTTGGTTTCAAGACTGCTGCTTAAATCTACCGCCCAGGGGTTCACCTGGCATATCGCCTGTACCAGATTGTGAGGCCCAAGCCCTCCGGCAAGAAAAAACGGGCGTGTTATCTCAGGTACCAAGCTCCAGTCAAAGGGAGTCCCTGTCCCGCCGCCTCCCTGGTCAAGAAGTATGTAATCCGCGCTGCTTGCCAGCACCCTGTGGATATCAGCTTTTTCTTTAATGGAAAACGCCTGAATGACAGGCTTTTGGGTGTATTCCCGCAGCCTGGCCATATATTCCTCGTCCTCCTGTCCGTGCAGTTGGGCCATGGCAAGCGTCCCTTCCTCTAAAAGCGCCGCCGGAAGCTCCACAGGGGCATTGACAAAAACACCTACTGGAAGGATTTCTTTATGAAGCCCCGAAACCAGTTCTCTGGCCTGCTGTCTGGTAACGCTGCGGAAACTTCCGGGAAATTCGATCACAAAGCCGCAGTAGTCAGGTTTTGCCTTATTGACTGCTTCAATATCTTCACGGCTTCTAAGTCCGCATATTTTTATTTTTGCCATATTTCTGTCCCTTCTGTAATCGATTGTGCCCAATCATTACTGTTTACACCAAAGCGCGAACAGTAACGAGCGGTTTTCCGTTCAGTTCTTCCAGAGCGGCTTTTTTGTTGCTGCTGCGCATAAGGGTTTCTCCGATCAATACGGCGTCCACCTGATGGCTGTAAAGCTGACGGATATCCCCGGAGGTACGGATACCGCTTTCCGAAACAAAAACCGTGTTTTCCGGTGCAAGAGAACGGAGACGGATGCTGTTGTTCATATTTACCTCAAAGGTGCGCAGGTCACGGTTGTTGACGCCGATAATCTCAGCTCCGGCGGCAACGGCGCGCTCTACCTCTCTCTCATCATGAGCCTCCACCAGCGCATCCATACCCAGTTCCTTGGCAAGAATCCGGTAATCGGCAAGCTGTCTGTCAGCCAGGATCGCGCAGATAAGAAGAACCGCAGAGGCCCCCAGAGCTCTTGCCTGATAAATCATATATTCATCTACAGTAAAATCCTTCCGGAGAACCGGAATACGGACTTCTTCGGCGATTTCCTCCAGATAACGATCCGCCCCCTGAAAATAAAAGGGTTCTGTGAGACAGGATATGGCGCTGGCCCCTGCCGCTTCATATTCTCTTGCGATCTCCAGATAAGGAAATTCCGGGGCGATCAGACCTTTGGAGGGAGACGCCTTTTTCACCTCGCAGATATAAGACATTCCCGGCTTTTGCAAAGAACTCAGGAAGGTGGTTTTTGCAGGAAAAAGAGTTTCTTTCTCCTGCCTGCTTTTTATTTTTTCTATTAAATCAGATACAGGAATACGGGACTTTTCCTCTTCAATCCTCTGTCTGGTTTTTTCTGCAATTTCATTTAAAATGTTCATGTTCTGCCTCCTTTAAAGGGCCACGGATGCATTGCAGTTACCCATTGGACTCTTTAATAAACTCTTCCAGCTTGCGGGACGCCGCTCCGCTGTCGATCATTTTTTCCGCCATTCTGACGCCTTCCTCCATAGAAGAAGCTTTTCCGGTAATGTAAAAGGATGCGCCTGCATTCAGGCAGACTGCCTGACGCTTCGGGCCTCTCTCTTCGCCTGACAGGATTGCCCTGGTGATCGCTGCATTTTCCTGTGGGGTACCGCCTGTCAGAGCGTCCTTTTCGCATCTTTCATATCCGAACTGCTCCGGTGTGATCTCATAAGACTGGAACCATCCGTCACGGATTTCGCATACGGAAGTAGGGGCGCTCATAGAGATTTCGTCCAGCTTATCCTGACCGAAAACTACCATTCCCCGGGTTACGCCAAGCTTTGCCATAACCTGCGCCAGCGGCTCTACAAGAGACTCGTCAAAAACTCCCATAAGCTCCATATTGGCTCCGGCAGGATTACTTAATGGCCCGAGAATATTAAATACCGTACGGATTCCCAGTTCCTTCCGGATAGGCGCCACGTATTTCATCGCGATGTGGTAGTTCTGGGCAAACAGGAAGCAAATGTTGATCTTTTTCAGAAGCTCCGCGCTTTTTTCCGGAGGGATCGTAATCTTTACGCCCAGAGCTTCTAAGACATCAGCCGCCCCGGATTTAGAGGATGCAGCCCTGTTTCCGTGTTTTGCCACAGGCACGCCTCCCGCCGCGATCACAAGAGAAGCCGTGGTGGATATATTGAAGGAATTAGAACCGTCGCCTCCGGTTCCCACGATTTCCAGCACATCCATATCGTGAAGGAGCTTAATACAATGGGCGCGCATTCCTGCGGCGGACGCGGTAATCTCATCAATGGTTTCTCCTTTCAGCGAAAGGGCGGTTAAATATGAGGACATCTGAACCGGCGTCGCTTCTCCGCCCATAATCTCATTCATGACAGCTTCCGCTTCCTCATATGACAAATCTTCTTTTTTTGCTAATTTTAAAATCGCTTCTTTGATCATTTTTATTCCTCTCTTTCATGCCGATGGTATTTATTTTAGAACAAAGAGGACAAGTCTTCTTTAGATAAATCCCTCACTCATGAGGGACTTGCACCTCTTTGCTGCATGCTCAAGAACGCAGGCCGCTGCGCGGCTCGCTTCATCTTATTATGGTCTTTATAAAATTCCGGATTATGGTCTTCCCCTGTGGAGTCATTACTGATTCCGGATGGAACTGAACGCCATAGACAGGGTATGCGCGGTGTTCCACTGCCATGACTTCACCATCCTCAGATTCCGCGGTAACGATTAATTCTTCGGGAAGCGTTGATCTTATGGCTGCAAGGGAATGATAGCGGGCAGCCAGAAAGCTGTCCCCAAGCCCTTCAAACAACCGGCTGCTGCCGATAGTCTTAATCTCTTTCTGTTTGCCGTGCATCAGCTCTTTGGCATAAGATACCGTTCCTCCGAAGGCTTCACAGATAGACTGATGCCCAAGACATACGCCAAGGATCGGGAGCTTTCCGGCAAAATACCGGACAGCCTCAATGCAGACTCCCGCATCGCAGGGCTTTCCCGGACCGGGAGATAAGATCAGCGCTTCAGGCTTCATTTCTTCAATCTCCCGCACTGTATAATCATCGTTCCGGATAACCCTGATATCAGGCTCTACTGAGCCGATCAACTGGTATAAGTTATAGGAAAAACTATCGTAATTATCAATCAGTAAAATCATTCCAATCCCTCCTGTGCCTGTCGGATTGCCTGCACGACTGCCCTTGCCTTGTTGCAGCATTCTTCAAATTCCTTCTCAGGAATACTGTCAGCCACAATTCCTGCGCCTGAGCGGATACAGACAGCTCCGTTCTTTTTATATACCAGACGGATCGCAATGCAGGTATCCAGATTTCCGGCAAAATCCAGATAACCGATGGCTCCGCCGTAAATGCCTCTCTTGCTCTGTTCCAGTTCTTCAATAATCTGGCAGGCACGGAACTTGGGCGCCCCGGAAAGCGTTCCCGCCGGGAGGATCGCGTCTACCGCGTCCACGGCATCCTTGTCTTCCCGGATATCCCCGGTTACCGTAGAGCCAAGATGCATCACGTGTGAAAAACGTTCCACAGATAAGTATTTTTCCACTTCCACACTGCCGATCTTACTGATCTTTCCGATATCGTTTCTCCCCAGATCCACAAGCATATTGTGCTCGGCCAGTTCCTTTTCATCCTGTAAAAGCCCTTCCTCAAGAGCTTGATCCTCCTGCCTGTTACGGCCTCTCGGCCTTGTTCCTGCCAAAGGGAAGGTGCTCAGCTTTCCGTCCTCCAGCTTGACCAGGGTTTCCGGTGAAGCCCCTGCGATCTCAATGTCATCGCTGGAAAAATAAAACATATACGGGGACGGATTCATCGTGCGCAGGGCACGGTAGGTATCAAATAAGCTTCCTTCCGCTTTTGCCCTCATGGGATTGGACAAAACCACCTGAAAGATATCCCCCTCATAAATATAATGTCTGGCAGTTTCTACCATCCGGCAGTATTGTTCCTTTGGAAACTGCGGCTGGATTTCTGAAAGGAGTTTTAACGGAGAAAATTCCCTTCGTTTCCCATGTCTGATCAAATCCGCCATTTCCTGTAAGGTCTGCTCCGCCTTTTTATAAGATTTTTCTACATCATCGGTCATTACTCCGGTAATAAGAAGAACCTTTTGCTTATAATGGTCAAAGGCGATCACCTGATCAAAGAGCATCAGATCCATATCGCGGAAATCCTGCTGCTCGCGGTCCTCAAGCTTCAGCTTCGGCTCGCTGTATTTAATGTAATCGTAGGAAAAATATCCTACCAGACCTCCGGTAAAAGGCGGCATTCCTTCCATTACCGGGCTTTTATACTGGTTCAGGATTTCACGGAGCGTATCTCCCGGATGGGAAACCCGCTTTGTAACCTCTTCCTTCCCCTCTGCTTTTGTCCGGCGGATCCTCATAAGGCCGTCCGTGCAGGTAATTTCCATCGCAGGATCATAGCCCAAAAAGGAAAACCTGCCCCAGACCTCCGTCTGGCTGGCGCTTTCCAGAAGATAGCAGTGCCTGCTCGCCTCCCGGAGCGCCCGCATTACTTCTACTGGCGTATATCTGTCCGCATATAATTCCCGGCATACCGGAATGCGGCGGTATTTGCCGGAGGATGCAAGCTTTTGGATAATGTCAAGTGTTGGATACATAGATATACCTCCCGGATTCTTTCTTAATTTATGCTTTCGTGCAAGCACGACGGGGATTGTTTCCCCTCCACTCCGCCGCTCGCACGCAAAAGACGCTCGCCCCTGACAGAGTTCCAGCCTCTGCCAAGGACGAGCGTATCAATCTGCCCGCGGTGCCACCTTGCTTCACGGTCTGACCCGTGCACTTTGCGGAATACCTTCATATTCCCGGCAACTGACGTATGCCCTACGTCGCAGAATACTCAGCTAAAATGCCTTTGACTGCGCCCTCAGCGGTCCATTTGGCAATCTGCATCTCGACCCGGCTCTCACCTTCCCGGATTCTCTGTGCGCGCATAATTGCTTTTATCTCCGCTTCAACGGTTTAATATGTTAAATTCTTTTAATAAATTAACATATTTCTTATTTCTTGTCAAGTATCATTTTGATTCAATCCACACCAAGTACCGCATTACAGGCCATTTCGTAATTTTGGTATTCATCAAGATTTTTAAGCGCATCTTGAAGTTTTTTTCTGCGTCCGTTCAGGGAACCGCTGCCAGGCTGGATATATTTCGAATCTTTGACGCTCAAAATCCCGCAAAGCTTTGACAGGCTTATTTTTTTGTGTCAAATTTATCCTGAATTATTCACGGAGCAACAGCATCAACTGCTGAAATCCGCATAGTTACTGTATTTTAATCAAATATTGCTTTTTATCTTTTAAGTGAATAGAAAAAGACCTCCATCTATGGTAAAATTTAGGTGATAAATCAAAATCAAAACCAAAGAAAGGGCATTTACTTTGAGAATTTATACTTTTTTATAATTAATGGCAAAGTCCGAAACACTGTTTCCATTATCTGTAATCTGTGGTATACTTGACATGGCATGTATCTCATTGCTGTGTAATTGTTTTCAGTAATTCAATTATATCACACGCAAGCGGTTTGTGCCTTTTTATAGTTAAAGTATTGATTTTTCAAGGTTCAACACCTCAAAAGGTGTGGGAAATATGAGAATTTATTAAAGAAAGGGGGAGGATTTTATGCCTGAAAATAAGGTCTTCGAACAATCTCCAAAAGAAGCCCAGCAAAAATATTATTCAATTTCTGACATAGCAAAAGCAACAGGTTTATCAAAATCAGCAATCACTTATTATGAAAATAATGGTCTAATTACGCCAATTCGTTTTGATAACGGTTACCGTGGCTATACCGAAGACCAGCTTCAGTTAATTTTTCTGATTCAGGAGTATCGGGAACTAGATTTCTCTATTGAGGACATAAAAAAACTGGTAGATGGCATGACGCTGGGAGATCTCAGGGAGTACCTAAACGCCAAAAGAGAAGTTTATTTTCAGATAATCCAGAAAGCAACTCTCAAAATCCAGCGTTTCAACCGAATAATACACCGCCTCTGGGATACTCAGTCGGTTAATGTTCTGGAAAATAAGACTATGCCGGGAATAGCCTGGTACAAACGGGAACAAGAATTTTCTTCTACAGTTCAAAAACTACTTTCGGTGGATCCGGACGCTTTTTTTATTCAGGTAGAATATTTGGCAACTGGCAAAACAGAATTTGGTATGGGAATATACAAAACAGAATTAGAATCTGTTCCATACCATCTCTATCAAAAACTCAAAACGCTCAAGACGGCTCCGGCTTTGACGAAAGTTGTTTTCGCAGATTATAAAAAGAAGGACTTTCAGGACGAATGTAAAAAACTAAACCAGGAAGCTCTTGAACGAAACCTCAAGCCCCAAGGCATTGTGATTATCCAATCAATTTTGTTTACACTGGATGAACAGGGGCATTCCAGAAAAAGCGCGCGACTTTGGTTGCCTCTGACGAAATAAATTCCAACCTCACAGATAGAATAAATTTGTTCATTTTTTTAGGTGCACCATAATGGTGCATCTCTTTTTTGATTATTTTGTATGAATTTCACAATTTTTTTTGTTTTTTTTAGTAAATGTTTGCTCAAAAATAGATATCTCAGTTTTTTTATTTTACATATTGACCAAACTAAAATAGTTCATTCTATAATCTATATAAGGGAATAAAACTATAAATGAGAAAATTTAAAATAATACACAATGCTTCTATGCTACTAAAGCCGTGACTTACTCAAATAGAAGCCCTTTTGATAAAAGCGTCCATGACGTCGCCGCATGTATACCAACTGTCGTAAAGGAAATAAGAAACCACTGACGGTACCGGAAGCTCATTGCAGATTATTATTTTCTAGTCATAAACAGTATACACTTCAAAAGGCGTAATGTCTTTAGTTTTAAGCAATTTTAAGCAACTTTGTAAAATTTCAAATTTGCTCATTTATAGAATAAAATTTTCTTTCAAAGCATAGCAGATGCATCTACAGCAGCGTTGTGTAAAAAAGCAACACAACAAAAGAAACCGTCGGTCATCATCAAAACAAAATTTAAAGGAGATACTACGTATGAACAAAACAAAACCTAAGCACTATAACAGCAAAACCTATTATATTGGAACGATTGCCATGCTGCTTGCATTGTACCTATTACCAGCAATCATTTCTCCACAGGATTCTGTAATCACGCAGAACGGTGTTAGTATCGTCTGCATTTTCATCGGATGTATTATCGGCTTCTTAACCAACCGTGACCTGATTCTTACAGCAATGTGCTCCATGGGCGCTCTGGTATTATACGGAATTTATACACCTAACGAGGTTATTTCCGAATTTATGGGCATGTCCATTATTTGGCAGGTCATTGTACTTTGTGCGCTTTGCTATGTTATCGTCCGCGATGGAACCGGTGAAACAATTGCCAGATTTCTTCTTACCCGTAAAATCACTCAGAAAGCTCCGATTCTGATGCTTATAATTCTTCTGGCGGCAATTTCAGTTGCAAGTGCATTCATGGGCGTCTGGGGTGCTCTGATGGTATTTCTTCCGCTGCTTGAAGGAATCTATGATGAAGCTGGTGTTGATCACAACAGTAATATAGCAAAATTGCTTTCCCTCGGTGCATACATTGTTATGTGTACAGCACCCATAGCAACAGGAAGTATGCAAGCCGTCAATCTATCGATCAATCAGTACTTTGTTGATGCAGCCGGAACAAATGTTTTAGGGTTGGATTTTGTCATTACCGCCTGGGCACTGCTTCTTGTTTTCTGTATTGTTTATCCTCTGGCTATGCAGTATCTTTTTAAATGTGACATTAACATATTTAAAAAGATTGATCTTCGCGACACTCTTGGTAATGAAAATACTAAACTGACCCGTAGACAGTTATATCCTTTAATTGCATTCCTTGTTATTGCTGTTTATTCATTTACAGCTTCCTTCTGGCCTGAAATTGGTATTCTCACAGGATTGAAGGAACTTGGGCCAGTTCTTTTCATAACACTTACGCTTGCAATTTTAACCTTAGTACGTGTAGACGGTGAACAGATTTTTGAACCTGCGCAGGCTTTCAAGGAAGGAGTGAACTGGCCGATTGTAATGGCAATCGCCTCTATGGCATGTATCGGCGGGCAATTAGTCAATGATGAATTTGGTGTTAAAGCATGGCTTTCCAATATCCTTGGAAGGATTCTTGGAAATTCCAACGGATTTGTTCTTTTAGTTTTAGCAACTATCCTTACGGTAGTTTTAACCAACTTCTTCTCCAATACCGCAACCGGGTATGTTATAGCAGCTCTCTGTGCGGCCGTAGCAAGCCCGATAGTAGCAACCGGCTTCAACATTACTGCAGTGGCAGTAGCAGTCACCATGTCCTCACAGGTTGCGTTTCTAACATTCGCATCCAGCGGTCAGGCTGCCATTCTGCTGAACCGCGATAATATGGATAATAAATTTATATGGACTAAAGGTATTTGTGTTTTGGGAATATGGATTATAGTAACTGTTGCCGTCTGCAGCATTCTGGCAGTTATCTAATTAAGAAAGGAAGATGATACATGGCGCTTACATTAGTACAGACAAAAAACGGCCTTTTTAAAGGTCTTCCAAGCTACAGCAATAGAGTTTCCGTCTTTAAGGGAATTCCCTATGCAAAGCCTCCTGTTGGAGAACTTCGATGGAAAGAACCACAGCCTGTAGAACCTTGGACTGGGATTTATTATGCAGATTCCTATCGCGCAATGCCCTGTCAGGTCATTGAAGGGGAGGAAGCACTTTTTTACGGAAAGGGTATATGGCCTGCACAGGAAGATTGTCTTTATTTAAATGTCTGGACTCCGGCGGAAAAGCCGGGCGAAAAGCTTCCTGTACTGGTCTGGATTTATGGCGGTTCCTATCGAACCGGTTCAATCACTAATCTGCAGGTCAACGGAGAGGGCTTTGCCATGCGAGGAGTCGTTATGGTCAGTTTTAATTACCGGGTTGGCCCGATCGGCTTCTTATGTCATCCCGAACTGGCTACGGAAAATGATCGTAATATTTGCGGAAATTATGGTACTCTGGATCAGATAGAAGCACTAAAATGGGTACATGAGAATATTGATGCTTTTGGTGGCGATCCTGAAAGAATTACTTTGATCGGGCAGTCTGCGGGAGCACATTCTGTCATGACCATGTGCACTACTCCATTAACCAAAGGCTATTTTCAACAGGCAATCATCCAAAGTACAGCAGGGCTGAGTGCTATGTACTATCAGGACGAACAAAGTATGGAAGATGCAGAACAGGAGGGAATTGAATATTTGGCCCAGCTTGGTGTATCTTCTATTAAAGAAGCAAGAAAACTTGATGCTATGGAGATTACGAAAAAACTGATTTTTGCCAAAACCTCTACTAAAGCGCCATGGTTTCCTAAAACAGACGGATATGTTCTCCCTCTTGGTACAATTTCCAGCATTATGTCCGGCGCATATCATAAAGTACACTTCCTGTGTGGAAGTAACTGTAGCGAAACAGGTAATATGACCGGATTCCTCAGCAAAGATCCCAACAGAATCTCCTGGTTTGCTAATACATTCTTCAAAGATGATCCAGAAGGTTATCTCAAAACCGTTCATGCGGAAACGGAATCAAAAGTCCTGCAGACTGTTTTTGAGCAGTATAACAATGATAAATTGACAGCGCTTCTCGGATGGCAGGCTTTGGAAGCTTCAAGAGGAGGCAACAATTTTTATCAATATTATTACACCAAACCACTTCCGGGTCCTGAAAACTACGGTGCTTGTCATGGCGCTGAACTGCCCTACGTTTTTGAAACAATGAAAGAGACCGGGAGACCCTTTGATGGCAGTGACTATGACCTTTCCAAAACAATCACTGCTTATTGGACTAATTTTATAAAAACCGGTAATCCAAACGGCGAAGGTCTTCCAACTTGGGAAAAATACGATTCGAAAAAAGATATGTTCATGGAATTGGGCAAATCAGTCGGTATGATTAAAGTTCCTTGGAACGAACAAAGACACTTTATTGTAGATTATATGCTGAAGCAGGCCTGGAAGATACTTGAAAACTAATCTTGAATTCCCGGGATAAAAAGGAATGGAGATTTTGCGTTTTTTACCGGATGTGAACAGCAGATAGTGAAGAAAAATTAAAAAGATACCCGTCGGGCTGTTTTCTGAATAAACTAATATCAGGTTCAATAATTGAGGATGCTTCATAAAATCATGAAACAACTCTGGCGGGCTTTTTTATTTTCCTTAACATATTTTTGCATTCCACATATAATAATAGTACCAGACAGGCAACGGCGTGTGTCTGTCCAAGCGTTGAAGCATAACAGCGTACCAGAATGCCTTGTTATGCGGAACTTTCAAGAAGGGGTGTTCAGGGAAACCTCAAACCGGAGTAGGCTCTGGTCGAAAGAAAATGCTCATAACCGTTCTGCAGATGCAGGGCGGTTTTTTTAACCATACATATCAAAAACAGAAGTACGCAATGGATTATCTAAAGACCTGCGCAAAAGCCTTTGAGCGTCTGCTCGATGTAAAATATCATATCATCATTGGCCGGAAAGGAAAACTAACAGAACTGAATATACTCTTTGACCCTACAGAGTTTCACCACCTTGTCGGGTCCATAAGCTACATGATCTGCGTCCGGCAAGAGGGAAAAACACCCAAGCCCCATCTATCCTGCGCGTCTCATGGTGCAGGGATGCTTCCGCCACCACGGAAACATCCAGGACATTTCCATAAAAAAGCTACCAGCCCTTTGACTGATAGCTATTTTCCAGATTATTTTTTTACAACGCCAGCTTATACAAGACCAGTTGATTCAGGCTGACGCCTTCCTTTTCCGCCTCGATTGCAAGCCGCTGATGCAAAGACTTCGGAAGCCTTACGTTAAATTTTCCGCTGTAAGAACTTGGCTTTTCCGGAACGGGGATGGGCAAATTATTTTCCAGCTTTACTTCCAGATATCCTTCCATCGCTTCGTTCAGTGATTCATACAGCTCATCCAAGGTGTCGCCCGTACTCTGGCATCCATCCAGTTCCAAAATTCTGCCATAATAATAATGCCCACTCTCATCATTTATTTCCTGAACCAGCCTTGTATACGGTAATGTCATATAATCTTTTACTTCCATCATTCATGCCCCTTTCTATTACTTTTATATTATAATACCGAACAAGGGGCTTTACTCCCCTATTCGATTTAAAATGTCTACCACATAAGCCTTTTTTAATGGAGTTTCCTGCTTGATCGTTGTCAGATCACCAGTCTTACCATTAAGATACTGTTTATGGCTTCCTCGTTGCCTTACTGGCTCATATCCGTATGCCTTCAACACTTTTTCAGCTTCCTCCGGTCTGATGCCATTAGGCTGTCGCTTCATCTTTTCAATGATTTTTTCTACGCTTGGCACTTTCTCACTCTCCTTTAATTTATAGTACCATATTTAGTACTATATGTCAATATCTTTTTTATGCCCTACCGCATTTCTGTGACAGTTTACCAACCCCAAATATTCTTTTGCTTACATCAAAACCGGTCCATCCTGAATAATCATTTGACAAAACTTCACAGGCACATTACCGGCAAAACAGTTATTTGCAAGATCGTTTTTACCCAAACAGATCATAAAACCTCTTTTATACTTGAAATGGGAAAATGCTTATCTGCGTTCAAAAAAGTATTTTACACAGCCCGCTGTCTATACTATAATAATACTTAAAGAAAAAAACAGCGCTTCTCTGCCAATGAAGAGCAAAACTGCTGTCAAAAAGGAGAATATTATGCAGATTGAAGAATGGAAACAGGAGTATAAAGAATTTGAGACCGTAACCAGACAATTTTATACTGGCGAAGTCAGCACCAAGGATTATAAGGGCTTCTCAGGCGGCTTCGGAAGCTATGCCCAGAGAGGGGGAACCGCAAGTATGCTGCGCCTTCGCTTTCCGGGAGGCAGAATCAGCCAGGACAAGCTGGCCTTTGTGGTAAACAGTATCAAAAAATACAACATCGACAAGGTACATTTCACCACCTGCCAGACGATTCAGCTCCACAATCTGAATGCGGACGCTGTCTGTGATCTGGCTTCGGCAGCCCTGGATTACGGAATCATAACAAGAGGCGGGGGCGGAGATTTTCCGAGAAATGTTATGGTTTCCCCTCTGTCCGGCGTGGAGCAGGGCGAATATTTTGACGTTTCTCCTTACGCAAGGGCTGCTTCTGATTATTTAATGACACTCATCCACACAGTAAAGCTTCCCCGCAAGCTGAAGGTTGGCTTTTCCAACTCGCCCGCCAACGTAACCCATGCCACCTTCCGTGATCTGGGCTTTGTCGCCAGAAAGGACGGCGCCTTTGACGTTTACAGCGCAGGCGGCCTGGGCGCGAACCCTAAAATGGGAATTTTAGTTGCCGAAGCCATCGACGGCTCCCAGATCCTCTACTATATCAAAGCCATGGTAAAGCTTTTTACTACCTACGGCAACTACCAGAACCGTGCCAAAGCCCGCACCCGCTATATGCAGGATACTCTCGGGGCCGACTTTGCCAAAGCATTTCAGGATAAACTTGCAGAGGCTCTTAATGAAGAGGATCTTACCATCAGCATTACCCCTGACGAAATCAGTAAGACTCCTGATGATATCAAGCCGACTGACAGCAGGGCCATCCCTCAGAAGCAGCCCGGCCTGTATGCAGTAAAATACCATCCCATCGGCGGCTGCCCCGCACCGGAAAAGCTTATTGAGCTTTATGATACTATGTGTAAAATGCCCCTGACCGAGCTTCGCCTGGCGCCCGATGAAACTCTTTACATTGTCAACTGTACCGGCAGCGAAGCAGAAACCCTGCTTGCCCTTACAAACGACGGCGCTTCCAGTGAATTTGAAGCTTCCGTGGCCTGCATCGGAGCCTCCATCTGCCAGATTGGAGTCCGGGATTCCCAGAAACTCCTCCGCACTCTGACAGAAGCATCCCGCACCTGGAACTTTAAAAACGGCACGCTTCCTAAAATCCATATTTCCGGCTGTCCTTCCTCCTGCGGAACCCACCAGATCGGCGAAATCGGCTTCCGGGGCGGTGCAAAGAAAGTGAACGGCAAAACAGAATCTGCCTTCGTTCTCTTTGTCAACGGAAATGATACGGAAGGACAGGAACGCTTTGGTGAACAGCTTGGCACCATCACGGAACAGGATATTCCTCAGTTCCTTCACGATCTGGGAACTGAAATAGAAAAGGCCGGCTTATCCTACAGTGAATGGTATCAGGCACAGCCCACCCGCATTCAGGAAATCGCCGCCCCGTATATAAACAAATAAGTAACACATGCAGGTATCCCGGAGACTTTCTGCGGATGCCTGCTCTTTCCTGTTACATTGTTCTTATTTTTATCATTATTGTAAAAGAGGACGCCGCATTACTGTTCACTCCCAAGCATTGCACTGGCTGCGGCGTCCCTTTCAATACCTTCAAGACTCACTCTTCAGTGTCTCTCATCAGAATTACTGTAAACCTCACAGAACCTGCATGCAAACGACGGTTCCTCCCGCCCTGCATACAAATGCGAAAGATCCCCCGTACGTCTGCCGCGGAAATAAGCGATCCCTTTCTCCCGTTCCTCCGTAAACACCTCTGTGACCGAGGTTGGCGCCAGAGACAGACTATGCCATAGGATGAACGGGGAAACATTCCATAAATGTGACAGCATGACACAGATCACTCCAAAATGGCAGAAGCAGGTAATGGTTCCCTTAAATTCCTTTTCTACGCGATAATGCCCATTCTCACGAACATATCCATATTTTGCCAGAAGTTTATCTAACTCTCCCGTAACAGAATCATACAGAGGGATTATATCCCCGCGGCGCGCGATCTCGGAGCTTCTCCAGCCGTCCTTTGCCATATACTCCGGATGCTCTGTCCAGTAAAAGGGCAAGATATCCCATACGATTCTTTTTTTATACTTATCCCCATCCTTCTTCGTATCCGGGTAAGCTTTGATAAGCTCTTCAGAGCCGTTAATATCCACAAAAGCCGGAAATTCCTGCAGCCATTCCTTCGTCTCCGCCGTCTTTCCGGTTTTTTTCAATGAGTAAGACGCCGTATCCCGAGCCCTTCCAAGGGGAGACACATAACAGTCTCCAAGCCCTAAATATTCCGCGGTTTCCGCCAAAAGCGCCGCTTCCCGGCGCCCCTTTTCTGTCAGTGTGTCATTCTCATAATCCGGGTCGCCATGCCTGATAAATAAAATTCTCATCTGTATTGTCTCCTTTATCTTATATCATATATTGTATATCTATATCATATATCTTAATACTCTCATATGTTTTTACAATATTTTATAGTATATTCAAGGTTACTGTTTACGCCATAGGTGTGGACAGTAACTTATTCAAGACTCGCTCGCGAGTCCTGGTGCTGAATTCGGATCAGCTATTCTGACATAATTCCCAACCGAATCCCTGCACATCTGATATCTCAGGACTGCTTCATCAGTTCCCGGCACTCCTTCTGCAGTTCCTTCTCTCTCTTTCTATATAAAAGCTTCTCACTTTGCCGTAAATAAGCCTCGCTTTCATGGACACTCAAAAAAGCCGCCGCCCTTTTATTCCGGGTCAGCCCGGACACCAGAAGCACCATCTCCTGCTCATCCTCAAAGCAGTCCTCCACAAAAGAAAATGCCCTTTCCAACCGCTCTGTAATTCTTTTGGCAGTCCTTTTACGTGCCTCGACTGTGTTTTCAAACAGTTGGCGAATCCTGGAAAATCCTTCCTCTGTTCCATGAATATGCTCTTTTTTCAATACAAGCCAGTACTCTCTGAGCTGTTCCAAAACCCATTCCTCTTTACGCAGACGTTCCTCCGAAATCAGTTCCGCCGTTTTGTTGATATTCAGACTGCTTTCTCTGCTCCTGATAAACTCGTCAATGGCTTCCGTTTCTCCTTTTTCTCCCAAAAACTTCTTTAAATGCACCAGAGCTTCATGCAGCAGCGACACAGTTTCATCTTCCCATTCATATTGTAAAAAGCTTCCGTCAAGGGCGGCAAGCACCAGATTTACCACCGTAAACCGTTCCTCAAAGGTTCCCTTTTTTGCCATGGAAATCTTCTCCTGATAAGCTTCTTTTTCCAGCGTTCCGTCCAGAATTTCTCCAATACCGTAATCTGTTCCATATTTACGGTATAGCTGATAGTAAGCCGCAAAATCCCCTGCTATTTCCTCCTTCTGAAGATACTGGACGACCAAAGCCTTTGTTATGGGAATCCCAAACTCTTCATAGCTTTTCAGAATCTCGGATAAATCCTCCCATCCTCTGGCAGTTACAAAAAATTTCCCGTCAACTGTATTCTCCACCAGATAAAAATTTTCTTTTTTTATACTTAAATACGACAGGACCGCGCCATGCACCTGCTGTCTCCAGGCATATTCCATCCACACGCCGCAGTCTGCCTCTACTTCGATCTTTCTCACTCTGTCCAGTGTTACGATGTCAAATTCCCGGACAGATTTATTATACTCCGGCGGATTCCCCGCTGCCACAATCATCCATCCCGGCGGAACTCTGTGGCTTCCAAAAGTCTTATTCTGAAGGAACTGAAGCAGCACCGGCGCAAGCGTCTCAGACACACAGTTAATCTCATCAATAAACAGGATTCCTTCCTGCTTGCCTGTCCGTTCCATACACTCATAGACGGAAGCAATGATCTCGCTCATGGTATATTCCGTAACTTCCATCGGAATACCGCCGTACACCCTGGTTTCAATGTGAGGCAGTCCGATGGCGCTCTGCCTTGTATGATGCGTAATCGTATAAGCGACCAGTCCTACGCCGCACTCCCTTGCCGCCTGCTCCATAATTGCCGTCTTCCCGATTCCGGGCGGACCGATCAACAAAATGGGCCGCTGGCGGATAAGAGGATACTTATAACGATTCTGTTCATCCTTCTGATGATAGGCTCTCAGAGTATTGCAGATTTCCTCCTTCGCCTCCCTGATATTCATGTAGCTTCTCTCCTTTTATTTATAATAAAGCGAAATAAGAATATCCGCTTTACTTCGCCTTAGAGTGTGTTTGAAAATTCATTCCCGCAATCTGCATCCCCCACTCTACCGCATGCTTATGAACCCACAGCGCGGGGTGGCTGCCTCCGTCCGTTTATCCGGCGAGCAGCTTCACCGCCCACGCAGGTACCATGTTCATACTGTCCGTTTTTTTCAGAAACACGAAAGCCGTCTCATAATCCGGCTTCTCCCGGGGATAAATCCCATCCCCGTCTGTAAAATAAATCAAAGCCTTAAGCCGCCGTATCTCCTTCTTTTCCTGCTGCTCCCTGATATACTGGAATACCGGACGGAAATCCGTCCCGCTCCTGCCCTGGATCGTCAGCTCCCGGCTGTAGTCCTCCCATTCTTCCCGGGAATGTATGACTGCCACGTCCTGGATAAAGCAGTCGCACTGGATAAAAAACACCTTCATTTTCCGGAAAAAATTTTCTTTTTCGCTGAGGATACGATAGGTTTCCCCAAGAAACTGCCGCACGGTTTCCCGCGAACAGGAGCCGGAGGTATCAATGGCGATCACTAATTCTTCCAGCCGGTTGATCTCCTTATATTCCAATGGTTCGATCAACGGCATATTTCCATATCGTTCCATCCCATAATGATAGAAAATATAATCAAAGCTTTCCGTATCCAGCTCTGTCTCTTCTCTGGGAACTGCAAATTTTTTTAAATATTTCCGGTAATCATAGCGTCCTTTTTGAACTGCCTCCATCTTCTCCGCCGAATTTCCCTTTTTAAGTCCCGCGCGCTGCTTTTCCGCCTCTTTATTTTGACCTGTATAGGCCAGGATACGCTCCCATCTATGCCTGTTTGCTTTTCTTTTCAACGGATCCTTTTCCGATTTCCACAGACTATGATCATCAAATAAAAACGCTCTTTCCAGCTTCTCCATATCATCAAAGAAACCCTCTTTTAAAAACAGATTATAAATCTGTTCGGCAGAAACAGCCCTTCCCCCAATGACCTCAAAGCATCTTTCACGCACGGCAGCTCCGGGATCATTTGCCGGGAGTACAAGCGCAGGTATCCTCTCCCTCTCTAAAAGCAGTTCCACTGCGATATCGCAGGAAAGATTCCACAAGCGTTCCTCATATCTTCCCTCCTGAAAGGGATGGAGATACAGACAATGCAGTAAAATATGAAGATATCCCCGCCGTACCTTCGCCGGACTTTTCCCGTACATTTCCAGCAGAAAATCCGGGAAAAAGCAAAGGTTTTCCCCCTGGGTGGCAATGGTTCCCGGTTTTTCCTCTGGACGGTACGAAAGGCTTGCAAAAGCCCCGTCCATGTAGGGAAAAAGCCCGTACAATTCATTCCGGCAATTTTCAAGGATTTTAATCCCCAGCGCCGATTTTTTTAAATATAATTCATCCTTGTCCCGTTCGATATCCTGTCTGTTGTTTTTTATCATTCTGTAAACCGTCTTCTTCCCGTCTCAAAACCGGGGCTTATAGAGAAAAATCCTTATCCTGATACCCGTACTTTTCCTGCTTCAGCTTTAAAAGCCAGACTAACGCCGAAAGCTTTCCCTGTTCCCTTGCGGATCGGATAAAGGTTTCCAGTTCCTTTGCGCCAAACCATCCAAACTGAGCCAATGCTTCCATTTTCTCTGTCTCTTCCTCCCTGATCAGCGCTTCCATAGCAGGACGGATACGGGTTTTCAGATAGCTTTTATACTCTTCTTTATACGCTTCCTTCTGCGCGGCTTTTGCACCGTTTTCTTCCGCCAGAAAAAAGCCCTGTAATGCCGCCTCCAAACGCAGCTTTTGCTGCTTTGTTCCTGTAAATTTCCTGTATATTTGTTCTGGATCCTGCTTCTGTCCCTCTTCCTGCTTCTGTTCTGTTTCCTGCTTCATACCATCTTACTGTCAGCAGGGAACACGAGCCCTGTCTGCTTTCTGGCACAATCCATCATTCTGATCGCCGTTTGGGTCAGGCGCTGATAATACTCCGGATTCTCCTTCCCCGCCGCTGCTTCCATAAAATAAGCAAGCTCATAGCACATATTATTGGAGCAGGCAGGAATGGCCAGTTCCTCAGTACTTCCATTCTGATACCGGATAAATGCCCGTTCAGGCGTTGAAACCTTCTCAATATACAGCGTGCCGTTTTCTCCCTGAATCTGGCTCAAAGCATCGCTCGAGGTGATTTTGGAATAGGAAACGTCAGCCGTCATCCCTTCGTATTCTGCCAGAATACTTCCCGCACCGTCGATTCCGTTATCCAAAAATACAGCGCGCGCCGTCATGTCCAAAGGTTCCCCGAAAAGATACAGCAAAGCCTCCACACAGTAAACGCCAATATCCATCAAGGCCCCTGCAGACATTTCTTTCTTAAAAATATTCTCTGTTTTTCCCTCGCGGAACGCATCATATCGTGAGGAATACTGGCAGTATTCCAGAAATACTTTTCTTATCTTCCCAAGCTTTCCCAGATTATCCCTGATCAGTTTCAGGGCCGGGTCATGAACCGGCCGCATGGCTTCCAGAAGCACTGCCTGATTTTCTGAGGCAGTCTGAAACATCAGCTCTTCCTCACGGGCATTAGAGCCAAGAGTCTTTTCACACAGCACATGTTTTCCGGCCTTAAGCATAGCCAGAGCCTGTCCGCAATGAAGGCTGTTAGGGCTTGCAATATAAACGCCCTCCACCTCCTGGTCTGCGCCCAGTTCCTCCAGACTGTCGTAAAACTTTTTCATCCCGAAAGGCTGCCCGAATTCCCGCGCCTTTTCCAGATTCCGGGAATAAGCGGCATAAGCCTCCGCTTCCGGATTTCTGCTTACCGCATCTAAAAAATTCTTTGTAATTTTACTGGTTCCTATGGTTGCTATCTTCATATGTTTTCTCCTCTGCTATCTCCATTTACACTCTTCATCAATACGTGCTCTCTTTATATTCACGGTCAGCTTTATACCTCTTTACCTTTACAGACTGCCGGATATCATTTTTAATCTTGTAATCCGCCTGACATTTCATTCTCCACGCAATAACCGGATAACCGCAGTTCCCACACCGTCCTCTTCATTACTTCCGGTAACGCCAAAAGCCGCTTCTTTACAACTTTCCGTGCCATTTGCCATGGCAAATCCATACTTCACGCCGGACAGCATTTCTATATCGTTATCCGCGTCTCCAAAGGCCGCCGCCTCGGACGGGGAAATCCCCAAAAATCTCAGCAGCCACAGAAGCGTATTTCCCTTTCCGGCATCCTTATGTCCGATTTCCAGAAGGTGAGAAACCGAAGATGTTACATAAATATCCTTCTGCTGCTGAAAAGACCCTCGCAGGCGCTCTCTCTCATTTTCCTCATTACAGACAAAAGCAATACTGTCCAGCCTGTTCCGGTTCTGCCGGATAAAAGCTTCCATATCCGGTACGGGATGACGGGTCTTTTTCACATATCTGGCGCCGTATTCCGTCGCCCCGTACTTCTGTGGATTTTCCACATAACGCGTTTCCGAATAAGGCTCTCCCTCCACAAATGCTTCCAGAACCACGCCTTCAGAACGTGGAATTTTAATCAAAGCCTCCGCGGCTTCCCCATCCATTAAGCACTGATAGATCCGCCGCCCCTGTGAAACAGAATAAATCGTAGCGCCATTGGAGGTGATCACATATTCCACTCCCGGAAACTGCCTGACCTCCTCCGGAACTGCCGCAAAAGCTCTCCCGGTCGCCGGAACAAAATGAATTCCCCGGGCCGTCGCCTCACCTAAAACCCGCCTCGTAAACTCAGGAATCTCCTTCGCTCTGTTCAGAAGCGTTCCATCCAGATCACTGGCGATCAGCTTAATCATAAATCTATCACAATCCTCTCATCTGATAATTACAGATTCTCTTATATCTCATCCGATAGTTGCAAATTCTCTTATTGTTTTCTGCCGCAAAACCTATTATAATAAAGTGCAGCAAAAATATGTCTGCCCGGGCAATACTACAGGACAATACTGCCGGACAGTTGCGAAATAATTCTGACAGAAAAGGAGACTCCATGAAATTTGTATATCCAGCCGTATTCCGTAAAACTGAAGCCGGGACCTACAAAGCCTTTTTTCCGGACTTAGAATGCTGCTATGCCGAAGGCGACACACTGGACGACGCCATCGACAATGCAAATGAAGCCGCCAACAACTGGATTTCCCTGGAATTATCCGAAGATGGTGAGCTGCCTTCCATTTCCGATGTAAGCGATATGGATCTGGAAGAAGGGGATATTGTACGGAATATTTCCGTAAATATCCGATTTTATGAGGGATGGGACGAATAAATGTTCCATCCTTTTTGATTTTCTCCAATCTGTTTTCTTTGTCTATTATAATGGATTCCTCCGACAACCTCAATAAGTATTCTTTTTTTGTTCAAAAAACACTTGAGTCTGCAACCGTTGCAGGGTTTATGCTGAAATCATCATCAACCTGAAACGGAGGATACCATGAAAGAAAACAATTTAACAGAAGGAAATATCCTGAAGACGCTGCTTCTGTTCGCCGTCCCATTTCTGATCGCCAATATCCTGCAGTCCCTGTACGGAGCTGTGGATTTGTTTGTCATAGGAAAATACTGTACGGCAGAAAGTGTCGCCGCAGTGTCTACCGGAACACAGGTCACTCAGATCATCACCAGCCTGATCACCGGCCTGACTCTTGGAAGTACGATCATTATCGGGGAATATATGGGACGAAAAGAATACGAAAGAGTAAAGAAAACCATCGGAACCACCCTGACTATTTTTGCCGGTTTTGCCGTATTGCTCACCATTCTCCTGCTGGCCTTTGAACGTCCGCTGCTGACGATTCTCGGAACCCCAGCAGAATCCTTTGAGCTTACCATGCAGTATGTTGCCATCTGCGCCATGGGAAATATCTTTATCTGCGGCTATAATGCCATCAGTGCCATTCTGCGCGGATACGGAGATTCCACAAGACCCATGATCTTTGTGGGAATCGCCTGCGTGATCAATATTGTGCTTGATTTCCTTTTTGTAGGGGCCTTTTCCATGGGAGTCGCCGGAACAGCGCTTGCGACAGTACTCTCCCAGGGAGTGAGCATGGTGATCGCCATTATTTATCTGAAAAAGAAGGACTTCCTCTTCGATTTCAGGCTGAAAAGCTTCCGTCCTGTAAAAAGCATCGCCAAAAAGCTGGCCTGTGTGGGAATTCCTATCTCCTTCCAGGAGCTTATGATCAGGATTTCCTTCCTTTACCTTATGACGGTCATGAACCGATGCGGGGTTTATGCTGCTTCCGTGGTGGGAATCAGCAGCAAATATGACGTATTTGCCATGCTTACCGGAACCTCCATGGCAAACGCCCTGGCTGCCATCACTGCCCAGAACCTTGGCGCCAAAAAGCCGGAACGCGCCCGAAAATCTCTTTGGTACGGACTTGGCTTTGCCCTGTTTGTCTCCTGCCTGTTCTGGCTTTGGGCACAGGTAAATCCGCAGTCTATGATCCGGGTATTTACCAGCGATAAGAACGTCATCGCCGCCGGAGTTCCTTTCTTCCGCTCCTGCAGCTATGATTACTTTCTGGTGACCATCGTATTCATCCTGAACGGCTATCTGAACGGCTGCCAGAAAACTGTCTGGACCATGTTCAGCAGCAGCGCCGGAGCCCTGCTTCTGCGAATCCCGATGGTATATTTTTTCGGAAAGTATTTCGCAGAGGATTTGGGTATGCTTGGCAGAATCGCCCCCACTGTCTCCGGCATTATGGCATGCTATACGCTCGCCTATGTACTTTATACCGGAAAAAAAATAAAAAAAAGCCGGCTTTCCTAAACGCTTAAAAGGCGCCGAACGCTGTACCAGCGCGGCGCCTTTCAGGCAAATTATTCCATGATTCCCGCCGGAATCATCAAAGCTCCCTGGTGGCTCTTATCATAAGCAAGGATTTCAGAAAAGTATTCCTCTGCCTTCGCCTTTTCTCCCAGTCCGAGATATCCCAGAGCCATCATAAACATACAATGTATCTGGTTCTTCACATTCAGATCCTCGTCAAAGATCATCAGGTCCGGAAGAGAAACAGCAAAATAGTCAATACGCATCTCATCAAAAATATGCTCTTCTCCATAGCTTAAAAGTTTATGGAATCTGCTGTTTGCTTCCTCAGTTCTGCCTAATTTTTTAAGTGCCGCGCCCTGGAAATAGATCATTTCCGGCGGCTGGTCATTATAATACATGGCTCCGACGGGTTCCGAAATACCTGTGGACGCTTTCTCAAAGCACTCCTTTGCTTTTTCCGAAAGCCCGGCTTTTTCATAGGCGATTCCCAGATAATAGTAAATATTGTTTTCCTGCGCGCCGTACAGCTTGCCCTCTCCCAGATTCCAGGGATAGGAGCCTGCTGCCTTTTCAAGAAGGGAGGCCGCTTTTTCGTATTCTCCGGCTTCAATTGCCTTTCTTCCAAGCGCAACCAGGGAAGTGATATACTGCTTCGGAATTTTTCCTTCGCCGCCCTCCCATGGATGGAACCGGCGTCCCTGAGTCATATCCAATGCCTCCTGGTATCTTCCCACCGTATTCAGAAGAGTAATGTATTCCACGCAAAGGTCATCTCTGTCTTCTACCTGTTCCATATGTCCCGAAAGAAATTCCAGCCGCTCCTGGGGTGCGACCCCAAGCTTTTTGTACATCTGGTCAAGTTCCATAAGAACACGGGCGTCTGTTTCGTCCAGATGGTATGCCGTTTCCAGTTCTCTTCTTGCTCTTTCCTTATCCTCTGCTTTATTGTAATATGCAAGCGCAAGGTTCCGGTGCGCCGTCGGAAATTCAGGATCCAGCCTTACTGTCTTTTCCCAGTTTTCCACCGCAGCCCTGTACTGTTTTTTGTCATACCGGAGATTGCCCAGATAATAGGCAGCCATAGGTGTATTCTCATCCAGCTTTTGTACTTTTTCAAGAATGATGATGTCTTCCAGACGATGCGGGAAGCAGCGTCCCCTTTGGGCCGTCTCTCCCTTTCTGATCCAGGATGCGGCCTCTTCTCCCTGAACCTCCTTACAGAATGCCAGATAATAATATACCAGAGGATAAGTATCTGCTTCTGACAGGGCGCAGGCGGAAAGAAGAATCTCTTCCGCTTCCTTCATCATGCCCGCCTCCATATAGTCGATGGCAAGCTCCAGGCTTGTGTTAAAATTGCCGTCCAGAATCCTTTCAGCTTCTTTATGATAATCTTTGCCGGAGGCTCCCGCCAGAAACAGCTCATTTCTACTGTTCAGATCCAAAATATCAATTTCCAGTGTGGCCTTCGACCATTGAACAGCCTTATCTGTTTTTCCGAGCTTGCGGAGAATAGCAGACTTGAGATTTCTCGCCTTTATATTGTGATAATTGCGCACAATGGAGCTCTCGATATGCTCCAGGGCAGTCTTATAATCTCCCCATATGCAGTCTATGCAGGCAAGCTGGTAGAAGCCCGCATCCTGCCATGCTCCGTTCCAGGTTGCTTTATAAAATGCGTCATAGGCTTCCGGAATACGTCCCAGAAGTTTCAAAGTCAGCCCCAGATTATACAGAGCCTCTCCGTCTTCCGGATTAGGGTTTGAACGGGTCTGCTTCTCTATCGCTTTCCGGAAATAAGGCTCGCTTTCTGCGATACAGCCCCGCCGGAACAAGAGGCTTCCATATGCATTGTTCAGCCGGATATCACTGTCGTCACGCTTCAGTCCTTCCAGATAATAGTCTGCCGGTTCATAGGTAGCATGCCTGTACTGCTCCAGATGTTTGCCGTAAAGATACAGATCCTCTGTTGTCTTAGCATCGCAGGGCAGCGGAACCTCCTTAGCCGGATCAGGAATCCTCTCGATCTCCGGCTTGCGGGGCTGATAGGAAACAAGCTCTTTTCCCTCTTCTGAGGTCACAGTCACTTTCACTTCCCATTCCTTCGTTCCTTCCGGAAGGACGATTTTATCTTTATAAATATTTACCGGGGAGATAAGTGCCTGTACCTCTGCCGCTTTTTCTCCCTTTACGGCAACTGTAATACGTGCGTTTTCCTGCTTTTCCGTAGCATACACAATAATCTCTGCAACGTTATCCTTCACCTCCAGACCAAGGGAAGCATCGATCGTAGCATTCTTTACCATTCCTACTGCCTTATAGGGCATGAAATACTGGGTAAACACCTTTTCCTCATATGGCTCCATCCAGGAAAAATCCGGCTGGTTATCCGTAAAGCACCCCGTCATCAGTTCCACATACGGACCGTCCTCATCTGTCAGGTTTCTGTCCCACGCCTGACCAAATTCACCGCAGCCCCAGGTCCACTGCTTCTTGCCGGGAGCGATATGGTGATCTGCCACGTGGAGAATCCCCGCTTCCTTCTGGTAATCGTAGCCTCCCACAAAATTATAGTCTGAATGGTATGCCATGTAGGAAGTAGGCACCGGAATATTTTTATATCTGGAAATGTCCACACCTGCAGAATAATCCATCTTATAGTAAGTTCCTGTTGCGATCGGAAAACGGGACACCGCCCGTTTTCCGTGATCCATAACCGCGTTTACATCAGGAGGGAATACGGACTGGGTATGCTCATTTACCGCTACCGCCGGATTCGCCCACCACAGGAAGGTCTGGGGCACATTTGTGCGGTTATAGAGCTGTCCCCGGATTTCCAGATACGCTTTTCCCGGATACAGGGTAAAAGCCGCCATTCCCTTCGTCCGGAACATGTTTTCCACCTCTCCCACAAAAACAGTGGCGCTTCCATCCTCATTTTCTGATAAGCAGTAGCTTACCGGATCATAGGTACTTGGACGGTGATGCTGAGGCCAGTTAAACTCGATTCCCCCGGAAATCCACGGTCCCGCAAGCCCTACAAGCGCAGGCTTGATCACATGATTATAATATACAAAATCAAAGCCGTTGGTCTTGTCCGTAGCTCTCTGGATACGTCCCCCAAGCTCAGGCAAAACCATGATCTTCAGATATTCGTTTTCCAGATAAACCGCATGGTAGATCCGTTCTTCTTTCTCGTCATATATTTTATCGATCACAGGATGGGGATAAACCTTCCCGCTGCTTCCTTGATAGACCCGTTTTTCCAAAAACATGGGGTTTTTATTCGGCTCCCCGATAGGATAGGTAGGGATCAACACGTCCTCTTCCCAGATAGCAACTCCTTTTCTGTCCATCGCAATATCTCCTTTTTTATTTTCCAAATTTAAAAATTTTAAATCCTGCATACTTCCAACGCCATGCCAAACCGCAGGGGCTTTTCCCTTTTCAGGTAATAAAGGCTTTTATTTTCCCTTGCAATACGGATATCGTCATAGTAGCCGTTTGCAGGCTCCAGGGCACAGTTATAGTCCCCTCGGTAGCCTCCCGCTGTTATCCACACTCCCAGATAGGGAATGATCTCCGCATCGTAATGATATCTGCATTCCAGCCCTGCAGACGGATACCGGTATCCGCAGAACCCTTTTTGCCGCCTGCCTTCTGCGTAATATTTCACCATGGTTTCAGATTCCATATGGGGAACCCGCTCAAAGTTGTAAATATCATTTTCTCTCTTATATATCCTGTCTACCTCTCCCAGCTCCCTGCTCTCAAAAACATTTCGGAAAGCGCGCACATCTTCTCCATACAGAAGCTCCATATCCTCTTCATAGCGTACCAGCCCGTGAAAGGTCCAGATACAGGGTAGCGGCTCTGTTCTTTTGTTTTGGATATCATATTCCAGACATATCCTGTCCCCGGAAAGGAAGATTTTTTTTTCGTAGGTATAACCAAAAATCTCACTTTCATAAGAAAGACCGACCCCCTCCGGAAGATACTCCACATGAAAAGGACTGCTCCATATTTCTCCGTGATCCGGATAATAATGCTTTTTTCCGTCAAGCTCAAGTTCCGCGCCCACAATATTGGGGAAAGCGTCGTCAAGCCCTGAAGCATCATACTGGGAAAAGTCCGCTCCGAATTGAGGGATGCGGTAACTCTCTCCCCGGTATTGGGCAGCCAGCTCAAATTTCCGTTCTTTATGATATACGGAAGCAAGCTTTCCGCCGAGAGACGGCAGGACGACCACGGAAAGGAGTTGGTTTTCTAACTGGATTCCTCTTAAATTTTTCCATTGAATCTCTCTTATTTGAGTATTTTTTATTTGAATGTCTCTTGTTTCTGTCATAGTTAGATCCACTTTTTCAGGTTTTTATTAACCCTTTTTTAATAAGGCGGACATTCCCATTCCGCTTTGCTTTGCTGCATTCAGTTTTTAATTTAATTTTATTTTTGTTTCGTTTTCCTTTTATTCTGATTTCTTTTTTAGTCTTCTTCCAGTTGAATTAATACACTGTCATAGTCGCCCTTCAGTATTACCGGGATTCCCATATTCATCAGAAACGCTCCTGATTTTTCCTCTTCCTGCTCCTTGAGCTTTACCCGGTATTTCTTATCCGGCTTAAGTCCCCTCAGATATATATGGAAATAAGAATCGCCGTATCTCTCATGATCCAGGAAGGCAAACACAACGCTTTTTTTATCTTTTACATACTGTACGGCATGAATATCCCCGTCCGTAAAGGAATTGAGACGGTAAAGCTTCCCAAGCTGTATCACCTCACGGATCTCTTTATATAAAGCGATATAGCCTGCAAGTTCATCCAGTTTTTCATCGGAGGTTTTATTCAGATCTGTTCCGATTCCAAGGCTTCCGCACATTGCACAGTACATGGAAAACTGCAACGGAATTTTTCTCTGATCCATACCAAAATCGTCCGTCAGCCATGCCCGCATATATTTGATCGGATAAAAATAGCTGTACCATTGCTGCATGTACAAGCGGTCTAAAGCATCGGTATTGTCGCTTGGCCAATATTCATCAAAATATCTCATAGCACCATAATCCACACGTCCTCCGCCGGAAGCGCACGCCTCAAATTCCACATGGGGATGACGTGCCCTCAGTTCCCTGATGAGTCTGTAAACGCCCTGAGTATTGCGGTACCACAATTCCTTCCACTGGGATTGATTCCTGTTTCTGCTTCCCATTTCCGCAGCATAACGGTTCATATCCCATTTTATATATTCGATATTATTTTCTTTCAGCAGGTTATCAAAAATCTCTATCAGATAATCCACAACCTCCGGATTGGACATATCAAGCTCGTACTGATTTCTTCCCATCAGCACCTCTCTGGTGTCATACTGATAAATCCAGTCAGGATGCTCCATAAACAGCTTACTTTTCTTATTGGTCATTTCCGGCTCGATCCACAAGCCGAATTTCATCCCAAGATTATTGACCTCGCGGATCAGTTCCTGTAAACCATTTGGGAATTTCTCTTTATCCACGTACCAGTCTCCCAGCGCCGCCGTGTCGTCCACACGTCCCTCAAACCAGCCGTCGTCCACTACAAACAGCTCTACGCCCATTTTGGCAGCGCGCTTTGCCAGCTCCACCTGTTCCTCACAGCGTACATCAAAGGTTGTGGAATACCAGGAATTATACAGCATGGGCAACGGCTTCCCGGCCAGTTCTTCCGGCATGATGTGACGCGTACAAAAGCTGTGAAGTATATGGGTCATGGTCTGAAAGCCCTCAGCGGAATAGCCGGCACATACAGCAGGAGTTTCAAAGCTCTCTCCACCCTTCAGCGTCCATGCAAAGTCCGTATCGCTGATACCCATAAGGATATTCAGATATCCGGTATTTACCGGTTCCACAACCGTCTTGAAGTTTCCGGAATACTCCAGAGCGCCGAAATATACGTCTCCCCTTGTCTCCGAAGCATCCTTATGTATCAGGAAAACCGGGTTCACTGTATGGGCTGTCAGCCCATACAGGCTTTCATAAACCTGCTTTCCCGCCTGAACTGTATCGCTATGCGCACAAAATTCCGCACCCCAGCGTCCCTTATAATTGACAGTTTTCCATCCGTCCCCCGGCAGACCGTACTCTGCAGAATAAATTCTTTCCAGAAGGATCGGCTCTTTCCCACGGTTCTCCGCCACACGCCATTTCCGGATAATATCCTCTTCCTCATAGACTTCATAGTGAAGATGGATCGCAAACGGATAGTAAATATCTGTAAGCACAATTTCCAGATGTTCTCCGGAAATGTCCGTTTTTTCCACAACATAACGAAAATCCCGTACTCCGTCCGCAAAGGTTACCTTCAGGGAAGTTTCTTTAAACCTCATACCTCCAAAGGATGAGCATTCTTCCCTGTAAAGCTGTCCGCCTTGGACATTGATCGTGGGATTATGTCCCAAAACCCCTGCAAAATCTTCTATGCTTGTTATTTTTTTGCCCCAGTAGAGGTTTTCCACCAGTCCCTCTTCATTGATGGACAATATATAGGTAGTATTTTTTGTGTGAAGGCCAAATACCTTCCCGTCAATTGTCTGAATCGCCATAGCTTTCTTCCTCCTTTAATTCAAGACTCGCCCGCACATCTGATATCAGCCTTTTGTTCCTGAAGTAGCAATACCCTCCACAAACTGTTTCTGGAAAATCATAAATAATACAACCATAGGGACGATCGCGATCAGGGAGCCTGCCATAAGCTGCGGATAATCCACAGAATACTGCCCCATCAGGCTTACCAGTCCAGATGACAGGGTCATTTTCTCAATGGACATATTTACGATCAGGGGCCACATCAGATCCTTCCATGCAAACAAAGCGGTAAAAATACCGACGGAAGTCAGACCTGATTTTGCCAGCGGCAGCATAACCTTATAAAAGGTTTTCCAGATAGAGCACCCGTCCAGAGTCGCCGCTTCCTCCAAATCCTTCGGAAGTCCCATAAAGACCTGCTTTAACAGGAAGGTTCCAAAGGTACTGACAACTCCCGGAAGCACCAGCGCCTTTACCGTATCCAGCCAGCCAAGCTTGCTGACGATCATGTACTGGGGAAGAATAAAAATCTGGGAGGGAACCATCATCTGCAAAAGTACAAGGGTAAACAGGAAATTTTTAAAGGGAAATTCCAACCTCGCAAATGCATAGCCCGCCAACGCACTGAAAAATACGGAACCGAGAACCCTGAATACCACCATCAGCACCGTATTCAGAAAAAATTTGTCAAAGGGCAGAACCTCCATAACCGCCTTATAGTTTTTAAAGCTCCATGAAGACGGCAGGATCTGAGGCGGAACCTTCAGAGATTCTGCCTGGGTTTTGAAGGAGGTAAGAAACGTCCATACAAATGGCAGCACCATAATAAATGCCATGAGAATCAATACCGTATATACAGCTATCTTCTTTTTTCTGGTTGATTTCAAGTTTTTCCCTCCTTCTTAATTATTATAATGAACCCACTTACTCTGAAGCTTCTGCTGGATCAGGGTAAGCGCCATGATGATCACAAAAAGCACTACGACGATCGTAGAGCCGTAGCCTTTGTCATACTGGGTGAAGGTATACCGGTAAAACAGGTATACAATAGATTCCACAGATTTAAAGGATGGCGACGAAGGCTTAAACATCATATAAATCGTATCAAATACCTGCAGTGCGCTGATGAGCGTAGTAACGATCACAAAAAACAGGGTAGGGGATACCATGGGAACCGTAATCCTTGTAAATTTTGCCACTGAGCCTGCCCCGTCGATCTCTGCCGCTTCATACAGCTCCTGGGGAATATCCTGAAGCCCGCCCAGAAGAAGAATCATGTTATATCCAAGCTGCGACCAGATTCCCACAATGGCCACCGATATCATGGCAAGCTTCGGGTCTCCCAGCCAGTCGGGTCCCTGAATACCTATGGCATTGAGAATGTTATTAAACAGGCCAAAATCCTTATTGTACAGCCATTTCCATACCAGCGCTACCGCCGCAGGAGCCGACACTACCGGAAGAAAATAGATACACCGGAAAAATCCTCTTCCCTTAATCTTCGTATTAAGCAGCGCTGCCAGCAGCAGGGAAAGAAAAACTCCTATGGGAACCGTAATGATCGCATAGATAAATACGTTTTTCAGGGAGCGCCAGACCTCTGCGTCTCCGAAAATCCTGATATAATTGTCAAGTCCTATAAAAACCGGCTGGGCAAATCCTCTGACCTCATGAAAGCTGTAATAGACAGACTGCACTACGGCCCAGAGATTTAAGATCAAAACACCTAATACCGTAGGTGCGATAAATGCATAAGCATAACCCCAGGTTTTTACCTGTCTCTTTGTAATCCTTTTCCTTTTTTTGTTCACATTTTACCTCCCCATTGCTTTTACAGAAAAACCATACCTGAGCCAGCCTGTTTTCAGGTGCACGGTATGGTCTTTTCTAATTGAGCTTCTCCAACCGCGCAGTTATAAAGCCGCGCAGTTTTCTCTTACTTTTTAAGAAGGCATAGGCCGCCTTATGGTTACTCCGGATATTTACTGAAGGCTTGCATTGATCTCCTCCGCAATTTTTGTCAGACCTTCCTCTACCGGAAGCTCCAGAGAGAATACCTGCGCCATATATTCGTCAATGATCGCTGTACCCACACTTGTGCTTGCTGTAAATCCAGGACTGCTGTGTCCGTAAGACGCACAGTCTACCAGGGCGGACACATCAACAGTATATAAATCCATCCACGGCTGCTGAGTTCCGTTATATGCAGGGATTGCCACACCGGATTCTGCCTCCAGAGTCTGTCCTTCCTCAGAGCCAAGGTACTCTACCAGCGCAAGCGCTGCTTCCGGATTCTCTGTACTTGAAGCTACGGAGAATGCCATGCCGCTGTTGATCGTCGCTTTTTCTTTGCCTGTAGGAAGCTCCGCAATACCAAAGTTCAGATCCTCCACAGAGGTATATTCCGTAAGATACCAGGAGCCTGCAAAGTTCATGGCAACCTTGCCGGATTCAAAATACTGGTCATCTGTCAGGTTTGCTACATCGGCTGCTGTCGGAGAGTAACCTTTTTCAATAAAGGATACGGCATATTCGATGGCTTCGATTGCTTCCGGCGAATCTATCACGCAAACGTTATTTTCTTTATCAAAAATCTCTCCGCCGTTCTGCCAAATCAGGCTCCAATAGAAATCCTGACCATTATTTTCCGCTACGATACCGTAGATACCCTTTTCTTTATCTGTCAGCGCCTCAGCCGCCGTCATCAAGTCATCCCATGTCCAGTCGTCCGTCGGATATTCCACACCTGCCGCATCAAAAATGTCTTTATTATAGAAAAGTCCCAGAGTTCCGATATCCTTCGGGATACCATAGTAGGAATCTCCAACTTTAAAATCGTTTAATACGTTCTCAGGAAAGTTTTCTGCATTTGCCACATCACCATTTAAAATGTCAGTGAGATCCATCAGCATTCCGCCCTCTGCGTAGTTCTGCACTTCATCGGGATGCATAACGACCACATCCGGCATGTTTCCGCCCTGTGCTGCTGCCTGAAGCTTCATCCAGTATTCATCCCACGGAACAGTTTCTACGGTCACTTTGCAGTCCGGATATTTTTCCATAAAGCCTTCCGCCATTTTTACAAGACCCGGCTCCTGATTGGAATCCCAGAAGATCATTTTCAGTTCTCCGGATATATTGTTTTCTTCTGCCATAACCTCTGCCGCAAACGCACCTGAAGCCATTGTCATAATACCTGCTGTCAAAATCGCCGTTATCTTCTTATACTTTTTCACTTCATTCTACCTCTTTTCTTCTTTTATTGCATAGTTTCACGGTTTTTTTGTTCATTATTGCCAGATTACTTCGTCCAATTTCTGCCATTTTGTACAAATCCGGATTTGTTTTTGTATATTTATCATACATTTTTTCCAAAGGTAATTCCATAAATATTACGTGCAGGCTTTTATATAAATCTTGCATTTTAAACAGACTTATCCTATAATTTTTTTATAATTTCAGATAAACAAAGACTGAAAAAGTAATTTTTCATAAAATCAGATTTCAAAGAAAGGAGCGCCTATGCTTGTTTACGACCAGTATCTTTATGAAGAAAAGCCCGACCTGGATGATGATGTGGTAGTCTTTCATGCCGGTTTTTGCTCTACCGCACCCAATTACAGCTATGGAAAAGATACCAGGGATTATTATCTGATCCATTATGTCACAAAGGGAAAAGGGCTTTACCGAGTAGGAAATACCCTGTACCATCTGAAGGAAAACGATGGATTTCTGATCCTCCCGGGCAGCACCATTGTCCACACTGCAGATAAAAATGATCCGTGGGATGTCTGCTGGGTCGCCTTTTTCGGCAGGGAGATCCCGAAACTTCTTAAGGATGCCGGGCTGGACGAAGATCATCTGATCTTTCATTATGATAAAGATGATTTTCTTGAGAAATGTATCAAAGATATTTATAACGAGAGCCGGAATCAAAAAAATACGGCATATATCAAAGGAGCCTTTTATCAGTTCATGGGGAAATTGATCGAACAGCAGCAGGAGCAGCGCCGCCAGAAAAACCGGGAAGAGGCATCCAGCTTCAGCCATTTTGAGGATGCCATGATCTATATACGCCGGAATATACGCTATCAGATTTCCGTAGAACATCTGGCGAATTATCTCCGGCTCAGCCCTTCCCAGGTATACCGGATCTTCATGGCAAATACCGGAAAATCACCCCAGAAGGTCATACGCGATATGCGCATGGAAAAAGCATGCGAATTTCTTGCCAAGACAGACCTCCCCATCCGGGAAATTTCAGAATGGCTGGATTTTGAATACCCATCCCATTTTTGCAAACAATTTAAAAACAAGATGAAAATGAGCCCTTCCGAATACAGGAAGCTGCATGAAGCTACGTAAAATGTAACATAAGAATAAAACGTTCATGAGCATTCCGCTTTGTTCCATGCTCATGAACGCAGGCCGCTGCGCGGCTTGTCAGCCCGTCATCCGCCTGAGCAGACGGCCACCTTCTTCCTTCAGCCACTGCCTCCTTATGCGGTAATCCGGAAGAATTTTCTCAACCTCCGCCCAGAAGGCCCGGGAATGATTCATTTCCTTCCGGTGGCAGAGCTCATGTACGACCACATAATCCATCACCTCCGGCGGGGCCAGCATCAAAAGACAGTTAAAATTCAGATTGCCTTTGGCACTGCAGCTCCCCCAGCGGGATTTCTGGTTGCGGATAGTAATACGCCCATAAGTAACGCCCACCTTCGGCGCATAATAAGCAACCCGTTCCGGAATCAAAACGAGGGCTTTATCCGCAAGCGCGCGGATTTCCTCCATGGTAAGCTTCCCCTCCAAAGAAGCAGCCCTATTCTCAGCTTTTACTTTTTGAAGATGCTTTTCTATCCACTCTGCGCTGTCTGCAATAAATCTCTGTATTTCCGCCTCCGGCATAAGGTATGGCGCCCTGACCAGAATCTCTGCGTCTTTTGTAATTTCCATGGCAAGGGTTTTTCTGCTGCTGCGGACAATCCGCAGCTTTTCATTAAAGTTCTCCGTATTTTTCATATATCGCTCCGTTGCCCGCTTTGCTGTATGCTCTGCTCTAAATCAGCCCGAAATGCCTGCAGGCGTTCCAGATCCCATCCTCCATCAGAGGCGTCGTCACGTAATCGGCCGCAGCTTTTACCTCTTCGGTACCGTTTCCCATTGCCACGCCCACACCGGCAGTACGAAGCATCCCGAGATCATTAGCGCTGTCGCCAAAAGCAAAGGTATCCGCAAGGTCTATCCCAAGCAGTTCGCACACTCTGGTAATTCCGGTTCCCTTATGAAAGCCCTTCGGCACGATCTCCGCCACTGCTTCACCATGGATCATAAAATCATAGTCCTCTGACAGCGCGGCAAAACCGGCTTCCCGATCCGCATCCTCCGTGGCGCATGCCATTTTGGATACCTCCCATCGTCCCCATTCTCCTTTGATGGTCCGTAGATGATCTCCCATCTCCGCCTTAACCTTTTTTCCGAATTTATCCTCTGCAAATTCTTCAAAATCCATATACAGGTATTCTCTGCCCTCTAAAATAGGCCGGAAACCGTATCGGCGCATAGTATGTAACGTGCGCTCCACCAGCTCGTTGTCCAACCGCTTATAAAAAACGTTCTCCCCGGCATACTCGATCATTGTACCGCATCCGGAAATAACACCGTCAAACCCAATCTCAAACAGCCTGGGATCCTGGATATACGCCCGGCAGCGTCCGCTGCAGAGAAACGCCAGATTTCCGTTTGCGCGCATCTGACGTATTGCCCGCACCGTGCTTTCCGGGATTTCGTTGTTAAAGTTCCATAAAGTACCGTCTATATCAAAAAAAGCCGCTTTTTTTCCGGACATTTTTTCACCTCGCCTATCTATATCCTTGTCATTATTCTTCTCCAAAAAGCACGTCCTCCGCAATACGCGCCGCATCCCTGATGCAGTCCGGACATGCCCGGAGAATTTTTCCGGTTCCCACGCCTTTTAATTCTTTGCATATGACCGATCCGTTCTGGCCCTTAAATTCATTAAGAATTGCTTTGGAGAGCTTATAGCTCTTTCCCTTGCTGTCCGGCGCAGCCAGATTACCGCTGCTTCTTTTCATCCCGGCAAGGACGCACGCTCCTGAAACAGCTCCGCAGGTACCCTCCATATTTCCCATTCCGGCTCCCAGGGCCTCCGTCAGCTTAAACATTGTCTCTTCATCTATTCCTACCAGATCACAATAGGTGCAGGCGACCGCCTGCGCACAGTTATATCCTTTATCGTGCTTCTCTATTGTTTTTTCTACTCTTGATTCCATTTTCTTTTCCTCCTGTATGCGTTAAGTCAAACACGCTCTAAGCGTCTTTCTTTCGATTTCTTTGTATGACAGAACTTTTGAAAGCTTTATACATTGCAGGTGATAATTCGGGAGAATCTTCATCGAATACAATCGGATACTTCTTAGCTTCCTTTATTTCCTGCAGTTGTTCTTCTGTAGGCTTCTGGCCCTTATTAATAATGAATGTCTTGGTCATAATAAAGTCTCCTTTCTGATTCTGTCGCCAATCTGGCAGATATCAATCTAATATTTTCTTTTCTCTCCGTAAATACTACGAATAAAACATCATTAACACAACCTATAGCTATATATCTATCCTCATCTATGCTGTGTTCAAAATCATACATCTCTATATAATTTTCATCTTCGAATACATACGCTGCTGTCTCAAATGATATTTTATGCTTTCGCTGGTTTATCAGGTTCTTTTCTTCATCCCATTCAAATTTCAAAGTTTTATATCCTCATTTCTTTCTCATAGTTAAGTATACCACATTATTTTATTTCACACTACACCACACTTCAAGACTCGCCCGCGAATCTCATTGCAGCTTGTTTCTTCATTATAACACACTTTGCTATATCCACACAGATGAAATTTTTTCTGGCTATGCACTTAAATCTGCACTCTTTAGTTCTGCATCCTGATCTGCTGCCCCTGTATCAGGGGATAGCTTACTGTTTTGGCGCTGTCCAAATCCTCCATGTGCATATCCACTCCTGTAATCTGACTGTTCTCATAGGTCTTGTAATAATAAATTCCTTTATCCGTATTACAGCAGGAAGTATAAAGAGTAATCTCGTATTTTCCTTCTCCCATATGAACACACCCCCTCTGGTTCTCCACGGAGCCGAGAATATGAAAAAACTGGCTGATACTCTCCGACTCAGAGTCTCCGGAAACGGAATTCATCTTTGTAAAAGCAGCCCTTACAAAACGGGACGCAGAGGACAGATCTCCCGGCAGCCCCATAGCCCCCATACCACGGCAGTAGGGTTTCAGGTTTAATTCCTTTGAAAAACAATTGGTTGGATCCTCTCTGGATATGCTCATATAATTGTTTAAATAAAACATCTGGTAATCAAAAGGCGGATTATTGGTCAGGACGCCAACCGGATTGTCATAAACCTTCAATCCTTCCTTCACAGATTCCAGCGTAATAGATTCATTCCTGTCAGAAATGATCCAGTGCAGCGCTGCCAGAGGGAGGTCAGCACTAAATGGAATATTTACAAGATTCATTCTCGCCAGAAGTACTCTGGCCTCCGCCACTTTCGCACACTGTCCCAAGATCCAGGGAATCAGTTCAAAAGGCGTTACATTATCTTTCCCGGACATTTCCGGCTTATAATCTGCATTTCCCGGGAAATTCAGCCCCGCTATACTCAATCCCTTTTCATTCGTTGCATCATAATAAAGCGGGTAATCTCCCGCCATACTTGCCATCCCAATCATAGCATAATGAGAAGTAAGGCTTCTCACCTTTTTGAAATGAAACGAATAATTTCTTGGCGTCACAGCCACCGTTTCATTATAAGAAATATCATAATCCAAAGTCCGCCCGAAATAGTGATCCTTTGTCCTGTATGTCACTGCTGTACACATATTTTTTCCTCTCTTTCCGCATAACTACTGATATATTATACCTGTATTATTTCCCTTCCCGCAAGCTCTTATAAATGCAGGGGCAAGCAAAAAAGCGAAATCCTGTTGTATCCGGGCAATAATTCAGGTAAAATATAAGTCAAATGGACGTGCAGGCATGTCCGCCTGGCGTGTTGCTCGCTGGAATAAACCGGAAAGGGGTGTGAAAGGCTATGGGGATGTACTTAAATCCGCCCGCCGATGGATTTCAAGAAATATTAAATACAGGTTTATATGTGGACAAAACCGAATTGCTTTTATATCTTAACGAAGTATTGGGAAGCGCCCGGAAATTAACATGCGTCAGCCGGCCGCGGCGCTTTGGAAAATCATTTGCGGCAAATATGGTAACGGCATATTATTCAAAGGGCGCAGACGCCGGAGCATTATTTAAAAACCTTAAGATTGCAAAATCCGGAGATTTTGAGACGCACCTTAACAAATATGAGGTTCTGTCATTGGATATTACATGGTTCATTTCCAATGCCTCCAATGTTAAAGATACCGTTTCAGATATACAAAAATATGTGATTGAAGAGCTTAAAGAAGCATATCCTGACTGTATCCGTCCGGAAACAAAGACGATTCCAATGGCATTATCCCAGATCAATATAGCGACGGGAAAAAAGTTTTATATCGTGATCGATGAATGGGATGCTCTTTTTCGTGAAGCAAAGGAAGACACGGAATTGCAGAAATCTTATATCCAGTTTCTTCGCGGCATGTTTAAGGGAATACAGGTTTCCAGATTTATCATCGGCGCCTATATGACAGGGATCCTTCCGATCAAAAAATACGGAACACAGTCCGCGTTAACAGATTTTTATGAATATACTATGCTTCAGCCGGGTCCACTGGCAGAATATGTGGGTTTTACGGAAGGCGAAGTCAAAAAAATATGTATGGAATACGAACTAGACTATGAGGAAACCCGCAAATGGTACGACGGATATCGATTTCAAGCTATCGGACATATTTATAGTCCGAATTCCATTATAAAGGCGGCTGCAAATAGACAATTCAGCAATTATTGGACGCAATCCGAGACCTATGAATCCCTTCGCATTTATATTGATATGAATTTTGACGGGATCAAAACCGCTGTCATCAACATGCTCGGAGGAGAAAAATGCCAGATCGATACCGGATCGTTCCAGAACGATATGACCTCTCTGCAAAGCAAAGATGATGTTTTTACACTGCTTGTCCATTTAGGATATCTGGCATATGACATAAAAACCAAAGAAGTTTTTATCCCTAATGAAGAAGTGCGTGAGGAATTTGTCCGTGCGATCAAAAACGGTTCACGGCCTGAACTGGTAAAAGCAATCACAACCTCCGACAAACTACTGGAAGCAACCCTCCAAATGGATGCTGAGACAGTCGCTAAATTGATTGATGAAGCGCATAATACCAATACTGCGCCTGATTTTTATAACAACGAGCAGGCTCTCCGCAGCGTGGTTATGATGGCATATCTTAGTTGTATTGATCATTACTCCAAGATTCAGGAATTGCCGTCCGGCAAGGGCTATGCGGACATTTTTTTTCTGCCGAACAAAAGCTCTGATAAACCGGCCATGCTTGTTGAACTGAAGTGGAACAAATCAGACAAAGGGGCGATCAGACAAATTAAAAGCAAAGATTATGTACAGGCAATCGAAAATTATGGAGGTGAAATTCTGCTGGTTGGAATTAATTACAGCACAAAAAAGAAACAGCACAGTTGTATTATCGAAAAATATAAAAGAAAATAGAAAAGGCACGCAGCCCTGGCTACTGCCAGAGCTGCATCAATTAATTCTGCCAATCTTTTGCCGTTAAACTATTTTTTCAACTCATTTTTTTCTGTTTTTTACAGTCCAAGCCTGATTTTGCTTGGTCATACTCCGAATACTATCTGCCTTTTTTAGAGATAATACGCAAAATAATATCAAGGATAATAAAGGTATGACCCCCAGCATAATTTTAATGAACCGCTTTTTCTTCCTTTTTTTATTTAAAATATATATCTTTTCCGCACTGTCTCTTGATATCATATCCAGTTTTTCATAAGGAACCCTAAAGCTTTTAGCCTTCCTGTAGATTTCCTTCTCTAACTCATCTGATGTTTCCTCAATCCTCTGATTATATCTCCGGATTTCTTCCATCCGACCATTCGGAATCATTCTTCCATATCCCATGCCTTTTTGCCTCTCAGTTTACTCAAAACGCCGTTTTCCATCTCATACACTTCATCACAAAGCACTTCGATATCCTCTTTATTATGACTGGCTAAAAGAATCAACTTTCCCTCTGACTTCATCTGAAGAAACAATTCCCGCATTTCATTAACGCCATCTTTATCCAGCCCATTCATTGGCTCGTCCAGAATCAGAATATCCGGATTTTCCATAATAGCCTGCGCCAGAGCATAGCGCTGCCGCATTCCAAGAGAATATTTTCCAACAGCCCTCTTTTGAGCAGGATCTAAACCAACTTTCTCTAAAACGGAATATAAATACTTTTTATCTTTTTTATTTCGTATGGTATAAAGAAATTCCAGATTATGATACGCGCTCCATCTGCGCATAAATCCCGGTTCTTCAATAATAATTCCCGCATTCGTCAGCATATCAATTTCTTTTCCCATTGTTTTTCCGTTAATTTTTATACTCCCCTGCGTACAATCAAAAAAACCGCAGATACATTTAAACAATACCGTCTTTCCCGAACCATTATGACCGACAATGCCATAAATATGCTTACCTTCACAACGCATTGAAATATCCTTTAATACCTCATTGCCTTTAAATGTCTTATATACATGATCAACCTCAATAACCGGAATATTTTCAATCATAAAATACCTCTCCTTCCTCACATTTTACTGCATTATTATTTATATTTTCTATTTCTACCACTTTTCTATTCCTGTCATGCATCTTCATTCTCCCAATTAAATTCAATATGTTTGACACGAAAAAGCACTATAGCTGACATCGCCAGAATAGCGATGATCAGAAAAGAAAACATATATGTAAGGGATGGCAGCCGATAATAACCGGCGCTTCCAGGCGTAGCAATAAGCGCCACTTCTCCCCAATATGTAGGGACAAAATGTGCAAGAGGCCGCTTATATACTTCAGGAGCATTTTGTACAAAGAATAACAGCACTACAAAAACTAAAGCTCCGGAAACGGCAACTACACGTCCCGCAAAAAGGCTTAATACAAACATTACCATTCCCAAAAAGGTACATATAAATGTGCAGAGCAGTATTGTGATTACCATAAGCTGCATCGGTGTAAATTCTTCCAATATCTCATAGTTAAAACGAAATTCGAGATTATTCTCCAGAATAAATTCAGAAAACTGAATTCGTTCTGAGGCAAGACTATAGACAACCTTACCCCACTCATTCGTCAGCTCCAGCTTGCCCATAAATGGTAAGATTGCAATAACAGCAGACAAAAGTGTTATGACAAAAGACCGTATAAAAATCCCTCCGATCTGTCCGGCTGCCCATTTTTTTCTCCCTGTTCGAATTACCTGATACATATTTGCATGCTGCATAAATGGAACATCGGAATTAATATAAATAATACCAAAATAAAAAAGCGACAAAAATCCGAAGGAAATCAGATAAAATGGAAATATACACCAGGAGATTGGATATTGTTTTTCCTGTACAAACCGTAAATAGGGCTGATCATAGCTCCATGCTGTTACTAAAATGATCAGCAAAAACGTTCCCACTTTATTATTAAAAATTTTCACCATTGAGGTTTTATTTATGTATTGAGTCATATCTGTCCCCTGTCCCCCTATAGTTTTCTCTTCATACTCTGATAAATTCCTATTGTTAAAAGTAATGACGGAATCGCTGACAGCAAAAAAATAAACAAAAAATTTTGCCAGTTTTTTTCAAAAATCTTAAAGCAATAGAAAATGTATATGTTATACCCCGCAATATTCAGGGATGCCAATATACGGAATACAAAAGCCGGCATAACTAAGATAAGAACTCTGTTAGAAATATGAATAGAACAAAAAGCAGCAACTAAAGACAACATTCCCGCAAGAAGTCCCGTATGTAATGCATACAGCATACAATACACTATTGGCTTATTAGCCCGCAGTATATCCCCATAACATTCTGCCAATAAAGATCCGTAGTCATTTCCCACCTCCCAGTCCATCCAGGGAACCTGAGTACGGCATAAAATTAAAAAGAGAAAGCTTCCTCCGAGCATTACAACAATAGAACTAAAATAAATCACTAATGACTTTGACAATACGTACCATTTTAAATTTCCCCGTATTATACAATAGCGAGCATACTGATGCTCCAATTCTTCACTGAATGTCGTTGCATAAGGAAATGCACAGAATACATATGTAATTAAAGCGCCGGTCATCATTGTTGCAAATGTATAAGTTGACACAACGTTATTATTATAAAATCCCTGCGTTTCTAACGCAAAAAAAAGAAAAACAGCTACTCCGATCATTCCGATAAGCCATGTGTAACTTTTTACAAGTTGTCTTAAATCTGATTTAACATAATTTCTCAATATCTTCAACAGAACACCCTCTCCTATTCTATATAGTAGTCAAGAATTCCTTTTCTTAATTATCCCATCTGCAAATTTTCTTTCCAGTTTATCCGAATAAATCCTTACGCTTATACATTAACAACTAATTGAGAAAAATTTCTTTTCCGGATTCCGCATTAAATAATAGAATTTCTGTTCCTCCATTATTATCTGCCACTTCAAAATACCAGACAGGTTCTGCTTTATACTTCTGGTTTTCATCAATATAAACTCTTACCGCTAATTTCGCCCTGTTTACCGTATAAGTAGAATCCGTAAGTATTTTTTTATACCGCTCTTCTACGGCTTTCGCTATTTCCGAAAAGGACAAAAAATCAGCGGTTTTGTCCGTTTTCTCAAATATATATGGTGGGTCAGCATCCAAATTAACCATCCCATTTGAGGTGAATACAGCAGACACCTGAGCTTTCTGGTAAGATTCCACTGCCCTTGTTAATGAGGTTGTCATCCATTGCGGAAATACCGGAAGTCCATCATAAATCTGCCAGGCATAAATTTCATATTCATCCTTACCTGTCCAGTCGCCTTGCAGGTTTTCTTCTCCGATAACTCCATTTCGAAGCGCCTCCTGCTCCAGCTTTTCATGCTCTTCCCCGCTAAGCGAAAACCATGAAAACTCAAACTCATCCACCGGATAGGAGATGTTTTTCAGAGCCTCTTTTACCTGTTCAACGCAGCTTTCACCTGTACCAAATTCGAAATCTTCCTGAGATGCTCCACGTTCTGTTGCACGCATTACCTGACGATATCTGCTCACTTCCGGATCATAATAACCAAATCCATCCACACCACTTACGGAAACAGTCCTATCATCATTAAATATATAAACATTATCATCTGGCACGCCTTCCTTTTCCGATGGATAATTATATGTCTCCTTGATTTCCTCTCCTTCCACATAATTTCTATACACCGCATCGCTATCTATATATTGCATCCCTGTTATCTCCGGAAGATAAAAATTCTTGGGATCAAACTCTGCCGGAACTTCCAGCGTACAATCAAACTTTACTATATCTGAACCACCCGTGTAAGAAGCCGGAAAAAACTCTTCCTCTGTAGTATCACTGGCTGACTCATTTTCTATATTTACAGTTTCGTTCGAAATTTGCCCGCTCGTGTTCTTTTTTCCACATCCTGTAAACAAAACTACAGCACATAAAGCTGCTATCAAATATCGACGTATTCCTCTCATATTTTCATCCCCTGATAGGCAGAGATAGCCTCTTTTGTTTTCGGGACTGCCTCTGCCTCTTATATTCTAATTCTGTATCTTACTTAAGCTGTTCTATAAATTATTACTGGCCTTTATCACACTTTACTCACGGTGTATATCGTCCAATTACATTCAAGCCGCTTACTGATGCAGTAGTGTACAGCTCATATTGCTCTTTAGCTTTTGCATATTTACCATATGCCCCTGAAGAGGACGGGCTAGACGGTGTAATGGATGTAGAGCCGCTGACACTGTGATCGGAAACTTTATGGGAAGTACAATACAGTCTTCCTGTTCTACTAAATGATGTTCCCGTTACATAAAATCTCTGTTCCGAGTCAGCTTTTCTTACAGTATAAGAATACTGGTCCCCCGGATATGTAACATTAAACTGAATCGTATCTGCACTTGCAGTCACGGTTGACCCTAACAGGCACATAGCAGTTCCAAACACGCAAAACGCTTTTTTTAATCCTTTCATTTTCCCAATTCTCCTTTCGGTTTTAAAATTTTCTCAGTTTCTTCACGGATTTCGGCAGCTTCGGCTGATAGCCTAAGAACGGACAACTGGTGTTGGCATCCCTCTCCGCCACTTTCTTAACCAAATTGCCAATTACCTTCCTACAGCACTCAGACATTTTTTTGCCCATATCTTTTGCCTCCTTTTTGTTTGATAGTCGCATCATATCACATTATTTTCCGTAAATTTCCCACTTGTAAAAAATAGACCACGATTTTGATAAAATTAGACATTAAATAAAAAAGAAAGCTTCTTCTTATTCTTCAGACAACTAATTGAGAAAAATTTCTTTTCCAGATTCTGCATTAAATAATAGGATTTCTGTACCACTATTATTATCTGTCACTTCAAAATACCAAACAGGTTCTGCTTCGTACTTCTGGTTTTCATTAATATAAACTCTTACCGCTAATTTCGCCCTGTTTACCGTATAAGTAGAATCTGTAAGTATTTTTTCATACCGCTCTTCTACGGCTTTCGCTATTTCTGAAAAAGCCAAAAAATCAGCGGTTTTGTCCGTTTTCTCAAATATATATGGTGGGTCACCATGCAAACTAACCATTCCATTTGAGGTGAATACAGCAGACACCGGGGCTTTCTGGTAAGATTCCACTGCCCTTGTTAATGCAGTTGTCATCCATTGCGGAAATACCGGAAGTCCATCATAAATCTGCCAAACATAAATTTCATATTCATCCTTGCCTGTCCAGTCGCCTTGCAGGTTTTCTTCTCCGATAACTCCATTTTGAAGTGCCTCCTGCTCCAGCTTTTCATGCTCTTCCCCGCTAAGCGAAAACCATGAAAACTCAAACTCATCCACCGGATAGGAGATGTTTTTCAGAGCCTCTTTTACCTGTTCAACGCAGCTTTCACCTGTACCAAATTCGAAATCTTCCTGAGATGCTCCACGTTCTGTTGCACGCATTACCTGACGATATCTGCTCACTTCCGGATCATAATAACCAAATCCATCCACACCACTTACGGAAACAGTCCTATCATCATTAAATATATAAACATTATCATCTGGCACGCCTTCCTTTTCCGATGGATAATTATATGTCTCCTTGATTTCCTCTCCTTCCACATAATTTCTATACACCGCATCGCTATCTATATATTGCATCCCTGTTATCTCCGGAAGATAAAAATTCTTGGGATCAAACTCTGCCGGAACTTCCAGCGTACAATCAAACTTTACTATATCTGAACCACCCGTGTAAGAAGCCGGAAAAAACTCTTCCTCTGTAGTATCACTGGCTGACTCATTTTCTATATTTAAAGTTTCGTTCGAAATTTCCCCGCTCGTGTTCTTTTTTCCACATCCTGTAAACAAAACTACAGCGCATAAAGCTGCTATCAAATATCGACATATTCCTCTCATATTTTCATCCCCTGATAGGCAGAGATAACCGCTTTTACTTTCACGGTTATCTCTGTCTCTTACTTAAGCTACTTATCGAATTGTTTAAGATTTTATTATTAGACTTTACTCACGGTGTATATCGTCCAATTACATTCAATCCACTTACAGATGAAGTGGTATACAGCTCATACAGTAAGTTTGGCGCCGCGTATTTACCATATACACCTGAAGAGGACGGACTGGACGGCGTAATCGATGTCGAACCGCTGACACTATGATCGGAAACTTTATAGGAAGTGCAAAACAGCCTTCCACTTTTACTAAATGATGTTCCCGTCACGTAAAATCTCTGTTCTGAGTCAGCCTTTCTTACAGTATAAGAATACGGATCGCCCGGACATGTAACATCGAACCGAATCGTATCTGCACTTGCAGTCACGGTTGACCCTAACAGACACATAGCAGCTCCAAACACGCAAAACAATTTTTTAAATCCTTTCATTTTCTCAATTCTCCTTTCGTTTGATAGACGCATCATACCACATTATTTTCCGGAAATTTCCCGCTTGTAAAAAACAGACCACAATTTTGATAAAATCAGACATTAGAATAAAACAGGAAGCCTTTCCCAGCCTACTGTTCTATATAGTAGGCAAGGATTTCTTTTTATATTTCCATTTTCCGGTTAAAACTGCGGTTGCAACTATTATTATCCCGTAATAGTTGGCATCCAGAAAAAGTCTGTTTTTAAAATAAAGACTTAGTCCTGTTAATAAACTGCATACCAGTAAAATCTGATTTGCTTTCCGGGAATATTCCTCTATTTCAATTTCTTCCAATTCATTTTGAGGATTTTCCAAAGGTGCATTTATCCAAATATATAAAACAGCGCCTATATACATCACCATTTCAATAGTTATTGATATTGTCACAGATTTTCTTAAAAACATAGCAGCATTCATAGCCCCTACAGATATCATATAGCATCTAAGCTCCGTATCCGCATGATAGCCTCCTGCATATGGGCGCAGGAAAAAAATCACCATAAATAAAAGCAAACTAAACAATAATTCTCCCCAGAATGCCCCGCAAATCAATATAGATAAAAAATTTACCATTATCAAAACACTCTGGTGAAGTCCATATTGAACTACTTCATATTCGTCTTTATTTGCACTGATTTTTTCTGCAAATCCATACAGCCATTTCTCTTCTAATCGTCCCATCTGTAAATTTCCTTTTCCAGTTTATCCAAATATGCTTATACTTTACGGTGTATAATACCCGACTACTTGAAGTCCACTCACAGATGAATAAAAAGATAATCTATATAATCCATTTGGAGCCGCATAATTTACATATTCTCCTGATGAAACCGGATTTTCAGCAGAAATTGCCGTCTGACCGTAAACATTCCTATTAGCGCAACTTTCAGAGCGACAGTATAATTTCCCCGATTTACTAAAAGAAACGCCTCTTACATAAAACTTTTGTTCAGAATTTGTTTTCTTTACGCTGTAGGAATACTCGCTTGCCGGAGTTGTAACATTAAACGCATATGTATCTGCATTTGCAGCAATTGGATACAGCAATAATCCAATCGTAATACTCAATAAACAAAATATCTTTTTTCGTTCTCTTCTCATACCTTCTCCTCTGTTTTCTTATCACATAACCACTAATCTTCAGATAACTAATTAAGAAAAATTTCTGTGCCGGATTCCGCATTAAATAACAGGATTTCTGTGCCTCCATTATTGTCTGCAACTTCAAAATACCAGACAAGTTCTGCTTTGTACTTCTGGTTTTCATCAATATAAACTCTTACCGCTAATTTCGCCCTGTTTACCGTATAAGTAGAATCTGTAAGTATTTTTTCATACCGCTCTTCTACGGCTTTCGCTATTTCTGAAAAAGCCAAAAAATCAGCGGTTTTGTCCGTTTTCTCAAATATATATGGTGGGTCACCATGCAAACTAACCATTCCATTTGAGGTGAATACAGCAGACACCGGGGCTTTCTGGTAAGATTCCACTGCCCTTGTTAATGCAGTTGTCATCCATTGCGGAAATACCGGAAGTCCATCATAAATCTGCCAAACATAAATTTCATATTCATCCTTGCCTGTCCAGTCGCCTTGCAGGTTTTCTTCTCCGATAACTCCATTTTGAAGTGCCTCCTGCTCCAGCTTTTCATGCTCTTCCCCGCTAAGCGAAAACCATGAAAACTCAAACTCATCCACCGGATAGGAGATGTTTTTCAGAGCCTCTTTTACCTGTTCAACGCAGCTTTCACCTGTACCAAATTCGAAATCTTCCTGAGATGCTCCACGTTCTGTTGCACGCATTACCTGACGATATCTGCTCACTTCCGGATCATAATAACCAAATCCATCCACACCACTTACGGAAACAGTCCTATCATCATTAAATATATAAACATTATCATCTGGCACGCCTTCCTTTTCCGATGGATAATTATATGTCTCCTTGATTTCCTCTCCTTCCACATAATTTCTATACACCGCATCGCTATCTATATATTGCATCCCTGTTATCTCCGGAAGATAAAAATTCTTGGGATCAAACTCTGCCGGAACTTCCAGCGTACAATCAAACTTTACTATCTCTGAACCACCCATGTAAGAAGCCGGAAAAAGTTCTTCCTCTGCAATATCACCAGCTGACTCATTTTCCATATTTACAATCTCGCTCGGAGCTTCACCGTCCGTGTTCTTTTTCCCGCATCCTGTAAACAAAATCACAGCGCATAAAGCTGCTATCAGATATCGACGTATTCCTTTCATACTTTCATCCTCTGATAGGCAGAGATAGCCTCTTTTGTTTTCGGGACTACCTCTGCCTCTTATATTCTAATTCTGTATCTTACTTAAGCTGTTCTATATCCAAACACGCAAAATGCTTTTTTTAATCCTTTCATTTTCTCAATTCTCCTTTCAGTTTTAAAATTTTCTCAGTTTCTTTACGGATTTCGGCAGCTTCGGCTGATAGCCCAAGAACGGACAACTGGTGTTGGCATCCCTCTCCGCCACTTTCTTTGCCAGCTTCTTCTTATTCTTCAGACAACTAATTGAGAAAAATTTCTTTTCCGGATTCCGCATTAAATAATAGAATTTCTGTTCCTCCATTATTATCTGCCACTTCAAAATACCAGACAGGTTCTGCTTTATACTTCTGGTTTTCATCAATATAAACTCTTACCGCTAATTTCGCCCTGTTTACCGTATAAGTAGAATCCGTAAGTATTTTTTTATACCGCTCTTCTACGGCTTTCGCTATTTCCGAAAAGGACAAAAAATCAGCGGTTTTGTCCGTTTTCTCAAATATATATGGTGGGTCAGCATCCAAATTAACCATCCCATTTGAGGTGAATACAGCAGACACCTGAGCTTTCTGGTAAGATTCCACTGCCCTTGTTAATGAGGTTGTCATCCATTGCGGAAATACCGGAAGTCCATCATAAATCTGCCAGGCATAAATTTCATATTCATCCTTACCTGTCCAGTCGCCTTGCAGGTTTTCTTCTCCGATAACTCCATTTCGAAGCGCCTCCTGCTCCAGCTTTTCATGCTCTTCCCCGCTAAGCGAAAACCATGAAAACTCAAACTCATCCACCGGATAGGAGATGTTTTTCAGAGCCTCTTTTACCTGTTCAACGCAGCTTTCACCTGTACCAAATTCGAAATCTTCCTGAGATGCTCCACGTTCTGTTGCACGCATTACCTGACGATATCTGCTCACTTCCGGATCATAATAACCAAATCCATCCACACCACTTACGGAAACAGTCCTATCATCATTAAATATATAAACATTATCATCTGGCACGCCTTCCTTTTCCGATGGATAATTATATGTCTCCTTGATTTCCTCTCCCTCCACATAATTTCTATACACCGCATCTCCATCTATATATTGCATCCCCGTTATCTCCGGAAGATAAAAATTCTTAGGATCAAACTCCGCAGGGACTTCCAGTGTACAATCAAACTTTACTATATCTGAACCACCCGTGTAAGAAGCCGGAAAAAAACCTTCCTCTTCAATATTACTGGCTTCCTCATTTTCTATATTTACAATCTCGTTCGAAGTTTCCCCGCCCATGTTCTTTTTTCCGCATCCTGTAAACAAAACTACAGCGCATAAAACTGCTATCAGATATCGACGTATTCCTTTCATACTTTCATCCCCTGATAGGCAGAGCATCCCTCTCCGCCACTTTCTTAGCCAAATTTCCAATTATCTTCCTACAGCACCCAGACATTTTTTTGCCCATATCTTTTGCCTCCTTTTCATTTGATAGCCGCATCATATCACATTATTTTCCGGAAATTTCCCACTTGTAAAAAATGGACCACGATTTTGATAAAATTAGACATTAGAATAAAAAAGGAAGCCTTTCCCGGCCTCCTGTCGCAGACATTTATTTGATGTTCGATAAATATAAAAGTACCTGTACCTTAAACCTGTTATCCGCGTAATCTATGTTCATTTCTCCCCCATTTGCCTGAACAACCTTCTTTACATTTTCAAGTCCAATGCCGTGAATTGCGAGCTCCTTTTGTGAACTTCTAAATTTATTATCGGCTTCTACAATTTCACCGGAATAACTATTCTCTACAAAGATTAACATAATCCCCTGTTTTGATTGAATATCTATTTCCAGATACTTCTCTTTTGATTTACTTGCCTCACGGATCGCGTTGTCTACCAGATTTCCGAGAATCACACAAATATTAAAATCTGTCCAGCAAATCTTTTCCGGTACATTAATCTTTATATCTACATGTGACAGAACTGCGTCCGCCTTTTGGAGCATATAATTCAGTACCCCGTCAATCTCCTTATTTCCCGTTGAAACATGCTCTTCAGGATTCAACATAAACTTCCCCATATCACGTAAATATTTCATCATTTCCGGATTCTCATTTTCATTGATCATAGAGGACAGTTCAATAATATGATGCTTCATATCATGCCTCAATGCAACCACTCTCTCCTGTGACTCTCTAACTACATCGAGCTGGTATGCATATACTTCTACCATTTGCTCGAACATTTTCTTTTCCATGCGGGCAGAACAAAACTGTACAAGAGAGTTGTACAAATAAAAATCCAATATATTTATAAGCAGTACGCTGGCAGCAACAACAACTACTGTCATCTTCAGATCGATCGCAGTCATAACCATATAATAAATGCAGGCAATGCTAATAACGGGAACCAGACAAAGGGCAATCCTGTAAAACATCGGTAAATTAATATCCCTCTCTGCCAGAATAGTACGTTCTAACAAAATTGCAATTAATAATATTACCAGACTCGTTACGCATTCATATATCTGTTTTACCGGTTCCCCTACAATATATTTCGTGAATGAAATTACTACGATACTGTCTACCAAAAGATTTACAACGTAAATCATGAACGCAACCAACAGCTTTCTCGAAAGCTTCACCCTATACGGTAAAACCAACAATAAAAATCCAATCAGATTTGAAATAATATTAAGTGTAGGCGACATGAACAGCCAGTATATAAGGCTTGTCCAAATACAAGCGATCACATACAGTACCCATATATGCTTCCATCGACACTCATCTCTTGACAAAAAAATATCTATAAAACGTTTTATTGCATAAAACCGTACGCCATTTGCCAGCAATCCAAGTAATAAATCAGTAATTTCTAAGTTCATTTGCTTCCCGCTCCAATATTTTCCTACGTACTTCTGCTCTGTTTGCTTTACTTATATTCAAAATATCCCCATTAACCATTTTTACCCACTCATACGTATATTCTTTCACATAATTAAAATTGATCAGATATGATTTATGAATGTTTAGGAACAAGTATTTTGGAAGCTTTGCTTCCACATCTGTCAGCTTCCCATAAAAGCCCTTTGTTTCCTGCCTCAGTACAATATTTATCTTCCTGCCGATACTTTGGAAGTAAAGAATATCCCTATACTGTACCCGATACGTAATCCCTTTATTCTGATACTCAAAATCGCAATTACTTTTTCCGACGATCCGGTAAATATTATCAAGTACACGGAATATCTTTTCCGCATTTAATGGTTTCACCAGAAAATCGAACGGCCGGTTCTTGAAAAGCTGTAGTGCATACTGCTCTTTGGAAGAGATATAAACAATAAATATCTGCTCATTTTCCAGTATCCTTCTGACATAATCGCCAACAACTACTCCATTGACTCCCGGCAGTTCAATATCTAAAAAAAGAATATCCGGAGCTTCCTCTTTATACAAATAATCAATTAGTGCATCCCCTGAGAAGAAAACATCTGTCTGTAATTTAACTCCTCGTTCAGAAGAATATTCTGTTAATATCCTTTCCAATTCCGCACATGTAATTTTCTCATCGTCACATATAATGACATGCATTGTTTTTCCCTCCCCACTACTTAAAGTTTTTCAGTATGTTATCAGAAAATATCTTCATTAGCAAGCACTAATTGCATAATCAGAAAAATTCATTATAATATAAAAGAAAATAGAAAAGGCACGCAGCCCTGGCTACCGCCAGGGCTGCATCAATTAATTCCGCCAATCTTTCGCCGTTAAACTATTTTTTTAAGAATGGAGTATCCGATGGTTCCTTCCGGCATTGGAACCTCAAAATTGTCCGCGATCGTCGCTCCGATCACTGCAAAGGTTTCCATTCCCTCCAGCTTACCGCTGCCCTCCATTGACGGAGAATATGCGATAAACGGCACGTGCTCACGTGTATGATCCGTTCCTGTATGGGTGGGGTCATTTCCATGATCGGCTGTGATAATCAGAAGGTCGTCCTTCTGCAAAAGCTCAAGAAGCCCGCCTAATTTCACGTCAAATTTTTCAATTTCCTGCGCATAGCCCTGCGGGTCGCGACGATGCCCCCAAAGAGCGTCAAAATCAACCAGATTTACAAAACAAAGCCCTGTAAAATCCCTCTTTGCAATTTCAATGGTCTGCTCCATGCCGTGTACGGAGCTTTTGGATTTGTTGGATTCCGTAAGGCCCTCTCCGTCAAAAATATCAAAGATCTTACCAACAGAGATCACATCCAGCCCGGCATCCTTTAAAGCGTTCAACGCCGTCTGTCCGTATGGCTTCAGCGCATAATCATGACGGTTGCTTGTCCGCTTAAATTCACCCTTTTTCTTTCCGATATAAGGTCTTGCAATTACACGGCCGACCTTCCACTCATCCTTCATGGTGATTTCTCTTGCGATCTCACAGCAGCGGTACAATTCATCCAGACCAAAGGTTTCTTCGTTTCCGCAGATCTGGAGAACAGAGTCCGCGGAGGTATATACGATCATATGTCCTGTGGCAATTTCTTCCTCCGCAAGCTCTTCCAGGATCTCCGTGCCGCTGGCGCTCTTATTTCCGATAATCACGCGGCCGGTTCTTGCGGAAAGCTCATCCAGAAGCTCTTTGGGAAATCCATTCTCCGTAAATGTCTTGAAAGGTTTCGTAATATGAAGCCCCATCATCTCCCAGTGTCCTGTCATGGTATCCTTTCCGGAGCTTGCCTCTTTTAATCTGGTAAAATATCCTTTCGGGCTGTCCACAGGATCCACCTGCACAAGAGGATGAAGATTTGCCATCCCAAGCTTTTGCAGGTTCGGGATATGAAATTCTTTTACAGATTCCGATATATGCCCCAGGGTATCTGTTCCGGCGTCTCCGTAATCAGCCGCATCGGGAAGCGCTCCAACACCAAGGGAATCCATTACGATCAAAAACACTCTCTTATATTTCTTCATAGTTCTTACTCCTGCCAGTCAGTCATGATCTTCTTAACCCAGTTACACAGCTTTTCGCTGCTTTCGTTCGCAATACGGACAACCTCCTCATGGGTATGCTTTTCCTTCGCGATTCCGGTGGCCATATTTGTAATGCAGGCGATTCCAAGCACCTTCATCCCAAGATAATTTGCCACGATGGTTTCCGGCACGGTGGACATGCCGATGGCGTCTGCGCCCAGTCTTTCATATGCACGGATTTCCGCTGCCGTTTCATAGCACGGGCCGGAGAAGATCGCATAAACGCCCTTTTTATAAGCTATTCCCAGCTCTTCCGCAATATGCTCCGCTTTCTCGGTCAGCTCATGGGAATATGCCTCGGACATATCCGGGAAACGGACGCCGAAACGCTCGTCATTTGGTCCGATCAACGGGTTGATTCCAAGCATGTTGATGTAATCTGTGAGGATCATCAGGTCGCCCGGAACAAAGGATGCGTTAATGCCGCCGCAGGCATTTGTCACGATCAGGCTTTCAATTCCCAGCATTTTCATCACATAAATGGGATACGTTACCTCTTTCATTTCAAACCCTTCGTAGAAATGGAATCTTCCCTGCATAGCCGCTGCAATTACGTTTCCGATTCTTCCGATCACCAGGTTGCCTGCATGTCCCGCTACGTGGGACTGTGGGAAATTGGGGATCTCTTTATACGGGATCACTGTTTTTTCCTCCATGATATCTACCAGGCCGCCCAGACCGCTGCCCAGGATTACTCCCACAGACGGCAGCTCGCTGATCTTCCCTTTAATATAATCCGCAGATTCTTTTACCTTATCATAAAACATATTTTTACTTCCTTTCTTTTACCACTTTTTATAATTTTCTTTTACCACTTTTTATTGGTTTCCTTTGTATATCTTTTATAAAGCGTTCGTCCGCATTCTGCTTTACTTCATGCTCATGAACGCAGGCCGCCGCGCGACTTGTATTTCCTTCTTTTCAAACAGCTTTCTTTCTATGTTTATTCTTTTCTTTATTTCATTTTTCTTTTTATTTTATCGTTTTCCTTTTTCATATGCAATACCGTTTGCCTTCGGCGCCACTGATTTTCCTACGAACAGGATCAGGATCACAATGGTCAGTACGTAAGGCAGCATTGCCAGTAACGCAGATGGGATCGCAATGGCACCGCCTCCCAGAACGACCGTCAGAGCCTGTGCAAGTCCGAAGATCAGGCAGGCGCAGTAGGTACCGATGGGCTTCCATTTACCGAAAATAACGGCGGCAAGCGCGATAAATCCCTGTCCCGCTACAGCAGTCGGCGTGAACTGTGCCACGATATCCACTGTGATCGATGCCCCGGCAATTCCGGCCAGCATTCCTGAAATGATCACGCAGACATACCGGGTTTTATATACATTGATTCCTAAAGTATCGGCTGCTGCCGGCTGTTCGCCAACGGCACAGATACGCAGCCCCCATTTTGTTTTATACAGAACAAACCACATAAGAACCGCGGCAACAAGTGCGAGCACTGTGATCACGCTTACATTCAGATTTGCCATAACTCCCGTCATGTTGCTGCCGAAAATTTTCGGGATTTTATTTTCTACAGGCATAGACATGGTCGCTCCGTCAAAGGCAAGACGGCATAAGAACAGCGCCAGGCCGGGTCCCAGAAGATTTATGGCGCAGCCGGAAATCGTCTGGTCCGCCTTAAAGGTAATCGCCGCCACCGCGTGGAGCGCCGCCATTACGCCTCCGGCCGCCGCTGCGCAGAGTACGCCGGCCAGCGGGCTGCCTGTATAATACCCCACCGTCGCGCCGGTAAACGCACCCACTGTCATCATACCTTCGATTCCGATGTTCATGACCCCTGACCGCTCGGATATTACGCCGCCCAGGGCTCCGAACACAAACGGTGTGGAATACATCAGAGTGATTCCGATCAATAATGATAATGTATTAAGCATTGCTTCCACCTCTCTTTGCAAAGCGATCTGCCAGTGTCGGCAAAATCTTTGTCAGCGCTACAAAAAATACGATAGTTCCGATCATAATATTAATGATTTCTGACGGAGCCCCGATATCATACTGAATGGATTGTCCCCCGTATAATAATCCGCCGAAAAGCAGTCCGGAGAAGATACATCCGATGGGAGAGCCTCCCGCAATAAACGCCACCGCGATTCCGTTCATACCATTCTGCTCAAACATGGCAAGATGGGAAATATTGTGAGGATTGATTCCCGTAATATTAAGAGCTGCGGCAAGCCCGGAAAGAGCGCCTGCGATCAGCATAGTGTGGATGATATTTTTCTTTACGGAAATCCCCGCAAATTCCGCGGCGTCCTTGTTAAATCCTACCGCCCTCAGCTCATACCCTTTCGCAGTACGGAACAGGAAAAAGGAAATCACAAAAGCCAGAATTACGGCGATAAAAATCCCAATATTAAAGTCCGTTCTCATCATATCTCCGATCAGCGGATGTTCCGCCATAAACTCCGCCGCGGCCTCAGATGTTTTCCATTTTGACAGCAGCACTGTATAGCCTGATTCATGAATGGCATAGGTACCGGTGGTTCCTGATTTAAAGAACGGCGGTATCTGAGAAATAAAGTTGCATAAGTACAGAGCGATCCAGTTCAGCATAATAGTCGTAATAACCTCATTGATACCGAATCTGGCCTTCAGATAACCTGCAATTCCCCCGTAAAGAGCGCCTGCCGCGGCTCCCGCCAGAAGAATCAGCGGAATCTCAAGCACCGGCGGAAGATCGCAGATAATACCCACAACCGTAGCCGCGATGGAGCCTACCACATACTGTCCTTCCGCCCCGATGTTAAACAGGCCCATTTTATATGCAAAAGCAATACTAAGGCCGGTAATGATGATCGGCGTTCCCTTTATCAGCACATTGGCAATGTACTTGGGCCGTCCCAGAGTTCCCCGGAGCAGTGACGCAAAAGCCGAAAAAGGATTATACCCTGCCGCCGCCAGGATCAAAGCGGCTACAATAAAGCCAAAAAGGATCGATACAACCGTAGCCGTAATAGGCTTTCTCAAAATTTTCTCTATTGTCTTATTCATGTAAGGTACCTCCCGCCATCAAAAGCCCGATATTCTTTTCGTTTGCTTCGCTTCTGTCCAGCACAACATTAATGGAACCGTCGTAAATAACTCCGATAGAATCCGCAACCCCGAGGATTTCGTCCAATTCCAGCGAAATCAGAAGAATCGCCTTTCCTTTATCACGCTCTCTGATCAGTGTCTTATGCACATATTCGATTGCTCCCACATCCAGTCCCCGTGTGGGCTGCACCGCGATCAGAAGATCCGGATTATTTGAAATTTCCCTGCCGATGATTACCTTCTGCTGGTTTCCCCCTGACAGTCCTCTGATCAAAAGATCCTTGCATCCGTCCGGCCTTACGTCATATTCCTTCAGCAGCACCTCAGCCGCCTCGCCGATGGCCTTCTGGTCCAGAATCCCATGTTTTGAAAATGCGCTGCTGCGGAAATTGTCAAGGACCACATTGTCCGCAACTGTAAAATCCGGGATGATCCCTCTTCTGTGCCTGTCCTCATGGATCGTGGAGATTTTGGAATCCATGGTATTTCTGGTGGTGGTATTCTGAATTTCTTTCCCGTGGATCTTAATGGTTCCGCTTTCCACACGGCGAAGATTGGTGATGACCTCCACCAGCTCCTTCTGCCCGTTTCCGTCTACCCCGGCAATACCGAAGATTTCCCCTTTCCTTACTTTAAAAGACAGATTATTCAGGGCGCCGACGCCTCTGTCATCCTTTGCACAGACCTTGGATACTTCAAACACAACGTCCCCGAATTTTGCAGGAGATTTTTCCACTTCCAGACGTACCTTACGCCCTACCATCATAGCTGCCAGTTCTTCCTGGCTGACGTCATGTACCGCAACCGTATCAATATACTCGCCCCTGCGGATGATCGTGCAGTAGTCTGCGGATTTCTTGATTTCCTTCAGTTTATGGGTGATAATGATGATGGTTTTTCCGTCGGAAATGAGCTTCTTCATAATGTGGATCAGCTCATCGATTTCCTGGGGCGTCAGAACTGCCGTCGGCTCGTCCAGAATAAGGATTTCCGCGCCTCTGTACAGCGCCTTAAGGATTTCAACCCTCTGCTGCATACCCACGGAAATATCGGAGATCACCGCGTCCGGATCCACCTGAAGCCCGTATTTCTCCACAATATCTTCCACTTCTTTTTTAGCGCGCTGCATATCCAGAATCCCGAAGCCCTTTACGGTTTCGCTTCCCAGAATAATATTCTGTGTTACCGTAAAATTCTCCACCAGCATAAAGTGCTGATGTACCATGCCGATTCCTTTCGCAATGGCAGCGCTTGGATTCTTGATCTCCTGCTTCTGGCCGTTCAGATAAATTTCTCCTGAATCCTTCTGGTACAGGCCGTAAAGGATGTTCATCAGAGTCGTTTTTCCTGCTCCGTTTTCTCCCAGGATCGCATGGACGGAACCTTTTTTTACATCAAGTTTTACTTTATTTAATGCGCAGTGAGAGCCGAAATGGATGGTGATATCCCGCATCTGTACTGCATAATCCTTACTGCTTTCCATCATAAAGCCCCCTTTCGCTTATAAAGCTCTGATATTCTTCCTCATTTGCCGGAGGAACGATCTCTCCGCTCTGAATAATCTCCTTCAGCTTCATGGTATCCTCCTGAACCTGCGGGTCCAGATTCGGGTTTTCCTCCGGAATACCCACGCAACCTTCCTCAAGGCCGTAATCCAGAGTCTTCCCGCCGATTTCTTCACCGTCCATTGCCATTTTTGAAACGATTCCGATGGCCACATTTACATTTTTAAGGGCGGAGGTCAGCACATTGTCCGGCGCCAGGTAGGACTGATCCTTATCTACCCCGATCACGTATTTTCCCCATTCTTTAGCCGACTCAATGACCCCGTAGCCTGCGCCGCCCGCCGCGTGGAAGATCACGTCACAGCCGGAGGAATACATCTTACCTGCCACTGCTTTTGCCTTTGCCGCATCCGCATAGCTCTCTGTTAACTGTACGGAAACCTGAATCTCTTTTCCAAGTTCCTGTGCGGCATAAGCCACTCCTGCCGCATATCCGTACTCAAACTGCATGCTCGTCTCCGTTCTTACTGCCCCTACATAACCTACCTTATCAGTCTCTGTGGTTTTTCCGGCAATATATCCCACCAGGAAGGAGGGTTCTGCCGCCCGGAAGGTAACGGACGTTACGTTAAAGGGCGCGTCCTTGATCTCATTATCGATCAGGGCAAAGGAAATATCCGGGTTCATTTTTGCTACCGTTACTATAGAATCCGCCATGGCAAATCCGGTTCCCCAGATCAGGTCGTTAAAGCCGTCCGTGGCCCGGTCCAGATTTGTGAAATAATCCGATGCCTGCTTGGATTCAAGATAACTGACCTCGGCTCCGGTTTCCTCCCCGAATTCCTGCAGGCCTTCCCATGCCAACTGGTTGAATGCCTGGTCGTTTACGCCGCCCGTATCGGTAATGGTCGCTACTTTAAACTTTGTAGTATCTTTCTGCGGAATGCCGCAGCCCGCTGCCAGAACTGCCGCGGCTGCCGCCAACGCTGTCATTACAAGACATTTTTTCTTCATGCCAACCTCCTTACAATCCCTGGTATGATCCGCAGCAATCGCTAAAACGGACATTCACATTCCGCTTTGCTGCATGCTCATGAACGCAGGTTACTGCGCGACCTTGTGCGTTCAAAAAAGCGTTTCTTCTGTATATTGCTGCATCATTTCATACTGACTTTTTGAAACGGCTATCTTCCCTGCCACAACAGAAAGAAAACCTTTATCCTGCAGTGTTTTTATATTACGATTAATGGTTTTTACGCAAAATCCGGTCACATCTGCAAGCTCTTCCCTGCTCTTTTCCATTACTAGTATTTCCTGCCTCTGCCGTCGTTCATACTGTTCGATCAGATATAAAATCAGGCGGTCACTACAGTTTAGAAGAATATATTTCCTGTCCTCCATCGTCTGCCAGGTCAATTCAAGCAGAAGCTTCTGCGTCCGCATAAACAGCGCGTCTCCATCCTTCCGCATCCACCGCAAATACAGACCTGCCGGAATGACGCAGAGCGTACAATCCGTAACAGCCTGAACCGTAATGCTGTACTTCGGGATTCCTGACAGGCATTCAAATTCGCCGAGGATTCTTCCGGGACCGAATTCTTTAAACATATAAACCTTCCCCTGGATCTGCATATCGATCCCTCTTGTCCGCCCGCTGAGAATAATAAAAATGTTCCTGCATTCTTCTCCCGCGGCAATGAAGTTCTGTCCTTTTTTAACCTCGATGTAAAACATATTCTCTCTGATTTCTTTTGTGCAGTTTTTAAATAGCTGTTTCATATAATCCTGTTCTTTTTTTGGTAAGAGTTTCATTTTTTCCATGGAATTTATCGCCTCTAGTCAAAGATTATATATTTTTCACCATTTTTCCCCAAGGACATATGTCCTTGATTGTATATATTTACCTGTTTTTAGTTCTTTTTCATAAAATTTCTTGTAATTTTTTGTGATGATATTGATTCCACTCATGGAAAGTACCTGAAACAGCTTGCTGCAGTACGCATTATTGTAAGAGTGCATAGCTGTTGTATGGCTTGCGGAAACCCTTGCCCCCATACCTGTCTCACATGCTTTCGCCGCCAGTACCTCCAGGCATCATGGGAGTATACATTTCCCACCTCAAAATGCAGTCCTTCTCTCTTTTCCGCTTCCTCTACCGCTTTGCGGAGCAGGCTGTAGGACGCGGTTGGGGCAAAGTTACCCAGAAGGCGGAACTGACCTGCAAAATTAGTATCTGTGCATGCGCCCATAGCGATGACAATATCCTTCACATTCAGTTTCTCAGACATGGAGCAGGCCGTGCCGATGCGGATGATATTTTCCACATCATAGCCATGGAACAGTTCATAGGAGTAGATTCCCATAGAAGGCATTCCCATACCGCTTGCCATAACTGACACTTCTTTTCCCTTATATTTTCCGGTAAAGCCATACATTCCCCTTACCTGATTCACGCAGCGCACCTCATCCAGATAGGTTTCCGCGATAAATTTCGCACGCAGCGGATCGCCCGGCATCAGAACTGTTTTTGCGAAATCTCCCTTTTTTGCTTCGATGTGTGGAGTAGGAATTACTAAACTCATTTTCAATCACCTTTTTGCCTTTCTTTCTCTGTTTTTTATGGTATACTGTTTGTTAAGAAGCCGCCGTTTACATCTATGGTATAAACGGTGCGAGAAGATATATATTCATCAAAGGAGGCTTTTTGCCATGCAGGATCTGAATACATATTATTCCCGACTTTACAACTGGCTTGCCGAAATCCCCAGAGCGGAAACGGACAAACTCGTAATACGAAAATTTGAAGCAGGTGAAGCCCTGGCGCTGAAAGGCCAGCTCTATCAACATGTTTTTATTGTTCTGGACGGCATCTGCGATGTAATAAACCAACTGGACAACGGTACCGAAAACATCACTCTGAAGCTTACGCTCGGGGATGTGATCGGGGTTTCCGAAAGCATTTTAAACAGTATGCGATACATCGCTTCCGTAAAGTCCTGCACCCCGGTAATTGTCGCTGAACTGGATGACAGCACTTTCAGAAGCTGGCTGCGCAATTATCCCTGTTTCGTAAATTTTGTCCTGAAAAACCTGGTAACACGCCTGCACTATACTGCCGACTTTTCCGCCAACTGCCAGACAAGCGCTCCCAAAATCAATCTGGCAAAGTATTTCATAGACCGCTATAATATGGAGTTCACCTCCCTGTCACTTACAGGCAGCGGCCCTGTCAAAATTCAGGAAACCCATGAAACGATCGGCACGTTTCTTGGCGTCAGCCCACGCACCATCGAACGTCATATCCGCTCGTTAAAATCAGAGGATTTTATCAGTACGGTGAAGGGCAAGGTCTGCATTTCGCCGCCGCAGTATCAGAAGCTTCTGGACCTTGTAACTTCAAATCTGTAAAAATTATAATAAAAGCGCACCTGAATAAATACGACAGTTGACGGGAAAATCCATTCTGTTTTC
>JAUNGB010000180.1 GCA_030524715.1 Eubacteriales bacterium | reverse complement strand
AGTATTTATACTATGGTGTTATGATGGTAAAAATGGGCGATGCTGACGGTATGGTTTCCGGCGCATGCCACTCTACCGCAGATACCTTAAGACCATGTCTGCAGATCCTGAAGACAAAACCGGGAACCAAGCTTGTTTCCGCATTCTTCTTAATCGTTGTTCCGGATTGCGAATACGGCGCAAACGGCGCATTCGTATTCGGCGACTCTGGTCTGGTTCAGAACCCGAATCCGGAAGAACTGGCAGCTATCGCAGCTTCCTCAGCAGAATCTTTCCAGCTTCTCGTTCAGGAAGAGCCAGTTGTTGCAATGCTTTCCCATTCCACCAAGGGCAGCGCGAAACACGCAGACGTAGACAAAGTAGTAGAAGCTACCAGAATCGCAAAGGAAGAACATCCGGAGCTGAAGCTGGACGGCGAATTCCAGCTTGACGCTGCCATCGTTCCAAGCGTAGGCGCTTCCAAGGCGCCGGGCAGCAGTGTGGCAGGTAAAGCTAACGTCCTGATCTTCCCGGATCTGGATGCAGGAAACATCGGCTACAAGCTGGCACAGCGTCTCGCGAAGGCAGAAGCTTACGGACCTGTTACCCAGGGTATTGCAAAGCCTGTAAACGACCTGTCCCGCGGATGCTCCGCAGACGACATTGTAGGCGTTGTTGCAATCACAGCCGTACAGTGCCAGGCAGCAGATAAATAAGAAAGATAAATCAGGAGAGTAAAAATCATGAATGTATTGGTAATTAACTGTGGAAGTTCCTCTTTAAAATATCAGCTTATCAACTCCGATACAGAGGCAGTTCTTGCAAAGGGCCTTTGTGAGAGAATCGGTATCGACGGAAGACTGGTATACCAGAAATCCGGCTGTGACAAAGAAATCACAGAAGCTCCGATGCCTACACATAAAGAAGCTATCCAGATGGTTCTGGACGCTCTTACTAACGACAAGACAGGCGCTATCGCAAGCCTTCAGGAGGTAAACGCTATCGGTCACCGTGTCGTACACGGCGGCGAGAAATTTGCATCCTCCGCAGTCATCACAGACGAGATGATCGCAGCAGTAGAAGAGTGCAACGATCTTGCACCGCTTCATAACCCGGCGAACCTTATCGGTATCCGTGTATGTGCGGAATTAATGCCGGGGGTACCGCAGGTTGGCGTATTTGATACTGCTTTCCATCAGACAATGCCGGCAAAGGCTTATCTGTACGGCCTGCCGATCGAATACTACAAAAAATATAAAGTAAGAAGATATGGTTTCCACGGAACCTCCCACAGCTTTGTTTCCAAACGTGCAGTTGAGTTCCTTGGCCTTGATAAGGATAACTCCAAGGTTATCGTATGCCATCTTGGCAACGGTTCCTCCATCAGCGCTGTCAAAGACGGAAAATGCGTAGATACCACTATGGGCCTTACCCCATTGGAGGGCGTTGTTATGGGAACGCGTTCCGGTAATATCGACCCGGCTATTATGGAATATATCGCAAAGAAAGAAAACCTGGATATTGCAGGTATCATGAACGTACTTAACAAAAAATCCGGTCTTCAGGGTATGTCCGGCGTATCCAGTGATATGCGTGACATTGATGCGGCAATTGAAGCCGGAAACGAAGACGCTAAAAATGCATACGACGTTCTTTGCTACGGTATCGCTAAATTTATCGGCGGCTATGTAGCAGCTATGAACGGCGTTGACGCTATCGTATTTACCGCCGGTATCGGTGAAAATGCAGGAAATGTACGTGAGACTGTATGCTCTTATCTTGGATACCTTGGAATCACTTTAGATGCAGTGGCAAACAATACCCGCGGCGAAGAAATCGTAATTTCCACCGCAGATTCCAAAGTAAAGGTTGCAGTAATTCCGACCAACGAAGAGCTTGCTATTTGCAGAGAGACAGTAGCACTGGTATAAGAATTTGCTGTTTACAGGAAGGGTGCTCCGGATATCGGCGCACCCTTTTTGGGGGCAAAAGGATAGATTTCCGGAAAAAATCCGATTTTTCTTTTGAAACCGCGGAAATATTCGTTGACAAATACTGGCGGGATATGTATAATTTATTAGGTGTGGATAGGAGATAATTATGCAGATACATTTATCAGAAATTTCATCCTGTGATGGGAAATGTGTCCAGTACTCCGCTGCGTTTGAGATGGATATCATTACCTTCCAGTCGGGAAGCTTTCCGATTCTTCACAAGAATCCGATAGAGCTGACCATTACCAATACAGGCAATAAAGTTCTTGAAATAGAGGGTGCGGGAGATATCACAGTCGGGATTCCCTGTGACCGCTGTTTGAAGGAAGTGCCTGTCTGCATTTCTCTTTCTTTTAAGAGGAAGCTGGATATGAAGCTTACGGATGAAGAGCGGATTCATGATTTGGATGAAAAAAGCTATCTCACAGGTATGGACCTGGATGTGGACCGGCTGGTCTATCTTGAGGTACTGATGAGCTGGCCTTTGAAGGTTCTGTGCAAAGAGGACTGCAAAGGGATATGCAGCCAGTGTGGGAAGAATCTTAACGACGGCCCCTGTGATTGCGCAGATGAGCCAAAGGATCCCCGCATGGCAGCTATCAGTGATATATTTAGTAAATTTAAGGAGGTGTAACGTATGTCCATCTGTCCAAAGAACAAATCATCTAAAGCAAGACGTGATAAGAGAAGAGCAAACTGGAAAATGAGCGCTCCGAACTTAGTAAAATGCAGCAAATGTGGTGCTCTTATGATGCCTCACAGAGTTTGCAAGGCTTGTGGAAGCTACAATAAAAAAGAAATCATTAAAGTAGAAGACTAATAAAGGTCTTAAGGCAGGGGATTCAGACAATTCTGAGTCCTCTGTTTTTTATGGGGGATTGCGACTGCACAGTTGAAAAAATCTTTACTAGAGCATGTTTGAAAATTACTTTCTGCAAGATGTATTCCAATTTTGGGGATGCAGATTGCTGGAATGAATTTTCAATACGCTATGGCAATAAGAAACTCTGTGAACCTGGATATCCGGATCCACAGAGTTTCTTATAAAGTTTGACTGATTTATGAACCTTGACTGTTTCGTTTATCTTATGTAAAAAAGTCAGCAGATTACGGCATGGCAATCCTGCTCTTCAGTAATTTCATTTCACGCTTGAGGATGTCTACATCTTCCGCCAGATAATTGACTTTGATATAGTAGACATATTGTTTGTCTGAGACTTCCTGTACTTTAGAATACCTGTCCACATAGAATGCGTGACTTTCTGCAAGGAGTTGTATGTTTCTGTCAGTTACATTCTCCAGATGGAGACGAAGGTCTGCAACATTCTTCTGAAGTCCGGTGACATCAGTCCGGAGTACAGATACATCTTTCTGGAGCCCGGTGACATCAGCCCGGAGGTCAGATACATTCTCCTGCAGCTTG
>JAUNGB010000179.1 GCA_030524715.1 Eubacteriales bacterium | reverse complement strand
GAAGAGATGGCACAGCTGTTCCAGGATATGTGCTGTGAGCAGTATGAATGGGAGGCACCGTATTATGAAACATAAAAAGCGGAAAGGGTTAGATATACATTTCCAGAAAGATATACGGGAGGCGGTGTATGAGCGGTTCCAGGCTGTATGTGAGATGGATGCTGACAGATGCTCGGAGATCGTAGGAGGTCTGGAAAAATCACTGGAACCGGCGGAGGAAGAGTATTCTATCCTGTATTTTGATAAATATGGATATCCGATTTTTATTGTACCTGATTGATGGACCGCAGTTTATTTGACGCTGCGGATTTTTTATGCCTATTTTGGAAGGAGTGAAGCCAATGGCTGTATTTCGTGTGGAAAGGACGCGGGATTACACCGTTATGAGTAATTGTCATTTAAGGGATAAGAGGCTGTCATTAAAGGCAAAGGGCCTTTTATCGCAGATGCTGTCTTTGCCGGAGGATTGGGATTATACCCTTTCCGGTCTGTCCAGTATCAACAGGGAAAGCAAGGATGCAATCCGTTCTGCGGTGAATGAACTGGAACGGGCAGGATACATCCGGCGTCACCAGACCACCGATGCACAGGGAAAATTCAGTGGGAATGAGTATATTATTTATGAACGTCCGGTGGAGACGGGAAATGCAGAAGTGGAGTCTCAGAAGCAGCCGCTTTCTGGGAAACCGCTGTCGGAAAAACCGTCGTCGGAAAATCCGACAACGGAAAATCCGGTGACGGGAAAACCGTTGCCGGAAAATCCAACGCAATTAAATACTAAGGAACTAAGAAAAGAAAAATCAAATACGGATAGAGAAAATAACGATTCATTTCCTTCCGGAAAAAGGGGAACGGCGGATGAACCGCCGGACAGGAAGGGAAGGGGCTATACCTCTGTGGATGAGATAAAAGCCTATCGGGAATTGATCTGTGAGAACATCGGCTATGAGAGCCTGCTAAATGATTATCCGTATGAACAGAAGATGATTGACGAGATTGTTGAGCTGATGCTTGAAGTGGCCTGTGCGAAACGGAAATATACACGGGTGGCTGGAAGTGATTTTCCTCATGAAGTAGTAAAGGCGAGGCTTTTGAAGCTGGACATGGGGCATATCCAGTTTGTGCTTTCCTGCCTGAAGGAAAATACGACAAAGGTAAAAAATATCAAGCAGTATATCCTGACGGTTCTGTTCAATGCTCCGGCCACGATCAGCAATTATTATTCGTCACTGGTAAACCATGATCTGTACGGCAGCTAAAGGCTGTCTTTTTTTGTTGCCTGCCAGAAGGGAGTTGATGAACCATGCAGGAGGAAGTGGAAAACAGGACGGTCACCCTTATCGTTAGCGGGACTAAATTTTCCGGAAGGCTTCTGCACTCGGCGGTTGCGAAATATATGGCGCACCGCAAGGAGAAAAAAGTGCAGAAGGGACGGGATGCGCCCGTAAAACCAAAGGGGAAACAGACGGTGAAGGAACTGGTCGGGCAGAACCAGGGAGTTTCCAACATTGAGATTACAGACCCCTCCATCCGGGATTTTGACCGGATCGCCCGGAAATATGGGGTGGATTATGCGGTAAGGAAGGACCGCAGCGCATTGCCGCCGAAGTACCTGATCTTTTTTAAAGCCCGGGATGCGGATGCGTTGACTGCGGCCTTTTCTGAATATTCCTCAAAGAAGATCAGGAAGGCATCACGGCCTTCTGTGCTGAAACGGCTGGGGCAGTTTAAGGAAATGGTTAAGAACGCTGTCCATGACAGGACGAAACGGAAGGAGCGGGAGCGGTGATGGACCAGAGGACAAAGCGGCTTATCCTGCTGAATGCGCCTTATGTGCTTTTGGGGCTTTTCGCTACGAAGCTGGGGGCAGTATGGAGGATTGCAGAAGGAACCGATTTTTCAGAAAAAATGCTCCATATCAGTGCGGCATTTGATGCAGCCTTCCGGACCCCATTCCCCAGCTTTTATCCAACGGATATCCTGATTGGTATCCTGTTTGGTGCTGCTGTGCGTCTGGCCGTTTATGTGAAAGGGAAAAACGCAAAGAAATACCGGCATAACGTGGAGTACGGTTCTGCCCGCTGGGGAACCGCAGCTGATATCGCGCCCTACATTGACCCGGTGTTTGCCAATAACATCATTCTTACCCAGACAGAGCGGCTTACGATGAACAGCAGGCCGAAGAACCCGAAAACAGCGCGCAATAAAAACGTCCTGATTATCGGCGGCTCCGGTTCCGGAAAGACCCGCTTCTGGCTGAAGCCGAACCTGATGCAGATGCACAGCAGTTATGTTGTCACGGATCCGAAGGGTACGATTCTGGTGGAGTGCGGGAAGATGCTGCAGAGGGGAGCGCCAAAGGCCGGGAAGGATGGGAAGCCGGTGAAGGATAAAAACGGGAAAACGGTTTATGAGCCATACCGGATCAAGGTGCTGAATACCATCAATTTTAAAAAGTCGATGCATTATAACCCCTTTGCCTACATCCATTCGGAGAAGGATATTTTGAAGCTTGTCACCACATTGATTGCAAATACGAAAGGAGAGCAGAAGGGCGGGGATGAGTTCTGGACCAAAGCAGAGACCCTCCTATACTGCGCCCTGATCGGTTACATCCACTATGAAGCCCCGGTGGAAGAACAGAACTTCTCGACACTGATTGAGTTTATCAATGCGATGGAAGTGCGGGAGGACGATGAGGAATTTAAAAATCCGGTTGACCTGATGTTTGATGCGCTGGAGGCGGAGAAGCCGAACCACTTTGCGGTCCGGCAGTACAAAAAGTATAAGCTGGCGGCGGGGAAAACGGCGAAGTCTATTTTAATTTCCTGTGGCGCAAGACTGGCAGTGTTCGATATTGAGGAACTGAGGGAAGTAACGGCTTATGACGAACTGGAACTTGATACCCTGGGAGATAGGAAAACAGCATTGTTCCTGATTATGTCTGACACAGATGACAGTTTTAATTTTTTGATTTCCATGTGTTATACCCAGCTGTTTAATCTGCTCTGTGAAAAAGCGGACGATGTGTATGGCGGCAGGCTGCCGGTTCATGTGCGCTGCCTGATTGATGAGGCGGCTAATATCGGCCAGATCCCAAGGCTGGAAAAGCTGGTGGCAACCATCCGCTCCAGGGAGGTGTCGGCCTGCCTGGTGCTGCAGGCGCAGAGCCAGCTAAAGGCGATCTATAAGGACAATGCGGACACAATTATCGGGAATATGGACTGTTCTGTATTTTTGGGAGGGAAGGAGCCGACTACTTTGAAGGAGCTGGCGGCTACCCTGGGGAAAGAAACCATAGACACTTACAATACCGGCGAGAGCCGGGGGCGGGAAACCTCCCACAGCTTAAATTACCAGAAATTGGGGAAAGATATGCCATACTTGTTTGTGAAGAGTTCAGCTGCCTTGAATTTCACATGA
>JAUNGB010000178.1 GCA_030524715.1 Eubacteriales bacterium | reverse complement strand
GATATCCAAACTTAAATAAAATCCAAACCTTTTGCAGATGATGCAGGAAATGCAATAAATAAGATCTGAAAAGGTTTGGATTTTATTTTTATCCTTTCTTTCGGACACCGCAGAAATTTACGAGAGAGCCGTCAGAGTTTTTCCATTTTGCAGATACTTTTTTATCGTTCTCATCTTCTAAAGTAGCAAGTGCTTTTGCTTTCTCCTCAGTTGTGATGTCAAGATAGATCATCGTAGTCTGGAGCTGCTCATGGCCAAGCAAAAAGGAGATCTGTACGATATTCATTCCATCCTCCAGCCAGTGAGAAGCCTTCGAATGCCTGAATTGATGGGCATGGAGATCCAGTGGCACATCTCTGCAGTTTTCATGGGCTGCCTTTGCATACTTTTTCAGCATCTTGCTGATGGCAGGCTGAGTCATTTTTCCGTGACTTCCGGTGTTCCTCGAATAAAAAACATAGGCCTCCGGATCAGGCGTTTCCCCATGGAACTCTCTTAAGTACCTTGTTAAATGTGCAACAACTTTTGGCAACAGGTAAAGAGTGCGGATCTTGCTTCCTTTTCCGATAATGACAACGTATGCTTTTTCGACGGATAGATGAAGTTGATTATTCTTCATCGACAGTATCTCATCCAACCGGGCGGCAGTGCTGTATAAGAGGATGATAAATGCCATATCCCTGCGTCCGCATTTGCTTGAGGGATCAGGAGCCTCCATTAATACCTTTACCGCTTCCCGGGTCAGCCCCTCCACTTTCTTTTTCAGGCATTTCCTTCGGGGAATTTCGGATGCTTCCAGATAAAGATGCAGGTAAGCAGCGTCACGGCCGCTGAGATATTTTAAAAATGCACGCAGGGCTGCCAGCCTGTTATTACAGCTATCCGGGCTGTTTTTTCTAGATTTTTGCAGCCATACAAGCCACTCTTCTATGACTGTATGGTGGAACACATCGGCACTGAGGCTGCCACATTGAACCTTCTTTTCTTCTTCGAGGTATGTCAGGAACAACGCCAATGTATCCCGGTAAGATTTCAATGTGTTCATGCTGCCTGTTTTCTGAGACAGGACATAGTTGTTCAGGAATTCTGAAATATACCCGGCAATCCGGATACTTTCCTTAGTAGGTTTCTTCATCTAGGGGCACCTCCGGTATCATCCACTCAGAACTGTTTTCTGTCTGCTCCTTTATGATCTCAGAAAGACCGGGAACAATGGAATAGTAGTATTTTGTGCTTTCGAGCGTTGTATGTCCCATGCTCTTGCTCAGATATACAAGTTTGTCATGGAATCCAAAACCATAGCCTGTCCATTGGTTGAGGTTTGTTACAGCATAATGGTGGCGGAGTTCGTAGGCGGTAGCGTGGGAAGTATTGGCTTTGCGCCATAACAGGTTGAAATTTTTCGTTACCCATCCCCGGTTGAAATGGGAATTCCTTATGGAAGGGAAGAAATATTCCCTTTCCGGCACGATACTGTTAATGGCTGCATCATATCTGCGCATGATCTCCAGCATAGAATCGTGCAAAACAATGTAATGCTGGTTATGGCCCTTGGAATACTGGATATCCAGTATCCCTCTCTTCAGATCCACATTTTCCCTGAGGAGCAGTCGGGCTTCATTTGTACGGATCCCACTGCTGTAAAGAAGCCTGAAAAACACAGGAACAGATATTTTTCTTATAATGGTTCCTTTCCTGTTGTTTATAATCGGTATGCTGTCACATTCATGGAAAAACCGGATAAGTTCTTCCTCTGTAAAGGAATGTGGGATGTATGTCCGCCTTTCTTTCCGGGGAATCTGTGGAGGCTGAACCTGGGATAAGCCCCGCATGTTCAGAAAACGGACGAAGCTGTCTACCACATATATCCTCGACCTGCAGGAGTTGTTGGTTTCCGTGCTCCGCTGCCGACACCATCCGTCAACCATTTCCTGTGTCAGTGCGGTAGCACACGGATCATTCGTGTAGCAGTAATGGTCAAACAGCATCAGGTTTTCCTCATAGGAAGAATCATTCCATCGTTGGGACGCCTGCCGGTACCTTATAAAGCTATGGATCTGTGGGGAAAGGAACGAACGGAATTCTTTCATATAGATAGCACCTCCTTTGCCAGGGGAAACTGTTCCACGCTAAGGGCACATTCCTTTAAATGTACAAAATCTGCCCTTAGATAAGGCTCAAGGGAATCCGGAGCTGTATGCCCGAGAGTCTGTGTGATCACAGGCTGTGGTACACCGTTTTGCAGCATAGAGGATGCCAGGTTGTGCCGGAAGATGTGTGTCCCCTTCCTGTCTCCTGGATTCTGCCGTACTCCTGCAATCCGACAGATTTTTGCTACGACGTTCGCAATTCCCTGGGTGGACAATGGGGAAAAGGGATGCGTTTCTGTCAGGAACAGGCGGGGGCAGCCGGTATCCGGCCTTTCCGATTCCAGGTAATCATATATGGCATTCCCCACAACAGCAGAAAGAGGAAGTTCTAAGGGTACGGATGTTTTCTGCTGTGTGACCAGTATCCGTTCATTTTCCCAGTCAATGGAATGGAAAGTAAGCCCGGCGATGTCACACCCCCGAAGCCCCGTAAAAAGGAGCAGGAAGAGAACTGCCCGATTACGTGCGGAAACTTCGCTTTTTTCTGCCGCTTCCCGTAGAAGCCTGACCTCATCCTGCGTAAGATACTGGATATTCTTTCTGCTTTCCCTTAGCACAGGAAGGAAACTGAGCAACTTCCGGCACTGGGCTGTTTTCCAGTTAAGCCCTGCTTTAAACACTGCGGCTATGTTTTTCTTGTAAGAGCAGCTTCTTTGCAAAGAACCATCTTCTGCGAGAAAGAATGACAGGACATCCTCTTCCGTTATTTCATCCAGACACTGGGCGCCCCGTTGCTGCATCTGATGTAAAAAAGATGCTGTATTGAGTGCTTCGCCCCGTATGGTCGATTCCTTCTTTCCCCGTTTTTCTTCATACATACGGTAAAAATCAATCAATTCCCGGAATTCCGGACAAAGCAGGTGATAGGAGCCTCTCTCAAACAAGGTATGTCGGCTTCTGCCGTCAGGCATGCGGCCGAAATCATCAAACTGCTCCAATGACCCGATGATAGTTCTTTTGTTTCGCAGATAGTCTTTAGAATGCGAAGTTTTTAAGTAATCAAGGTAAACATCCCGGTAGGACTGCCAACCGTGGCTGCCTGCTTTAGCCAGTATACGGTTGATCTCCTCCCTGAACCGGCGTATGTAAGTACTGGAATAACCATTGTTTTCCATGAAGGAAAGAAGTTCTTCATAGTGTTCTTTTAAGTTTTGTAAATCCATGGTATGACCTCCCTTTCGTTATAAGGGAATCATACACCAAAAATAAAATCCAAACCTTTTCAGATCTTATTTATTGCATTTCCTGCATCATCTGTAAAAGGTTTGGATTTTATTTAAGTTTGGATATC
>JAUNGB010000177.1 GCA_030524715.1 Eubacteriales bacterium | reverse complement strand
CAAGGGTTATGACAAGAAATCCATTATGTAAAGAAATGTCTGCTGAAGCCTGTAAATGCTGGACTTCAGCATGGATTTCTTTACATAATAGTCCAGCGCTGTATCATAGAACCGAAAGGAGGATTGTTCTATGATTACAGATTTGACAGAACTTATCCAATTATGTAAAGACGAACTGCATGACAGAGAGTACCACGCACATCATGCAAGTATTCTCACATCTGAATGGAATGCGATTTCTTGCTGGTTTGAGGAACATAAGATCCGGGAATTCAATCGGGAAACAGCCTTTTCTTACTGTGATGAAATGATTGGCTCCCACATCATCACTGAAGAAATGAGCAGCAAGCAAAAGAAAAGGCTCCGGGCTATCCGGATGCTACTGTCCTACCAGGAAACAGGTGATTTTGAATTCCGTACACCAAGTGTGGAATACACATTCCCCGGAGATACAGGAGAAACCATTCTCCGTTATCTCCAGCACGAAAAGGATCAGGGGCGGTCGGAAGCGACTATCCGCTGCAAACGGGTGGCTCTTTGCCAGTTTAACCGTTATCTCACAGAAGAGGGACTCGGTTTTGATGACTTGGGAGTGGATGAAATTGAAAAGTATTTTGCCCTTACCTGCGGTGAAAGCCTTTCGTTACGCCATAACAATGCCAATCACCTGCGCCAACTGTTTCATTACCTTTATGAATTCGGTATCACTGAGAAGGATCATGCCCTGTTTGTATTAAAAGACCAGTATAGAAATCAGTGCAAAGTGCCGACAACCTACAGCGAGGAGGAAATTTCCCGGATAATAGCTGCTGTAGACAGATCATCGCCTGTCGGCAAACGGGATTACCTGGTTCTGCTTCTGGCTGCGGAGTATGGATGGCGTGCCGGGGACATCATAAGGTTTAAATTTAACCAGATTGACTGGAAAAAGAATACGATATCCTTTGAGCAGAGCAAAACAGATGTACCTGTTGAATTTCCCCTCCTGGCATCAGTAGGGAACGCCATCATTGATTACCTGAAATACGGAAGGCCGGATTCAGAAGCCCCGGAGGTTATCGTTGCCGCAAAAGGCTGCACGAGAGGGCTTCCGCTTGCTTCGACGACAATACACTCCATTGTCAGCAGGTATATGCGGGCAGCCCATATCACACATTGGCAGGAAAAGAAACACGGGCCGCATTCATTGAGGCACAGCCTTGCAACCAACCTGCTGAAAAAGAATGTTTCCATGCCGGTCATCAGCACGGTTCTTGGTCATCAGCGTACAGAAACCACAAAAATATATTTAAAAGTGGATATTGACAGCCTTGGCAGATGCGCACTTCCAATTCCCCCTCTGTCAAGCCCTCTGTATGGGGAGGTGTCCGTTTTATGAGCAGACCAGCCTTCCATTCCGTATTTGCGGATGAAATCAACCAGTACCTCGATTACAAGACCGCCAGTGGTTTTTCTGAAAAAAGTTTCAGTATTATCCTGAAATCCTTTGATGGTTTTTGCTCCAGGCGCGGAATTGACAGCATCTCCTTCAACCGCTCTGATGCAGATGCCTGGGCAGAAAAAAGGGGGGAAGAAGCAACGACATCCCACTATGCTAGGGTCAACAAGGTCAAAAACTTTCTGGAATACCTAAATCTTAAGGGCTATGACGTATATTTGATGCATGATGTTTTCTTCAAAGCTACAGATTTCCAGCCCCATATATACACGGATGACGAGATCCGCAGATATTTCCAGGCTGTCGATACTTACCATTCGGAACGGAACCGCATGGAGGAAGTTCAGCTGCCGGTTTTGTTCCGGTTATTATACTGCTGCGGCACTAGGAACAACGAAACGCTTGGTATCAGGAAATCTGATGTAGATCTTGAAAACGGCATCATCAAACTTATTGAGACCAAAAATGATTGTGAACGGTATATCGTTCTGAATGATGGGATGAAGCATCTTATGCGGCGCTATGCTGATAAAACCTTTTACCTCATAGGCGATGGTGATTATATTTTCTTATCCCACACCGGCGGGCGCAGACGCGGCCGTCGGATATATGATATCCATCGGATGATACTGAAACATGCAGAAATTCCTTTCCTTGGAGACGGAAACGGCCCCAGACTTCATGACTGGCGCCACACCTTTGCCGTGCATTCCTTCAAACAGATGGTTGACAGCGGGATGGACATGTATGTTGCACTGCCCATTCTCTCAACCTACCTTGGGCATAAGACGATCTATGCTACGGAGAGGTATGTCCGGCTGACCATGAGCCTTTACCCATATATAGAAGAGCGGTTCAGCCAGAGATTTTCCGATATTTTCGGGAAGGAGGCAGCCTATGGCCAGACAGACTGATTTTGCTGTTTTCCTGAACCGGTTCCTGACCGACTATCTGCCAAACAAAAGAGGAAGTTCCCCAAAAACTATTGATTCTTACAGGTATTCCTTCATTTTTCTCATAGAATACTACGAGAAATCATACAGGATAACTCCTGACAAGCTGGAGTTGGCAGATATCACATACGAAAAGATTGCCGGATATTTTGACTGGCTGCAGGGAGAAAAACAGGTGTCTGTTTCTACCAGGAACCAGCGGCAGGCCGCAGTCAACAGCTTTGTCCGGTTCCTGATGTACGAAAGACCGGAATACCTGAATGAATACCAGCGGATACTTGCCATTCCTGTAAAGAAAGCTCCACAGAAAGAGATTTCTTATCTGAAAACGGATGGCGTAGCTGCTTTAATGGATGCTGTGGATACATCCAAAACAAACGGTATCAGGGATTATGTGATCCTGATGCTCCTGTATTCTACAGGAATACGTGTGAGCGAACTGATAAACTTGCGGGTCAGGGATATTTCCCTTCATGCTCCCTATACCCTGCTTGTCCATGGAAAGGGAGACAAGAGCCGATATGTTCCTATATTAAAAGATGCTGTCCCGATCATCCAAAAATATTTGGAATCACAATCCCTTCGCGGAGGGGCGGATGTTAACCGTTGGCTGTTCGTCAATCATATGAAAAAACAGTTTACCAGGCAAGGCATAAACCATCTCATCAAAAAATATGGAAGCCTGGCGCGTGAACAGCATCCCGGATTAATTCCGGAGAATATCAGCCCGCATAAAATGCGCCATACGGCTGCAATGGAACTGGTTAGTTCAGGGGTTGACCTTATTTATATCCGTGACATGCTTGGCCATGTGAGTGTCAAAACGACGGAAGTTTACGCCAGAACCGATGCAAAACTGAAAAGAGCAGCCATTGAAGCGGCAAGTCGGGAGATTGTCCCGCCGGAAGAAGCACTCTGGGATCACGATGAGGATCTGCGTGCCTGGCTTAAGAGTTTCAACAAGCGGTAATTATTATGTAAAGAAATCTGTGCTGGAGTCCAGCATTTACGGGCTTAGCAGACATTTCTTTACATAACGGATTTCTTGTCATAACCCTTG
>JAUNGB010000176.1 GCA_030524715.1 Eubacteriales bacterium | reverse complement strand
GCATCCGTCCATGCCGTAAAAAGAGGACTCTATATAAAATCCTTCAACATTCGGGATAATTTTATGGCGTCCATAAAGGTATTTGCTGATAATGGTTTTAGCAGGGATTTCCCTGACTATACCAAAGGAGGCATTTTCCATGAATGAAAACAAAGTAACCATCAATGAAATGATTGCCCGGATGGTTGCAGAAGCCAGAAGGCTCGGCTACAGTGAATCCAGCATATGGACATATATTCAGCCAGGGCTGAGAGCGTTTGCAATCTACTACAGCAAAAAAGACCTTTCTTTCTACGACCCTGAAATTACGAATGAATATGTAAGGTTCCAGAAAGAGAGAGTGTCCAGAAACGAAATCTCGGATTATCAATACAGAAATATCCGATCTGCTGCAAACCGCCTGAATGAGTTTTATCTGACGGGGACGATTCACCTCAAGATGCCGAAACATGGGACAAAATATCTGCTCAAAGCGGAAAACGAACGGCTGATTGACAGTTTTCTGGACTATAAGAACTATGGCCCGAATACGCGTGATGATGTGGTCTGGGTGGTCCGCAGATACCTTTATCATTTTGAAAAATGCGGACATGAAACGCTGGAACATGTCTCTGTCGATGAGGTAAGGGAATTTATCTTAACAACTGCGGCGGAGATCAAAACATCCAGCCTGCATAATATTCTTCTCTATCTTAAATATTTCCATATCTTTCTGAAAGAGACAGGAATACCAGCGCCGGACTGTATCGATTTGTTTTCCTATAAAGTTTACCGGGATATGCCGATACAAGGCTACGTGACAGATGAAGAACTGGAGCGCATCCTTGCGGCAATCAATACCGAAAGCGATATGGGGAAAAGGGACCGCGCCATTATCCTCACGGCTGCTACAACCGGCCTGCGTGCCTGTGACCTTATCCGTCTGAAACTTTCCGACATCGACTGGCGAAAAGGAGAGATTAAGCTGTGTCAGAAAAAGACGGGACGGGCAGTCTATGTCCCCCTTGTAAATCAGGCCGGATCGGCCCTGCAGGATTACATACTAAACGCTCGTCCTGTTTCCGACTGCCCGGAGGTATTCCTGAGGGCTGTTGCTCCAAAAACAGCCATTGCCAATGCAGTCTGTATCGGAAGTATGTTCCAGCAATACCAGAAGAAAGCGGGCATTGCCAGACATGCGTTTGACGGGAAAGGGTTCCACGGCCTCCGCAGGCGTCTTGCTAAAAAGCTGCTCGTTACAGGCACACCCCTCACAACGATTTCACAGATACTCGGACATGACGACCTGAAATCTTCGCGCCAGTACCTTTCACTCAATACAGGGAACCTGAAAGAGTGCGCACTTGATTTCAGGGGAATCCCCTTGGAAAGGAGGGAGCTGCTATGAGCCGCGGATTTACCAGTATGTTTGCGGATGACCTGAACCATCTGATCGACCTGAAAATATCCCTCGGTTATTCCGAAAACACTTATCTTGGGAGGGCGCGTCAGTTTGACCGGTATTGTGCCATAAAATACGCGGGTGCCGGAGAACTGACAGAAGGGATTGTCCTGAACTGGCTGAAACCCGATCCGGGAGAATCCAACCATGTGATCCACAGCCGGGCCGCTTTCATCCGGGGATTCGGCACTTACCTGAAATCCGTTGGAAAGAACGCTTATATCCTGCCGGATAAGTTTACCGCCGGCGGGACTGTTTTTGTCCCATATCTGTTCGGTGACGATGAACTGGCGGCGCTTTTCCGAGAGATTGATACATACAAATATCCAAAAGAGCCATTACGCCCGCTCCTGCTCAGCGTTTATTTCCGCATGACTTATACTTGCGGGCTCCGTCCGAATGAAGGCCGGAACCTTAAGAGGAATGAAGTGGACTTGAACACCGGGGAAGTGCGGATCATTGAAACTAAAAAACATAAAAGCCGCACCATCGTCATGTCGGATGAAATGAATTCCCTGGCAAAATCCTATGCGGCTGTCCGTGACGCAGCGTTTCCTGAAAGTGAATTTTTCTTCCCCTCGCCATCCGGCGGACCCTACTCCGCCGGATGGATGCAGGGAAAATTTAAGAGATTTTTTGCCTTATCGAAACCGGATGTTCCAAAAGACCTTCTTCCCTCAGTAAGAGTATACGACCTCCGCCACCGGTTTGCCACTTCTGTTTTGAAGCGATGGCTTGACGAGCAGAAAGATCTTAGTTCCCGTCTGCCTTATCTACAAACATACATGGGGCACAAGGATATGGAGGCGACGGCTTATTACATCCATCTTCTCCCGGAAAATCTGATAAAATCGGCAGGGATTGACTGGGAAGGCATGAACCATCTGATCCCGCGGGTAGAGCTATGGGAAAAGTAAAAGACGAGCAGTTATTTACACTTTTACGTGATTTCCTGCTGGTATACCTGCCAAACCAGCGGAAAGCAAGCAGCAACACCGTAAAGGCTTACAGGACAACCCTGAATCAGTTTCTCAAATATGTAGCCATGCAAAAAAATATCTCCGTACTGTCCGTTACATTTGAGATGGTCACATATGAAATGGTAAACTCGTATCTTGACTGGCTTTCAATAGAAAAGAATGCCGCACCAGCTACGCGCAACAACAGGCTGGCAGCCATCCGGGCATTTATTTCCTATGCCGCTGCCTGCCGCCCGGAATATATCAGTGTGGCGAGTTCACTGGCAGCTATCGGAATCCAGAAGAATGACCGTTTTGCGAAAGTGGATTATATGTCGGAAGAAGCAGTAAAAACACTTCTTGCAGAACCGGACACCAGAACCGAAATCGGTGTAAGGGATCAATTCCTGATGATCTTTCTGTATGATACCGGGGCGCGCATCCAGGAAGTTCTTGATGTAAAAATCTGTGACATTAAGATTGACAGGACGCCAACCGTAACGCTTCACGGGAAAGGAAAGAAAACCCGGATTGTTCCGCTGATGAAAGATACCGTAAAACATCTGCAGAATTACATGAAGGTATTCCATCCGGGAGAAACATGGCTGTCATTGGAATGGCTCTTTTATGTAGAACGTAAAGGAATCCGTAATGCCATGTGTGATGATACGGCAAGACTTAGGATTCAGAAATATGCTGCGGCTGCAAGAGAAAAATGCCCGGACGTTCCCCTGAATGTCCATCCCCATTTGTGGAGGCATACGAGAGCCATGCATTTATACCAGCATGGGATGGATTTAACTTTAATCTCCCAATGGCTTGGACACAAGAAGCTTGAAACCACACTGATTTATGCACACGCAGATACCGAAGCTAAAAGGAAAGCTATCACCGAGGCGATGGCTTCTGATCCTTTCCTTGGAGCGGAATCGGTTCATTATACTGTCAGTGATGAAGAAATCCTAAAACGGCTTTACGGCTTATGATATGCCAAAGATTATCCCGAATTATTTTGCTTAAACCGAAAGTTGCAGAAAGCTGACAGTGTAAATGGCT
>JAUNGB010000074.1 GCA_030524715.1 Eubacteriales bacterium | reverse complement strand
TGGATAGAGCAACGGCCTTCTAAGCCGTGGGTCGGGGGTTCGAATCCCTTCAGGCACGCTGTGGTGGGTATAGCGCAGTTGGTTAGCGCGCCAGATTGTGGCTCTGGAGGCCCAGGGTTCGAATCCCTGTATCCACCCTTTGCCTTTGGGCTATCGCCAAGCGGTAAGGCACAGCACTTTGACTGCTGCATTCGCTGGTTCGAATCCAGCTAGCCCAGTCTTTTATGGAGCATTAGCTCAGGTGGTAGAGCACTTGACTTTTAATCAAGTTGTCCGGGGTTCGAATCCCCGATGCTTCATGCAAGCAAGCGCAGATTCTATTTTAGGATTTGCGCTGTTTTTTTCTCATTTGCGGATATGGCGGAATTGGCAGACGCGCCAGATTTAGGTTCTGGTGTCTACGACGTGCAGGTTCAAGTCCTGTTATCCGCATCAGATAATGACAAAAGCGGCGGTATCGCAACTGATACCGCCACTTTTGTCATTGTTTATTTGTCAATATGTTCTATGTTCTGTTTAAAACAGGATCTGCAGCGGAAGACGGGTGATCTCTTCCTTTTTAACCCCCATTTTTTCGATGTTGTACTGATCGATGGCGTCCACAAGCCACTGATATACGTTCGGATACACGGATCCCGGTCCTCCCTGGGCGATGCAGGGGATAAATCCCTTAGGTGTTCCCACTTTATCGAGCATCTTGTAGACAAGATCCTTGATCATTTCTGCGTTGGCGTCCTCGCGGTCTACCATAGCGCCGTCAAAGCCGCCCATGAAGGTGATCTTATCGCCGTATTTTTTCACCAGGGCCGGAACGTCGTTCGTGCTGGTGCAGCCCTGCCATACGTCGATTCCCATCTCGATCATGTCGGGAACCAGAGTCGCGCAGTAGCTGTCCGAATGATGGAATACATATTTGCAGCCATGCTCGTGATAATACTTATAAATCTCCTTGTAAGGCTCCACAAAGAAATCCTCAAACATACTAACGCTCATGAAGGTGCTCTTCATGCTGCCCCAGTCGTCATGGTGGAACACTGCGTCCGGCTTTAAGTTCTTGCAGATGCCTTCAGCCAGGCGAAGCTCCCACTCGGTAACGTATTTAATCAGGTCATGAACCTCATCCTCGCACTCGTAAAACGCCATCATCGCGTTCTCCATGCCGCCGCAGTGGTGCATTCTTTCGAAAAGACCGGGAGCAACGAAAGCGGCTTTATAGCTCTGCGCTGTATCTACCGCGTCGTACTGCGCTTTGAACATATCCCATTCGCTTTGCGGGAAGTCAAGAGAGGGAGCGTGCAGATATTCCTTCCAGTCTTCAAAATCCTTGATTACGATCTTGTCCGGCGTATGGACCGGGAAGGATCCCGGAGTATTTGCCGGAAAGCTGTTGGTTACGCCCCAGGCGTCCACTACGTTCTCCTCGCCCTTTTGCGGAGAAGGACTGTGGAGGACAAAGGGATGGAAAAGAAGCTGAATGGCCTCGTAGTTATTGGAAAAACGCTCCGGCTTGCCGCCTTTTATTACGGCGTCCATATTTTCTCTTGCAGTCATCATAATTATTGGCCCCCTTTCTCTATACTATGCGACCAGCTCTTTTGCTTTTTTTGCGCAGGAAGCGGCGTCCTCAGTGTAAGCGTCCGCTCCGATCTCGTCTGCGAATTCCTGGGTGATTGGCGCTCCGCCTACCATAACCTTCACATTTCCGCGGAAGGGCTGCTCGTTAATCAGTTTTACCGTGTCCTTAAGAGCGGGCATTGTGGTCGTGAGAAGAGCAGAACATCCGATGATCTTTGTATCCGGGTTGGCCTCATAGGTCTCAACGAATTTTTCCTTCGACACGTCTACTCCCAGATCGATGATCTCAAATCCGGCGGATTCCAGCATCATAATAACCAGGTTCTTTCCGATGTCATGAAGGTCGCCGGCCACGGTTCCGATAATGATCTTGCCGAGAGCCCCGGACTCGCCGGAAGACAGATGCGGTTTTAAGACCTCCACACCCTTTTTCATTGTTTTGGCCGCGATAAGCATCTCCGGTACGAAGACCTCTCCGTTTTTGAACTTATCGCCAACGGAATCCATCGCTTTAATCATACCTTCATTTAAAATGTCAATGGCCTCACAGCCGTCGTCCAGAGCTTCCTGAACCGCAGCCTGGATCAATTTGGATTTTCCTCTTTCCACCAGATCATAAACTTCCTGAATACCTGCCATTATTCTTATCCTCCTTTTTGTTTTTTATTTTTGGGGCCCGAACAGGCCTTCCCGATAGGCGCTGATATATTCCATGCAGTATTCGTCATTGCCGAGAAGCGCTTCCGTCGCGTAGATGACTCCCATCATATCCCGGTTCGTGGGATCAAGGATCGCGCTGTCCAGTCCGGCGTTCATAGCGAGGACAGTAAAGCCCAGGTTAATCATTTTACGGACCGGAAGGTTAAACGAAATGTTGCTGACAGCCGCCGTAATGTGAATGTTCGGGTACTGCTTCCTAATGGTGCTTATAACCTCCACGTTCATAGCGATTCCGTCCTCGGAGGTGCACAGCATCTCCACCAGCGGATCAATGTGAAGACGGTTCGGCCTGATGCCGTACTCGTTTGCCTTCGCGATAATATGGTCAAATACTCTCAGACGGTCAGCCGCGCATTTGGGGATTCCCGTATCGTCTGAAAGAAGACAGATTACCTGCCACTTGGTGTCCGCGATCAGCGGGAAGATCGTATCGATCTTATTGCCTTCACCGGATACGGAATTAATGATGCCCGGTTTCTTACAATAAGGAAATACCTGCGCGAGAACATCCGCGCTCGGGCTGTCCAGAGAGATCGGAAGATCTGTGGCCTCCTGAATACAATCGATCATCCATTTCAGAGTTTCCGGTTCCTCCGCTTCAGGAACGGACGCACAGCAGTCGATATAGGTCGCGCCTGCGGCTTCCTGCATTTTTGCCCTGTCTTTGATAAACTGGCTGTCCCGTCTGGCTATCGCTTCGGCCACCACCGGGATAGAACCGTTTATCTTTTCACCAATAATAATCATGTGCTTTATCCTCCTTTTAGAAAAGTATAGCATAATGGAGTTACGAAATGCTATCGACAGAACAGACAGTAAAAAAATAATAATTCCTACATTTTGTATTAGAACTTTTTTACAAATAAAAATGAAAAAACAGTGAAAATTTGTGAAAATCACTTGTATATACGGGGTGTTTTCCCTATAATTAAGGTGAAATATTCAGAGCATGTTTGAAAATTGCTCTAGAAATTGGAGAAATGTTTTATGAATCTTTCGGCAAAATTGGTGGTTTTTTATCTGCGCAGGCATTTATCATTGAGGACGTCAGCAAAGATTTCGGCGGAACCATGCCTTAAATACCCGGTACTGTACCAGAAAGGGCTGCCTCTAAGGGAACAGCTGATCTACGTGATTGACGAGGCGGATTTCCTGCTGAGCAGACATAATCTGAATCGCGTGCTTTTGCTGCTTACAGGAAAATATGCGGATAAAACGCTTGAAAAATACCCGAACGTCTGCCTGATCGAATCGGAAGCTTCTGCCGCGTGGATCCTTCAGCTCCTGCAGGAAATCTTTCAGATATACAACGAGTGGCAGCAGGAGATATTTAAGCTGATGAGCTCCGCCTCTTCAGTGCAGCGGATTCTGGATATTTCCTCTGAGGCTATCCACAATCCCATGACGGTGATCGGTATGGATTTTACGGTTATCGGTTCCGTAGGGATGCAGATGGACAATCTGAAGGATTCTGTCTTCGGCTCCAGCGAGGAGACGCTTCCGATCGTCAATGCGCTGAAAAATGACCCGAATTATGAGAACGCTGTCAGGAAAAGGGGTTTTTTTTACTATCCGGGCAATGAATATGCGTCTCCCTCGCTCTGTGTCAATATTCAGTCGTGCGGCAGGACGGCTTACCGTCTTTTAATTTCAGCCGGATCCATGCCTCTGGACAACACCATTGGTTTTCTGGCGGAATTTCTGGCGCAGAATGTTACCATACTTATCAACTCATCTATGTTTGTGAGTAAAGGCGATCAATCTCTCCGCTATATTTTCCACAATCTCCTGACAAACCCCAAAGCAGATTACGTGGAGATCAGCCAGGAGCTGACCGCTTACGGATGGCAGGTTACGCACTATTATCTGTGTATTCTGATCCAGATCGGAACACCGGATTGGAAAAACCTCACGCTCAAAGCGATTTGCAGCTACATCGAAAATACAGTGCCTGAATCCTGCGCTGTGGAGCACGAGGGGAACATTGTGGTATATATTAATCTGAACCTGGTCTCTCTGCCGCTGGACCACATTAATCAGAAGCTGGCCTGTTTCATCAGAGACAATTATCTGACTGCAGGGTACAGCCGTCAGATGATGGGACATTTTAATTTCTACAGGCAGTACCAGCAGGCGAAGCTGACCATAGACCTGGGGCGGCGCAGACATCCTACCGCATGGATACATCATTTTAACGATATTGCGATGACTTATTATATGGAGCAGCTCACGAAAAAGCTTCCGGCCTATATGACCTGCCATGAACAGCTGCTGCAGCTGAAATACCAGGACGAGGCCACAGGCTCCGAGCTGTACCGGACGCTGCGCTGTTACCTTCAGAATCAGCAGAGCGCAACAAAAACGGCTCAGGCTATGTACATCCACCGAAGCACACTTTTGTATCGCCTGAACCGTATTCGAGATATTATGAAAAGCGACTTTTCGGACCCGGAAGAGGTGCTTTACCTTCTTCTGTCCTTCCGCCTTCTGGAAGAAGAGGAAAATCAGACGAGCAGGTAGCAGGAGGTAAACGCCATCTTATCCGGCCCGTAGTAATAAGAAAGGCCGTTCTTTTTGCAAAGGTCGTTGACCAGAATGCCGTAGGCTTCCATGGAGGATACCTTTTTATCCGGGAACCTGCACGGCTTGTCCGGCCATGCGCATGTCTGACAGATGGTGCAGCAGCCGGCCCCAAGGGCCAAAAGGCCAGGAAAATGCTTTTTAAGAGTTTCTGCCGCAGCCAGAAAATGCTTTTTATGAAGCGCTTCAATCTCTACGATGGCCTCAAAGTCCAGGCTGTCCTCCACGTCTCCTACTGTCTGGACGAGAATACCCTCGCGAAAGCCTCTGACCTGTTCCCTCAACTTGTCAAGTTCTCCGCAGCCGGGAGGACAGGCCCAGTTCTTCCCATACTGTCCGCAGGTGTTCTGAGCGCACATATCCCTGACTTCGTCGAGAAGCTCGATTTTGGCTGCGTCAAGATATGCGGCATAGGTAAAACCCGATGCCAGCGCCAGTTCCATCGCTTTTTTTGTATCCATCATCATTTTCTCAGCTTTCCTCCCTGTTTCCTGAACCGCGCATCTAAAGCTACGCGGATTTCTTCTATTCTTTAAAATTCCAGTTCATCCACATACACATCCTGAAATCCGGCGTCCGTCGCCAGCTCAATGAATCCGGTCCCTTCCGCCAGGCGGACGGCCCGGCGGAATTCGGATGCGTTTAATACCGCCAGCTTCGCGCCTTCTCCGGCGGCGTTCCCGATGGGAATAATCTTCCCGGACAATTCTCCGGGGATCAGACCGATTGCGCAGGCGCTGTCCGGATCCAGGTAATTTCCGAAAGCGCCGGCTAAAAGCACTCTGTCGATATCCTTTATCCGGATTCCCTTCCTCATGCACAGGATCCGGATCCCGGCCGCAATGGCGGCTTTGGCCAGTTGAAGCTCCCTGATATCCTTCTGATTCAGGAAGACGTCATCCGAAAAATGACAGTCTTCATAGAGGCGTCCGGTCTCGTCCATCTGACCTGTTTTTAATAAACAGGCGGCCGCGTCCAGAAGGCCGGAGCCGCAGATGCCCTTCGGCTCTCCGCCGCCGATCACATGATATTTTAAAGCGCCGTTTTCCAGAAATACCTTATCGATAGCTCCGGCGCTTCCCCTCATGCCGCAGGTGATCTTTGCGCCCTCGAAAGCAGGTCCGGCGGCTGTGGAACAGGCCAAAAGCCCATCCCGGCAGCCAAGGGCCATCTCGCCGTTAGTCCCGATGTCGATCATAAGCGTCATCGCGTCCTGCTTCTCAATCCCGGAGGCCAGGAGGCAGCCCACCGTATCCGCGCCCACGAAGCCTCCGATGTTCGGGAGCCACAGAATCTCGCCGTCAGGGTGAATCCGGACCTGGCAGTCCAGGGCTTTTCCCATCCAGGCGCTCTTTTGATAAGGCTCATAGGGAGCCAGCGCGAGACGATCCACGGGCAGTTCCAGAAACAGGTGGTGCATACCGGTGTTCCCTACGAATACGATCCTCACGATCTGGAGGCAGGAACATCCACATTCATCGGTCAGTTCCCCGAAAAGCGTGTTGACTGCCTCCCGGATACAGCCGCTTAAGTGCTCCTTCCCGTTCTCCATGGCGAAGCTGCAGCGGCTGACCACGTCGCTTCCGTATTTCCGCTGAGGATTCAGCATACTCTTCATGCCCAGCAGGCGGCCGTCGCTTCCGTCCATAAGATAAGCCGCCACCGTCGTTGTGCCGATGTCCACCGCGCCCAGAAGGGGACTCTTAATATCCACAGGAAACGGATCCGGCGCGAAATGAACGCTCCTGCTGCTTCCGGTCATCAGGATGCGCGCGTCCTCTTCAGTATCCCCGGCCGGAGAAACCGTCATATCATGTTCGACCCGGATCCGACACGCCAGCGCAGGACTTCCGTCAATCAGGACTTTGCATTTCCTGCATTTGCCGTTACCGCCGCAGGGAGCGTCAGGAGTGCGCCCGGCAAGACGCATAGCTTCCAGGACAGAAGTTCCTTCTTCCACTTTAACGCTTGTGTGATTGTCTGAAAACAGAATCGTATATTGTTTTTTCATCAAAACTCCTTTACTTTAGAAGTGTGTTTCTTCCTGAACCGCTCAGTCCTTCCTGGCCTTCTTCTTCATCAGATAGGCGAGCATTACATGAAGGAGCGGTTTCTTTTTCTTCTTTTTGCCGCTTCCGACCGTTACCGGGATATGCCCTAATGCAGCCGCCAGAAATGCTGCCAGTAAAAGAGTTGTAAGGCACCCGCCTCTTTTTACTACTGTTTTCTGTACTACCTTTTCCTTCTGAGGTTTCATCGGATATCCGCAGTTGGGACAGCTTACTGCTTTATCACTGATCTCTTTTTCACATTCCGGACATTTGATAAGCGCCATACTCTCTTCCTCCTTTATTTCCATTATTTCCATTTCTTCAAAGTCTGCCTGCACCAGAGCGTGTTTCTCCGCCTCTGTTTCTGTTTTCTCCTGTCAGCGATCCAGAAATTCCTGGCGTACGGACATTCTCCCGTCACGGTCAGTTGTCAGCACTGCATAGCCGGGCTTACGGCCTTCCTGCCTGGGATAGGAAAGACTTCCGGGATTTACGAGAAGGACGCCGTTTTTCTCCACACAGACAGGCCTGTGGATATGCCCGAAAAATACCGCATTGCAGCCTCTCGCCCTGGCCTCGTCCGCCAGCCTGGACAGATCCATGGACACTCCGTAATAATGTCCGTGCGTCACCAGCACCTTATTTCCCGATATCATAATCTCCTCTTCTCTGGGAAGATCGGAAAAAAAGTCATTATTCCCTGCCACAATGCAGCAAGGACACTGTGCAAGCGCTTCGATAAAAAACTCGCGGCCTTCCACATCCCCGCAGTGAACCAGCATATCGAAAGGGGTTTCCTTTGCCACAGCTTCCTCAAGCTTTGTATCTCTTCCATGCGTATCGCTTACGATCAGTACCTTCATCTCAGTTCATCCTTTATAGCGCGCAGAGCGTTCCCTCTGTGGCTGATTTTATTTTTTTCTTCCATAGTGAGCTCAGCGGAGGTGCATCCATACTCCGGCAGATAAAAAATCGGATCATAGCCGAAACCATTCTCCCCTTTTTCTTCATATCCGATCCTGCCTTCCATGGTTCCCCGCACAGTCTTTACAGTGCCGTCAGGAAACGCGGCTGCAATAGCGCACACAAACCTTGCCGTACGCTGCTCATCCGGCACTCCCTCCAGCCTTTGGATCAGCTTAGCATTTTTGATCCGGTAGGAGGTATCCTCTCCCATATAGCGCGCGGAATAAATCCCCGGCTCTTTATTCAGATAATCAATTTCCAGCCCGGAATCGTCCGCAAGAACGATTTCCCCGGTCATCTCACAGATAGCCTTGGCCTTGATCTGTGCGTTTTCCTCAAAGGTCTTCCCGTCTTCTACAATATCCGCCTTGATCCCTGCATCCTTCAAAGATAAAACCTCAGCGTCCAGATCGGACAGGATCTCGCGGATTTCCTTCATTTTATCCTCATTGCCTGTGGCAAAAATAATTTTTTTCATCTTGAAGCCTCGCTTTCGTTTCTGTTTTTCTTCGGCGGACGCGGTCCCAGAAATTGATAATAGTAAGTTTTCAGCATACCGTTATATATCTTACGGTTTTTGTCCGCTTTTCTGCCGATATCATTCTCTGCTTTTTCATAGGAAGTGATCAGATACATGGACCAGCGGTCCAGACGCTTATAGCTCTCGCCTATTTCACGGTAAAGCTGCGGCAATGCCGCTTTTTCCTCAAGGCGCTCGCCGTAAGGCGGGTTCGTGATCACAAAGCCGTAGGGCCTGGGATGGCTCAGTTCCTTCACTGCCCGCCGCTGGAAATGGATCAGCCTGTCCACGCCCGCAAGCTTTGCGTTGGCTCTTGCAGCTTTCAGCGCTTCCTCATCAATATCATATCCCTGAATATCCGTATCTATGTGAAGGTTTACCCTGTCATTTGCCTCTTCGATGGCGTCATACCAGCATTTCCGCGGCACCAGATGCTTCCAGTCCTCCGCGAGAAACGAACGGTTCATTCCCGGCGCCATATCCGCCGCCATCATTGCCGCCTCAATGGGAAAGGTTCCGCTTCCGCAAAAGGGATCCACCAGAATCCTGTCACGGTTCCATGGAGTCAGCATGATCAGAGCAGAAGCCAATGTCTCCGTGATAGGAGCTTTTACCGTCATCTGCCGGTAGCCGCGCTTATGAAGAGAAACGCCTGACGTATCGATCCCGATGGTTGCCACATCCTTCATAAACGCCACGCGGATGGGAAAGCTTGCTCCGTCCTCTTCAAACCAGGAAATCCCGTATACGCCCTTCAGGCGCTCCACAATCGCCTTTTTCATAATAGACTGGATATCCGAAGGACTGAACAGCTTGCTTTTCACGGAATTGGCTTTCGCTACCCAGAATTTTCCGTCCCTGGGAATAAACCTTTCCCAGGGCAGGGCCTTTGTTTTCTCAAAAAGCTCGTCGAAGGTCTCTGCCTTAACCTCTGCCACCTTCAGAAGAATCCTCTCTGTGGTCCGGAGAAACACATTGGCGTCCGCGATTCCCTGGGCATCCGCCCAAAATGTTACCTTGCCGTCCTCCACCTTGCTGATCTCATAGCCCAGATCCAGTATTTCCCTCTTCAGCACCGCTTCCAGCCCAAAATGGCAGGGCGCGATCAATTCCCATTTTTCCATGGCGTCCTCTCTTTACAAGTTTATTTTTTTTACGATATTTCCGTCAAAATCCTTAATGGAAAAAATTCCGTCCTCCAGAACCGCATATGTGGGGGGATTTCCTTCCTTGGGGATGGAAACAGACCCGGGATTTAAAAGGATATACCCTTCCATCTGTTCCGCTTTTAGTACATGGGTATGTCCGTGGATCAGAATATCCCCCTCCATGATCGGCGGAAGATTATTCTGATTGTATACATGTCCATGTGTGGCATAAAAAGTCCTGCCGTCGATCACAAACACTCCATAATCCGCCAGAACCGGAAATTCCAGCACCATCTGATCCACCTCTGCTTCGCAGTTTCCTCTGACAGAGTAAATTTCTCTTTTTTTGTCATTGAGCATTTTGATGACCTCCTTGGGAGCATACTCCCTTGGCAGGTCATTGCGCGGGCCATGATAGAGCAGATCGCCCAGAAGAACCAGGCGCTCTGCCTTTTCTTCCTGATATGCCTTGAGCATTTTCCGGCAGTAATATGCCGAACCATGAATATCTGACGCAAACATATATTTCATTTGTTATTTCTCCTGTTATTTTCCTGTATTTTTCGCTTCTGTTATTTATAAAGCATACATTCACATTCTGTCTGCTGCATACTCATGAACGCAGGTCGCTGCGCGACTTGTCAGCGTTCAGACAAACAGGTTTCGTTTTCTTCTTTACATTACCACGCCTTGCCGGAAATTACAAGATTTCTTCCGCGATATGCTTCAAAACCGCCGATAACCGAGCGTGTCTGGTAGCCGCGCCGCGCAAACTGCCTGGCTGCCTTCATACTGGCTCCGCCTCTGTCGCAGTAAAAAACCAGCGTCTTATTTCTCGGAAATTCTATGCTTCCCTCGATTTCCGCATACGGGTAATTTTCCGCCCCCCGCACATGGCTTCGGAGATAAGCGTCTCTGTCGCGTAAATCTATGATCACAGCGTCCGTCCGCCCGACAAAATAATCCAGCATCTTTGCAGATATGGTTTCTATCTGGAACATGGGTTACTCCTTTTTTACTATATCATATGATACCAGGGTCAAAAAGTCATATTTGTCATGCCTGCATGGCAAAATATACTGCATGCTTAGCTGTGGTAAAGCGGGTATTCGCACTCCGTTTTTCTGCATGCTCATGTCGCTGCGCGACTGCGTAAAAAAAGAAAAGCCCCGGCGCATCCGCGCCGAAGCCCTTCTTTCTTATCGTTTTTTTTTATCAATTATCTATTAGTATCTGTCGTAGCTGTCCTGCTCGGATTCGTAGGAACTGGAAGTTTTGCTGCTGGTTTTATTTTTGCAGTTGGAAGCGTTGTTCATATTGCTGTTGGAATTGCTGTTTTTATGGCAATTCTGGGAGTTCATCTCGTTTTTGTTGGAAGTTCTGTTGTTAGCTTTGTTTTCATTTTCATAATTTTTTGCCATTTTAATGTTCCTCCTGATAAGGTTTTGTTGACGGCCGCCCAAAAAACAGCCGTTTTTTCTTATTACAGAGTATATTGTCCCAAAAAGTTACGGGAATATTCAAGAAATCATATTGCTTTTTTTTCCAATTTATATTATAATCACAGTGTAAAAAGAATTTACCCTTCAAAAATTTTTTTTACATACCCCTTATTTAATTATTTATACTCCCCTCGAAACACCCGATAGCTCCCCTATCGGGTGTTTCACGTTATGGACTTACCCAACGCTAGAGCGTGTTTGAAGCGGGGGAATGCTTATCTGCGTTCAAACAATCGTCAAGAGGAGAAAGATATGAAAAAAATGCTCAGTGCAGCCGCATTCGCCTCCATTATCAGCCTTTTTACCGTACTGTCCGTACAGGCCGACACCCTGAAGGATAAAGGGACTGATATGGACCAGCTTATGTACAATGAAACGGCTGATATCCAACAAACCTTTCTGGGCATTAAAAAAGCGGGACTGATCTCTCAGACCCGCTTAAAATTATTTAATGTTTATTTTACCATATTCCGGACTCCACAGCGGCTCTCTCAACAGAAAGTCCCTTCATGTACCGCTCCATAAATGCATTGAAGCCCTTTACGCCTTCCGCATCAGGTTCCAGAGTACTGCCTTCGTTTCCGGCAAATACTTTCTCATCCAGGAACTGCTCTAAGGTTTCCCCTTCTTCCTTATTTACCAGATAGGAAGCCAGCAGCGCAATTCCCCAGGCGCCGCCTTCGCCGGCGGTAGACATTACGGATACCGGTGCGTTTACTGCGTCAGCAAGGATCTGCTGTCCTACGCCTTCTGTCTTAAACAGTCCGCCATGGCCCAGAAGCTTGTCGATCTTCACATCCTCTTTTTCCAGAAGGATATTCAGGCCTACACGCATAGCTCCCAGACAGGTGTAGAGATTCGTCCGCATAAAGTTTGCCAGAGTGAACTTACTTTCAGGCGACCTTACAAATAACGGACGGCCTTCCTCAAATCCGGTCATATGCTCTCCGGAGAAATAGCAGTAGGACAAAAGCCCGCCGCAATCTACATCGCCTTCCATAGCCTTACGGTATAAAGTGCCATACAGATGATTCATATCCACTTCCATACCCATTGCTTCTGCAAATTCCTTAAATACGCCTACCCATGCATTCAGGTCGGAAGTACAGTTGTTGGAATGCGCCATAGCTACAAGATCTCCGGCCGGAGTCGTTACCATATCAATTTCTTTATACGGTTTGGAGAGTTCTTTCTCCAAAACGATCATTGCAAATACGGAAGTACCTGCGGAAACATTTCCGGTACGCTTCTTCACGCTGTTCGTAGCTACCATACCGGTTCCCGCATCCCCTTCAGGAGGACACATAGGGATTCCGGCTTTCAGCTTACCGGAAACATCCAGAAGCTTCGCGCCTTCTTCTGTCAGGCATCCTGCTTCCTGCCCTGCTACCAGGGCCTGGGGCATAATGTCGCGCAGCTTCCAGGAAAAGCCCTCCGGCGCAACCAGTTCATCAAACTTCCGCACCATTTCTTCATTATAATCCTTAGTGGCAATATCGATGGGGAACATGCCTGCAGCGTCACCGATGCCGATAACTCTGCGCCCTGTCAGCTTCCAGTGTACATAAGCCTCAAGAGTCGCAATATAATCAATATCCTTCACATGCTCTTCCTTATTCAGGATCGCCTGATAAAGATGGGCAATGCTCCATCTCTGAGGAATATTATACTGGAACAGCTCCATCAGCTTCTCAGAAGCTTCCCCTGTGATATTATTTCTCCAGGTACGGAACGGAACCATCAGCTCTCCGTCTTTATTAAACGGCATATATCCATGCATCATCGCACTGATTCCAAGCGCTCCCACGCTCTCCAGCTCTACGCCGTATTTTTCCTTAACATCCTTTGCCATATCCTGATAGCTGTCCTGGATACCAGTCCAGATATCCTCAAGGCTGTAGGTCCACACACCGTTTTCATATCTGTTTTCCCACTCGTGGCTGCCGGATGCGATCGGCTCATTCTTGCCGTCCACCAGTACAGCTTTGATCCTGGTAGAACCGAACTCAATACCAAGAGCCGTTTTATTAGCCAGTATCGCTGCTTTTGCTTCGCTTACGCCCATTTTAAAATCCTCCCAATGTTCTGTGTTTTGTCAGATCCGCTTTATTTTCTGTAAGCCAGAGCATTCCATCTCAGCTCATTTTTGAAGTTGCGGATCGTTGTGTCCTTGTCAATGTAGACAGCCTCAATACCCATTGCATTTGCCCAGTCTCCCATCTGCTCTGCGGTCAGGTCGTAAGAAAATGCGGTATGATGCGCGCCGCCTGCCAGGATCCATGCTTCCGCACCTGTCGCCAGATCCGGCTTGGGAGTCCAGAATGCGGTACCAACCGGAAGCTTCGGCATTGGTTTTTCTACTTTTTTGCACTCTACATCATTGATGATCAAACGGAAACGGTCTCCCAGGTCAATTAAAGAGGTAGCGATCGCAGGGCCTTCCTTGGAGGTAAATACAAGTCTTGCCGGGTCTTCTCTATCGCCCATGGAAAGCGGGCAAACCTTAATGCCGATCTTACCTTCTGAAACAGACGGGCAAACCTCAAGCATATGTGCCTGCAGGATTCCTTCTTTTCCCGGAATAAGATTGTAGGTATAGTCCTCCATAAAAGAAGTTCCCTTTGCGTCCTTGATTCCTGCTGCCATGATCTTCATCAGACGAACCATAGCCGCAGTTTTCCAGTCGCCCTCTCCGCCGAAGCCGTAGCCTTTTTCCATTAATCTCTGGATGGCAAGGCCCGGAAGCTGCTTAAGGGAACCCAGATCACCGAAATGAGTAACGATTGCCTGGTAGTTTTTCTCTTCCAGGAATCTCTCAAATCCGATTTCGATTCCGGCCTGGACTGCCACATGACGTTTAAATTCCTCCGGATCTCTTCCCTCCAGAAGAATCTCATATTTATTATAATATTCTTCTACCAAAACATCAATATCGCCTTTTTTAACATCCTGTACATATTCTGCGATCTCGTTTACCGGATAAGCGTCGATCTCCCATCCGAATTTAATCTGAGCCTCTACCTTGTCGCCTTCGGTAACAGCTACGTTTCTCATGTTATCTGCCACACGGCAAACACGGATATGGCTGCTCTCCATAATACCGATCGCTGTACGCATCCAGGAAGCAAGTCTCTCCTGTACCTTCTTGGAAGCCCAGTGCCCAACGATTACTTTTCTCTCAATTCCCATTCTGGTAACAATATGGCCGTATTCCCTTCCGCCGTGGGCAGACTGGTTCTCATTCATGAAATCCATATCAATGGTATCATAAGGAATTTCTTCATTAAACTGTGTATGTAAATGGCACAGAGGCTTTCTGTACTCCTTTAATCCCAGGATCCAGGATTTCGCCGGGGAGAAGGTGTGCATCCAGGTAATGATTCCGGCGCATTCTTCGTCCGCATTTGCTTCATTAAAGGTTTTACGGATCAGTTCGTTTGTGATCAGGGTTGGTTTCCATACTACCTCAAAGGGCAGAACGCCGGATTTGTTCAATTCCTCCACAATGATCCTGGAATGCTCCGCAACGTTTCTCAGGCACTCGTCTCCATATAAATCCTGAGAGCCTGTACAAAACCAGAATTTGTAATTCTTTCCTGTTTTCATGTCAAAATTCCTCCTGTTTTATATTATTTATTTTTATTAAGTATTGCCTGTTTCTTTTGTTTTACTACCCGCAGCTATCGCCATGGATAATAACCTTTGTTTTATTGTCCTCAGCTATCGCTGTGGATAGTAGTTCCATTATTTTTTCTGAGCGCAGGAGCCGCGAACGATCAGCTCCGGCTGTATCATCCTTTCTACCCTGCTGTCTTCCTCGGAAATGCCGTTCAGCTTTTCCAATATCAGCTCCGCCGCCATTTCTCCAAGCTTTTCCTGCGGGTGTGCAATGGTGGTAATACCGCTTCCCCTTCTGGCATAAAGAGAATTATCGTATCCGGTCACGGAAATATCCTCCGGTATACGGATACCCAGACTCTCCAGCGCTTCCATTACCTGAACGGCGATCTGGTCGTTATAGCAGACAATCCCATCCGGAAGCTTTCCGCCCTGCGCCATAAGCTTTGCCATCATAGAAGGCTTTGTTTTCCTGTCTTCTGTATGAAACCAGACCACATCCTCCGGATTGTAGGACGCCCCTGCTTCCTGCAAGGCCCACACATAGCCTTTATGCCGTTCCATTCCCTGCATATCGTCAGCCTTAAAAAATCCGGCAATCCTTTTGCAGCCTAAATCCAGAAGATATTTCGTTACCAGATAGCCGCCTCTTGCGTCATCCATCAGAATATGGGGCTTATCCAGCATCTCCGTATAAATTCCCTGAATAAATATATAGGGAATCTGATACTGCTCCAGATTTTTGTACAGGTTTGTATGCCGGCAGGCAAGCTGGCTTTTGCTTGGCTCAATGATCAGACCGTCAATGTCCTTTTTTAAAAGCTCTTCCAGACATTTCGCTTCCTTCTGGCGGCTGTTTCCGGTATTTTTCAGGATAATGCTGTAGCCGTTTTCGGAAAGAACATTATCGATCCCCTGGATCAGCCTTGGAAAAATATAGTCAGAAATATAGGTGGTAACGACCGCGATATTTTTGGATTTTCTGGTATGCCGCATATTTTCAGAGCAAAAGGTTCCTTTTCCGTGAAAGGCCTCCACATATCCCTGCTGCTCCAGAATCCCCAGAGCCTTGCGCACGGTATGCCTGCTTAAGGAATATGTCCGGGTCAGTTCATTCTCGGACGGAAGTTTCTCCCCCGGCCGGATCTCCCCGGAAATGATTTCCGCTTTTAATTGTTCCATTAATGTGAAATACTTAGGTTTTCCAGCATCCGTCATCGTTTTCTCCTCCTGAATAAAATATTACAACTTGTATGCTCATGTATACAAGTTGTTTTCTATACACAATAATACCAAAAAAACCGCCGCATTTTTAGTAATATTTTATAATTTCGTCCTGCTCACAGATTATCATTCCGCCTTTTGGGATTCTTCTTGCTCTGTCCAGTCCACTGATTCCGTACAAATTCCATGAACCAGCATGCGGACATCCTCTTCCAGGCGCGAAGTACAAGTTACAAGAGTAACTATCGACTTGTCTGCATCAGTTTCCGTTCCTGTATCATACAGAGACAGTTCCTGTATTATGGCAAGCTGCTCTTTGTATTCCTCACTTCCCAGCGCATTTCCGTACACAAATCCCGGGCTTCTGGCTCCAGCCCGTTCAATGGAAAAAATTCTGTATTGCAGTTTTCTTTCCGGAGTATAAATATAAAATTCCGGATGCTGTGCCAGATATTCCGGCTCTGCATATCTGTTAAGGTTTGCAAACATCAGGTTTCCTTCCATATTGTGTCCGTACAGAAAGCTGTGGGAATCCGAAAAATCTTTATTGTTGACACATCCCAGAAAAATAGTCCCAAAGGCGTCCTCTTCTCCTGTAATGGAATGATGAAGATAATAATCGTCATCATTCCCCTGAACTGCCGGATAAGAAATATCCGCTCCCGGAACCTCAATCCATCCCACCACCTGGGAATTGATTTCTCTGAGCTCCTTCCACCGGATTCCAAAGGATTCCTCAATTTCTTTTTCTTTCTCAGTCTTTTTAGCCTTCTTTGAAGGAGCAGCCTTTTTTGGCTGCTCCCCGGATTTTTCTTTCTCCGATTTTTCTTTATTTGATTCTTCTTTATCTGCTTCAGCTTTGTCCTCTGCATATTCCGGAGAAACACATGCCTCCCGTATCTGCTCGTATGCCTGCTGTGTCTGCTGGTTCTCCAGATAGCTTCTCACATAAAAGCTTCCGCAGTATAATAAAAGACCTGCTGCCGCCCCCAGGATCCCAAGGGCGAAGCTCCTTATTTTCTTCATGCCTGATCTCCCGGCTTACGGCTTTTACGGTAGAGCCATACTCCGCATCCCAAAAGGATAAGCCCCAGAAAACCAACACGGGCCATAGTCCTGAACGGTCTTTCATCTCCCGTCTTGGCGCTGCCTGCATAGCTGCCTCCGGAGGAATATCCGTAAGAGGTTCCTGTCCCTGAGCTTCCATAGCCTGATGAGCCGCTGCCTGTGGAATTATTGTTTCCATAGTATGGATAAGATGGCGTGCTTGTGGGGATCTGGGAAAGCTTCGGGCAGGTTCCCACTGTAGGAGTGGGGGACGCCGGACGGGTAGGATACGCTGTCACGCCGGGAGTGGGGGATGCGGATGGTTTCGGCACTGTGCTGGGTTTTGGCGTCGCACTGGGTTTTGGCGGGCTCCGGGGTTGTACTGGGCTTCGGGGTTACACTTGGCTCTGGCGTCATACTGGGCGTCGGCGTTGTGCTGGGCTCCGTGGCTGCACTTGGTCCTGGTGTTATACTTGGCGTCGGCATCGCACTGGGCTCCGGTACCTCCACCTGAACCTGATTTTCATCTCTCGCCCACAGGGTATCTGCAAAATGTATGGTAGAATTGGTGTTAAAGAATCTTGGTGATTTCCATGTTTCCTCTGTAACATCCTCGCGCTTCACAATTGAAGAACGTACCTGGGCAAGATTTACAATACAATCCTCTTTTTCTGCCTTTTGCCGGATGACGGAGAAGGACACGGTTGCTTCCTGCCCCGCCTCAAGCTCATCGATAAAGAATGCCGCATACTGCTTGTCCTCAAGAGTCAGAAGCTCCCCTTCAGTTTCTCCGAAGGCTTCAAAAACCACATGCCGGGGAATAGCATCTTTTATCATGATATTTTTCCGCGTTTCCTCCGAGCGGTTCCGTACAGTAATGAAATACGTAATTTTCTCATTCTCTTTAACGATAGAACCGGACGGCGGATCAGAGGTCTTTAAAGCGGTCAGGCCGTCTCCCACGGATATTGGCTCCGGAATTTTTTCCTCTTCGGGATGGATATTATCTGCAGTAGCCATAGCCACATTCAGGATTTCCGCATTCTTTACTGTTTCCGTAAACTGTACCTGATATTCCACAAGAAGGAACTCCTGATAAGCCAGCTCCATTCCCGTATGAATTGTGTAGCCTGTATCTGTGGCTTCAATTTCCGGCCTGTCAAGCTCTACTCCCTTCCTGTCAAAAATTTTCACGCTTTTTTTGTCCAGAATAGCGCCGCTGTCCTGAAGAATATCCCGGAGCATTACGTTACGCGCTACGGCGTCCTTTTCTGTCTGTGTGATTTTCACCTGATAATATCCGGTTTCACCGGGCTTATAGACTTCCTTGTCAGATTTTTTCTCCACCACCAGGGTCGGACGGATATCGCCTACCAAAACCTCATGCTCTGAAATTTCCTCCGGCGTATTATCCCCCTTGGCCCATGCACGGTTTTTCACTACTGCATTATCAAGATCGGGGCTTTCAAATATTACCTTATAAAAGATTTCCAGCTTGTCTGCATCATTAAGACTTGTGCCTGTCACAATACGGAAGCCGTTTGCAGAGGCTTCCAGCGACGCCCCTTCCAACGGGAAGGTGTTCTTCTTTATAAGGATGCTGTCTGTCTGAATGACTGCGCCCGGATGATCCAATGCATCCTCTATTACAATATTTTCCGCAGTCACATCTTCCCGAAGCTGCCGGATCGTCAGTTTATAATATCCGGTTTCCCCTACAAAATACTCCTTCTGATCGGATTCCTTTACAATGTCCAGAATAGGACTGTTGATCTCCACGGTTTCTTCATCCTCTGAAGGATAGCCCTCCGAGCTGTTTACTACAGCTACGTTATGTACCGTCTTTCCTGCCAGGTTTTCATCAATAACGGCAGCCTGATATTCCACGATCATCTGGCTTTCCGCTTTGCAGTCCAGCGGATTATACAATACCTGCTCAAATACGCCGCCCTTGTCTCCGTCATAAATAGAATATCCTCTGTCCTTTACAAGCGCCCTTTGAGTATGAACCAGAAATACGTTGTTATCGTTTGCCTCCACTCCTGCGTCTACCATATCTCCGTTCTCGTTCAAAAGTACGATAGAATCCTTCAAAAGCCGCACGCCGGCCGTCTCGATCACATCGCTTACCGTCACATTGCGCGCCACACAGCCGATCTGTTCCTGCGTCACCTTAATCCGGTAGGTAGCAATATCTCCGTACTTGTATGTTGGCTTGTCCGCTGTCTTTTCTATTTTCAGTACAGGTGTGTTGATCCATACCTTGGAGGTATCGGTTACTTCCGCTCCATTATAAGCAGAGGCCCTTGCGGTATTGATAACCTCAAATCCGTTAAGCTCCTCCTGTGCAATACAGCGGAATACTACCGTTACCGGGGTCTGGTACGGTAAATCTGAAATGTTCAGCCTCCATCCGGTTCCTTCCCGCGTCAACTGATACTCTACCTGCTTTTCCACTACCTCATTATAATTATCCGGATCAAGCTGATTTCCCATATCGTCCGTACCGGCAACAGGATTTAAAATCGTCACAGGGATTCCGGATACGCTTAAGGCGTCCTCCCCGTCCGCAAGCCTCAGCCCTTCCGGAAGAGATACGTCGCTGATCACCAGATTTCTTGCAATGGAGCCCTTCTGAAGATTATTTACCACCACCTGATATTCTACGGTTTCCCCTACACGGAACTCATAGGGCTCCCGTCCGTCTCCCTGTTCCAGATAAGGGTTGCGTACAGTTTTCTCGATAGATAAAACAGCCGTATTTACATAGATTTCCGCATCATCCGTCTGTACCGGGGCATTTTCTGCCTGGACAGCCGCCGCGTTAATGCTTTCCATTCCATTTACTTCTTCGGTTACCGTACACTGGAACTGGATCGTCACAGGCATTCCTGAAGGCAGATCGGAAATATTCAGTCTCCATCCGCTTCCCTCCGGGACAAATTCATATCCCACCTGCTTCTGTGCAGTTTCCTGATACCATTCCGGGTTTATCTGGCTTGGCTGGTCAGGGGTTCCCGCCGCCGGATCCGCGATCGTTTCCGGAATTCCGCTGATACTTACCGCGTCCGGTGCTGCCAGGGCAAGCCCTGCCGGCATAGAGGTATCCCAGATCGTTACATTCCTTGCAACAGTTCCCGCAGCCTGATTTTCCACAACTACCTGATACTGTACCAACTCGCCTAACTGCCATTCATAATGGTCGGCTGTTTTCTCAATCCAGAAACCGCCCGTATTCACGTACGCTTCCGCGTCATCCGCCTTCTCCGCCGCATTTCCCGCCTGGACAGACGCGGCGTTGACGTTTTCACGTCCGTTGGCGTTTTCTGTTGCCGTACAGTGGAATAAAATGGTGACAGGATGGCTGTAGGGCAGATAGGAGCAATAAAATTCCCATCCTGTCTCATCGGCATTCAGCCCCGTATCTACTCCCCGGATTTCCGTTGCCTGCCCTGTCTTATGGTCAGGAACCGGAAAAGCCACCTGCTGCGGCGCGTCAAGAACCTCTACAGCCGCCGCGCCGCCTGAAAGGCGAAGCCCTTCCGGCAGCCCCATATCAAAAATCCGGACGTCTCTTGCTATCGTTCCCGGAGCGTCATTGGTCACTACTACACGGTACTGGATTTCATCTCCTACACGCCATTCGTACTTATCCGCAGTCTTATCGATCTGTAGATTCGGAGTATTGGGCCATACCTCCGCCAGATCCTTTGACGTCTTTGGCTCCCCGCTTTCCGGGTCAAAAAAGTTTTCCGCCCCGGCGCTGGCAGTATTCACCCATTCCTGCCCGTTGGACGCCTCCGTCGCCACACACCGGAACATCACCTGGATACTCTCGTCATATTGAAGCAGCGGACAGGTAACACGCCAGCCGTTTTCCCCGACCTTGGTAATGACGCAATGCTCCACTCCCGGCGCCGCTTCCACATGATACCCGTTATCCACAAGCTTTAAGCAGGAAGGAAGGGTCAGATCTTCCACAACCGTATTGATCGCCCAGGCATGGGGCTTTTTCTGAGTCACCTTTACTGTGTAGTCCACCTCTTCTCCCACAGCCCATTCATAGCGGGAGGCTCTTTTTTCCACCGCCAGGTCAGGGATGACCTTCCCTTCTACCCACACCTGTCCGGTGATCTTTGTTTCTCCTTTTCCATTGATGCGTGCGTAGGATACCGCCGCACTGTTGGGAATCAGGAAAGTATACCCGTCCTCAAGAAGAAAATCGTGTACATCCGCCCCTTCTTTTCTATGGACACGAAGAATAAAGGTATATGTCTGATTATTGGTAAAATCTTCTTTGGAAAGATAAGATTCTTTTGCCTGACAGGTTACGGTCTGTCCCTCCACACTGATATCAAACTGCCCTGTCACCTCGTCTCCCACATCATTTTTCACTATTACTCTGGAAGCGCCGTCAATGGCCAGACAATCCTTCAGGGTATCCTGCACAACAAAGGAGCTTAAGTGGTTGGGAGTCAGCTCCGTCTGTATCAGATACTGAAATTCCTCGTATTCCTGTATGGGGAACGGATCCTCCCTGGTATATGCGCCTGCATCCTCCCAGTCGCATCCTACAGGGCCTACCCTTTTTTCCGGATCCTTCTTCATTTCCACGTCTCCAAGACAGTAGGCGGTAAAATCAAAGTAGGCATGTCCGCGCACAAGCTTGCCCCCTGTATATTCCGGGCAATAGCTGACTCCGTCCGGATCTGCGTAAAGCCTGCGCACAACATTTGCCCAGTTTTGTTCAGAACCGTGCTTTTTGATTCCGTCCTCCCGTTCCTTATCCCAGCGGTCCAGACGGCTCTGATGCAGGAAGCTGAAATTGATCGTACTCGTATTAAACAGATAATTCAGCCATCCGCGCTTGTCATCATTGTTCAGTGAATCATTTCCCGCCTGTACGGACGTTCCGTTTACTTCAAGAAAATTGTTGCCCTTAAGGATGTATGCATGGTCAAGATTACTGTCCGAAGGAATCGAAACGCCCTGTCCGGCATCCAGATCCCGCACAGTGCCATGCCCGCTGATAGCCAAGGGCTCGTCTGTTCCGTGCTTCAAAAATTCAAAACGGACTTTAACGGAACCGATACAGTAGGTTCTCACTCCGATGGTATTTAAGGAAAAAGCAACTAACGGCTGTCCCATTCCATTGGGCCAGTCAAAACCATCTCCGTCATCCTCCCAGCCATCCTTCCACCGATGGTATTTCAGGTACGGGGTCTGCAGATCGTACCGGGGTTCCGCCTGAGTGGTTCCCATGACACGGACCACAAAATCGACAATATTTCCGTCTCCGTCCCGCCCCACATTATTGTAGCGTACGCCTGCGCTTCCCGGCACATAGTTTCCGCCCATCCGGGCCGTTTCAACATAAGCCCCGTTTCTTCCGTGATTGGTAAAAGCCTCCACATCCTGATTATCACAGCCAAAGGTCTTTACCGTTGTGATTCCCGGCTGGAATTTAACATTGAAACGGTACTGGTAATCTACCAGCTTATTTTCGTCCCACTGTTCAATGGACGTCACCGCAGCGGATGCTTCCCTGGCAGGAAGCAGTCCGAGGATCCCCTGCGCCAGAAACAATACCGCAAGCAGGAACGCTCCCAGCCTTTCTGTGATTCTTTTTTTCGTTTTCATCTGTGTTCTCCTTTCATTGAGATATTTTGATTTCCGGTTGCCCGGTCCCTGTCCATATGCAGGACAGGTATTCGCGAATAAAGCAGGAATAAAAAAGAATGTAAAATATGGAATGTAAAATAAGGAGCGTAAGAAATACAGAATGTAAAATATAGAATACAAAATATAGAATGTTATGAAAAATAAAGACAAACCGTACCCCAGATAGTCCCTGCGCCGACAGGACATATAAAAATCATGAAGGGTATCAGAGTGTGTTTGGACTTTCAGAGTAAAATGATATATCTCAGGTTTTGAATGCAGATAAGCCTTCCCCGCTTCAAGTGCGCAGAGCGCTAAGCGGTTGGTATGGGAGACGCTTATATCAATGGAAGTTTAAAGTTCCCTCTTCTGTTGATATTGATCATCTTTTGCGAAAATGGGAAATCAGATAAAGTACAATACTAACTACGATCAATATGGGAAGCAGAGTCCCTACAATAAAAATCAAAAGGACAATAACCAATGCTGCAATAGCTATCACGGCCAACTTACCGTACCATGTAGACAGATCCAGTTTGTAATGACGCTTTTTTACCGAATCGCTCTGACTGCCGCGGTCTTCCTGGTAAGAATAGCCCTGCTGCTTTGCATGCGGCTGCTGATCAGCCTCTGAATCTGTATCCAGAAGAGTCTTTGCTATCAGTCTCGGATCGCCAAGCTTTGAGAGAACCTCAGACTCACTTTGCCCGTCTCTCACCTGCGTCTCAATGTACTCTTCATAATAACGCACGTGCGCGGCCGCCTTCCCCTCCTGCATCTGGCCGGATAACTGAGTTCTTAACGTTTCAAGAAATTCGGATTTATTCATTGATCGTCTCTCCATTCCCCTGAATCTGCTAAACGCCGGCTTTTGAGGAAGTAAAGTTTGTATTCACACTTACGGTACAAACAGTAACGAAACAAGCTTCCATATTTTCCTCTGTGCGTCGTTTCATTTATTCTAACATACTTTGCCCAGATAGCAACCTTTCCAATCATAAAATTTTCGTTAAAATAGAAAATTTTTATAAAATTTTTCGTCAAAAATAAATTTTTCAATACATTGACATTCTATCAAAAAAATGTTAAGATGCATTTATCAACCGAAAAATCTCCGGTGACTGACGGATAAAGTGGAGGATACCACATGGAAACCTGAGATTTGTTGGAGCCGACCGTCTGGGCAGTATTTGAAGCATTTCAAATACTGCCTTTATTTTTTACCTCACAGGAAAAGTCATTCATAGCGTTTATACATAGACCGATCCTGCAGGCAAAGATGTACGGCCCGGTGTTGAACCCCTTAAACTGCATTCGGGATAGTTCTTTTGTTCCAAACGGAACACCCCACACTCTCTCATTTTTCTATCCCGGGGCGCAAACGGCAAAAGCCAAACCAAAAACAGGAGGTATGTTTTCATGGGATTCAAAAGCGACATTGAAATCGCACAGGAGTGCGAAATGCTGCCGATTACTGACATCGCAGCAAAAGCAGGTATTGACGACAAATATCTGGAGCAGTATGGTAAGTACAAAGCAAAAATCGACTACAATCTGTTAAAGGATTCTGACAAGGAAAACGGCAAGCTGATCCTGGTTACCGCCATCAACCCCACTCCGGCAGGAGAAGGAAAGACCACTACTACAGTAGGTCTTGCAGACGGTATGCAGAAGCTTGGCAAAAACGTTATGGTTGCTCTTCGTGAGCCGTCCCTGGGACCGGTATTCGGCGTTAAGGGCGGCGCTGCAGGCGGCGGATACGCTCAGGTTGTTCCTATGGAAGACATCAACCTGCACTTTACAGGCGATTTCCATGCGATCGGCGCAGCCAACAACCTGCTGGCAGCTATGATCGACAACCATATCTTCCAGGGCAACGCTCTGAACATTGACCCGAGAAAGATTACCTGGAGAAGATGCGTGGACATGAACGACCGTCAGCTCCGTAACGTAGTAGACGGCCTTGGCGGAAAGACCAACGGTATGCCTCGTGAAGACGGCTACGATATCACCGTTGCTTCCGAGATCATGGCAGTTCTCTGTCTTGCAAGCAACATCAAGGACCTGAAGGAAAGATTATCCAAAATTATCATCGGCTATACATACGGCAAAGCTTCCGAACAGAAACCGGTTACCGCAGGCGACCTTCACGCAGAGGGCGCTATGACCGCGCTTCTTAAGGACGCCCTGAAGCCAAACCTGGTACAGACCTTAGAGCATGTTCCGGCCATCGTTCACGGCGGACCGTTCGCGAACATCGCTCACGGATGTAACTCTGTAACCGCAACTAAGATGGCCCTGAAGCTGGCTGACTATGCCATCACAGAGGCAGGCTTCGGCGCAGACCTGGGCGCGGAGAAATTCCTGGATATCAAGTGCCGTATGGCAGGCCTGAAACCCAACGCAGTCGTTATCGTAGCTACCGTACGCGCCCTGAAATACAACGGCGGCGTACCGAAGGCTGAGCTGAACAATGAAAACCTGGAGGCTCTGGAAAAAGGTCTTCCGAACCTTCTGAAGCATGTAAGCAACATCAAAAACGTATACAAACTGCCGTGCGTAGTTGCCATCAACGCATTCCCTACCGATACCAAGGCAGAGCTTGACCTGGTTGAGCAGAAATGTAAGGAACTGGGCGTTAACGTTGCTCTTTCCGAAGTATGGGCAAAAGGCGGCGAGGGCGGCGTCAAGCTTGCGGAAGAGGTTATCCGTCTTGTGGAAGAACCCAACGACTTCACCTACTCCTACGAACTGGAAGGCAGCATTGAAGACAAGCTGAACGCAATCGTACAGAAGATCTACGGCGGCAAGAGAGTTGTCCTGACCGCAAACGCTCAGAAACAGGCGAAAGAACTGGAAGCTCTCGGCTTCGGCAACTGCCCGATCTGTGTAGCTAAAACACAGTACAGCTTAACAGACGACCAGACTAAGCTCGGCGCTCCTACAGACTTTGAGGTAACGGTACGTAACCTGAAGATCTCCGCAGGCGCAGGCTTCATCGTAGCCCTGACAGGCGAGATCATGACCATGCCTGGTCTCCCGAAGGTACCGGCTGCTGAGAGGATCGACGTAGACGAGAATGGAAAAATCACTGGATTGTTCTAAGACTTGAGGGGGACCATCTCGAAGTTGCGAAGCCCGAAGGTCCCCCTCAAACTCCCC
>JAUNGB010000073.1 GCA_030524715.1 Eubacteriales bacterium | reverse complement strand
GAAAGGCATATTGGAGACGCTCTTTGGTCTTGTAAAGGACGAAGTCCTTTCCGTCACAGATGCCGCAAAACGCGCTAACATGAATGTGGCAGATTTTGAGAAAGCATATAAAACGTTTTTGCTGTAGAAACGAGGCTCCTGTGGAGATTGAATTTTTCCACAGGGCTTTCTTTTGTTTGCGGGTTAGCGACAACTAATACTGCGAGCGGTTTGCTGACAAAAAGCTATGTTTCTGTAGTCAGGGTACACTCCGGTGAATGGACAAACCGTCTGACTTCCGATACGGTGGTGATAGACGGACGGCTGAGGGTGTTTTTTCAGGAGAGAGAACTGGAGCAGGGGCTGGATACTATGCTTGGAGAGCGGGGCGCGGGATTGTCGGAAGGCCAGATGCAGCGGATTGCTATTGCCAGGGCTGTTTTTTCGGAACATCCGGTTTTGCTTCTGGATGAAGCCACCAGTGCTTTGGATAAGGTGCTATTAACGGAGCTGTTGGGCGGGATGCAGGGGAAGGACTATGAGGTGATGCTGACAGGAACCCCTTACTCTGCGGAGGTTTTAAATACAGCGGACAGTGTACGGGAGCTTTTGCCGGAATATGGTTTTGACGATGATGTTAGTTTTTTATTGCGTGGAGCGGATGATGTGATTGAAAATCTGGACGAGCTTTATGAACATGGATATTCAGGGCTTGTGAGATATGATGATTCTGCGAAGAACGGATTGACGGATAAGGGCGTCCCTTTTATTGCGTATAATTTTATCAGTAATAATGATCAGCTTTCCGGCGGGCTCGATCTGGTTATCCAGAACAAATCGGCAATCATCATGGTGTTTGATTTTAATAGCATGGAAGATGGGAAATTGAGTGAGGCTGATATGACAACTGCATTAGATGATATTCAGAAGCAGGTAAGTGACGAAACTCTGGTTTATAGCTCTGCAAAGGAGGTATTAGAGCAGATCAGAGCAGGGGATGATCTGGAAAAAGTGAAAAAACAGGAATATGAAGAGTATGCGGCAGCGCAGCAGGAGCGTATCGATGAGTTGGAAGAAAAAATCCATAACATATACAGTGAATGGAACGAAAAGTAAAGAAACAGGCGATTTGAATGTGCGGCAGGAATTAAGCGGATATCTGATATATCTTATTTCCTGTGCGCTGCACGATATTACGCCGGACAAAAAGATAGTGGAAGCAGTGGATCTCGAGGCTCTTTATAATTTGTCCTCCGCACATTCTCTGACTTCCATTGTGTGTATAGCATTAGAAAAGGCGGATGCTTTTTCTTCTGTTGATTGGGAAATTTCAAAAAAATGGACGGAGGCCAGAAATAAGGCGATCCGTAAAAATATATTGTTGGATGCGGAGAGAAAACAGATTTTTCTTCAGATGGATAAGCTTGGTATCTGGCATATGCCTTTAAAGGGCAGTATTTTGAAGGAACTCTATCCGAAATATGGAGCCAGGCAGATGGCGGACAATGATATTTTATTTGATGCTTCCCGCCGGGCGGATGTAAAAAGCATTATGGTGGAGCGGGGTTATAAAGTAAGCAGCTATGGGAAAGGGCACCATGATGTTTATGAGAAGCCGCCGATTTATAATTATGAAATGCATACGGCGTTATTTGATACAACTCACAGGAAAGTATGGCGGAATTATTATAACAATATAGAGAAGCGTTTGCTTTCTGATGGCGATGGCTCCTGTGGTTATCATTTTACAGAGGAAGATTTTTACATTTTTTTAATTGCCCATGGGTGTAAACTGTAAACCGGCGAATTGTCGGCGGAGCTAATGGCATGTTATAATAGGCGTTTTTGTCTCCCTGACTGCGCCGTCAGTCTGAAAAATTCACTTTTTCATCGGAGAAACGGCACAATCTCGTAGCTTTATTTTAAAAGAGCAGGCAGTCCTTTTAAAATAAGGCCATGAGCACAAACGTGGTCACAGCCTTAAAATTAAATAATTATGGTTTAGAAATTCTGATTATTGACTGCAGCAAGGATGATCTCATCATCAATGACCTGGCGTTCCTGCTGGGCGCCGATCGTCAAGGCGTCTGTCATGAGGTTATCGATGAGGCGTGGATTGCCACGGGAGTATCCGTGGATAGCGCCAAGAGCAGCTTCGCTGATGATGCTGCGTGAAGCACCGGCACAGTTCAGTTTGTGAAGGATATAAGACGGACATTCATTTCCATAAAGTCTTTGGAACGGAAACAGTCCTTTTCTTTGAGTTGCTGTTTGTCAAAAGGGTTGAAAGTAAGCCCATAAAAAGAGTTAAAAACCATGTTTATCCTCCGATCTTTGGATGGTCTTTCGTGTTCTGGTAACGTTCCATAGGAGTACAGCTGATGCCGGAATGGACGGTGGTGTTGTAGGAACGCATATTAGAGGTATCAATCATAAGGAGGTGAGCCTTAATCACTTCGGAAAGGTATGGAAATGGGGGAAGCGTTGTCCTCGCTGTGGAAAAGTGACTGATAAGTCGCTCTATGGCCTGAGCCGGAGGGCTAAGATTCAGATCTGTGATAGCTGCAGCATACAGGTTTTCTTTGGAGAATTCTCGAACTGTCTTGATAAGGTGCTGGTTTTGAGGTAAACTAAGAACATTGAAGACAGTCCACGCTTGGACGATCACAAAAGAAACCATTACAGCAACTTTCAGAAGGGAGCGTGCTTGAAAGATGACGAAGGTTTTTAACGTGAATGGCGCATGTAAGCCGGCTAGGCATTACATGGTTGACCTGAAACCGAGGCTTGAAGAAATAAAAAAGATGGTTGATGATGGTCAGTATTTTACGATAAATAAGGCAAGGCAGTATGGAAAGACCACTACTCTGTACGCGCTTGCTGATTTTCTGAAAACAGATTATGAAGTGATAAGTCTTGATTTCCAGAAAATTGAGTCCGATGAATTCTCAAGTGGAAGTTCATTTGTGCATGCGCTGACAAGGGAAATTAACAGTAAAATCCGGCGAATGGATACGGTTCCGGCAGAGGTCAGAGAGAAATTTGTGAAATTGTCGGATAATACTTATAAGAATGTCAGAATGGCAGAAATGTTTGGATGCTTCAGTGAATGGTGTGGACAATCAGAAAAGCCAATCGTTTTGATTATAGATGAGGTGGATACAGCGTCAAATAATCAGGTGTTTCTTGACTTTTTGTCGCAATTGAGGGCATATTACCTTGATAGTGATGAAACGCCGACCTTCCGATCCGTGATCCTTGCGGGGGTATACGATATCCGGAATATCCGGCGAAAGCTTCGTCCGGACGAAGAGCATAAGTATAACAGCCCGTGGAACATTGCGGCAGATTTCCTTGTGGATATGAGTTTTTCCAAAAACGATATCGCTGGGATGCTGAAGGAATATGAAGGAGATTACCATACCGGGATGAATATTGATGAGATATCCGGGCTTCTCTATGATTATACGTCGGGTTATCCGTACCTTGTGTCCAGGCTGTGCAAGTTTATGGATGAGCGTATTGCGGGAAACGCGGATTATCCTGACCGGAGCAGCGCCTGGACAAAAAATGGATTTTTGGAAGCACTGAAGCTGCTGCTGAAGGATCAGAATGCATTGTTTGAGTCGTTGATAGGGAAACTGAATGATTTCCCGGAGCTTAATAATGTCATTTCCCGTCTGCTTTTCCAGGGGAAGGGGATCGCATATAATCCGGATGACCAGGCAGTCCAGACAGCGCTGATGTTTGGCTTTGTGAAAATTGTGGATTCCAGTGTTGTGATAGCAAACAGAATTTTTGAAACAAGACTTTATAATAATCAGCTTCTGAAATTTGATGAGCAGAATAGTGATATTTATTCCGAAGGCGCCAGGCAGAAGAACCAGTTTATTGTTGGCGGCCATCTGGATATGCGCAGGATACTGGAGAAATTTGTGGAAACATTTGACTATCTGTACGGTGATCAGGATGAAACCTTCCTGGAAGATGTGGGGCGGAAGTATTTCATGCTGTTTTTGCGGCCGATTATTAACGGCACAGGGAACTGTTACGTGGAAGCGGAAACCCGCAACCGTGAGCGGATGGATCTTGTGATCGATTACCAGGGGGAACAGTATATTTGCGAGCTTAAGATCTGGCATGGAAATGCATATAATGAGCGCGGAGAGGTGCAGATTGCAGCTTATCTGGATTATTTTCACTTGAAGAAGGGCTATATGCTCAGCTTTAATTTTAATAAAAAGAAAGAGATCGGTGTGAAAGAGATCGTTCTTGGCGACCGGCTTCTGATAGAGGCAGTAGTATAGTGATTTATATTGGAAAGAGAGTATCATTAGGGAAGACTGGGCAAGGGAGAATTTGTTTGCAGATGTAGGAAACTTCAGAAGGGGCGTGCTGAAAGATGGTGAAGGTTTTTAATGTGAATGGCGCGAATTAATGAGTTCAGGGACAATAAACTAAGATACGTATCCTTTATCCCGGCTCCAAGATGAACACGTAAAGATGAAGTAATTGATGCCCATGAAAAGCACAGAGAAAAGGTGAAGCGATAGGCGAGAATGGTATGAATTATCTACAGGGGATTTTGGTAATATGTAAGTGTTTCAAAAGGCGTAGTGTAATTCTCCCTTCCTATAGTTTGCTATACTGATAGTAAACTATAGGAAGGGAGACGATTACAATGGGTAATCGGAAACAGTAGGAAGCATCTATCAGTTGTGTTGAGGTATTTAATGAGTTGTTATATTTCGGATCTGGATCATATGAAATTCCAATGGCTCCGCTGCCCGGAAGAGGTGGAAAAATTTGTATTTAAAATCTTCCTTTATACAGGGCCAATCCAGCCACATAGGGAAGAGATGGAGAAGCAGGATTGTGAGAAGAAGGCATGCGCAAGGCTGATGGAAAAACTGAAGAAGCAGTTTCCAAGACTGTGCATCTGCCTGTGTGCGGATAGCCTGCATGCATGCGAGCCATTTTTCAGGAAATGTGAGGAATACGGGTGGCAGTATCTTCTCCGCTTTAAGGAGGGGAGCATCCCAACCATAGGAAATGAATACAGAAAACTCAAAGAACTGGAAAAAAACCGGAAGGAGACCAAAGTAAAAAATGGAAGGTACTGGAATGATTATAAGAGTTTGATGGCGCGTATAATATTTTGAAAAATACAATTGCGACCTTATGCAAAGAGCATTCCTATTTACTGTCAAGTGAAGCAGTAGATCGAGAAGGAACAGTACAAGAAAAACCTCGAAATTGAAGGATATAAGACCGTACTGTGTTATGGCGCGGCGTTCCGAGGGAAGATCTGCCTGATAAAACTGGCAGAGTGAAAATGAGTCCCTTTATTCTATTTCCACGATTGTATCAATCGATACGCTCCATCCATCGGATATCATATTTTCAGCGTAAAAGATTATTTTCTGCTCAACGGTATCGATTCGTTTGACAATACCAGTGTTAGTCGTATAAGCTCCGCCGGCCTTCTTCGCGTCCGGTACAAAGTAGGTAACGGACACAGTGGGATGCTCGTCCAGATGGTTGGACAGGAACCGAAGCTTTTTGTCCAAACGTTCTTTTTCAGTGTCTGAAAGCTCAATCTTTTCATCCGTCAGCCGGGCTGTTTCCATGACCTTGTCATCAAAACCGGTCAAAGCGGCAAAGGGGCTGAACTGTGCGGCGCGGTTTGCCATGCTCATATGAGGTCGTGTGGAGGACTGGTGGTGGGGCAAATCCAGCATATCATCATAGCGGTGCGGGTTGTTTTTATCTGTGTTTCTGTTCATGAGTATCTGCCTCCTTTCTGTGTATCCCATTTGCATCATCATTTCCTGCCCGGTGTCCGTCGACTCAGGAGTATTCGTCTCCTGCCTGGTGTTCCCCGACTTGGGCGTTTTCATCACCTGCCCGGTGTCCTCCGACCTGGGAGTTCCTGTCTCTGGCGGTGGCGCCTTCCCGCAGATTCATGCCCTTCAGGATGGCATTCTTGCCGAACCGTTTTTTAATACTTAACGCGGCTTGCTGCAGCTTCTTCTCTTTCTCAAGCGCAGCCTGTTCCTTCTTCTGTTTTTCTTCGGCGGCAGCGTAATCCGTAAAAAGATTAAGCTGTTCATAACTGCTCTCCACAGGCACGTTATCTTCCGGGATCACATGGTTGGCGCAGATGGTGACCCGCCGGATCAGAAGATTTTTATCCACGATCCGGTCGTATAGCGCCATCATGCAGTCGGTGATCTCCCGTGTAGAACTGCTGTATTTTTCAAGATTTCCTGTGCCATGTGCGTGCCTGGGAACTTTTCTCCCATAATGATCTATCGTAACGGGGCCATGGTAATGTCCGTTGGCGACGTTTTCAATGTCATAACCGATGGTCAGCACCACCTGATTGGTGACCAGACCTTTATCGACCAGATCCAGTACCAGCAGATCGGTCATTTCCCGGACGACCAGCTTTGCCTTTTCGGAATCATAGGGACAATGGAGTACCTGGCCGGAACCAAGGCTGTTGCTTTCCGGTTTGTATGCCTTGATATCTGTAATGGTGGTCGGCTCCCAGCCCCAGCTATGGTCGATGAGCAGTTCGGCATTGACGCCGAAGAGCCTGTAGAGCAGATCCTCATTGTAATAATCACAGGGGCCTCCAATGGAGCAACGGGCGACATCGCCCATCGTGAACATTCCGTTTTCCTGAAGTTTCTTTGCATAACCCCGTCCTACGCGCCAGAAGTCGGTAAGCGGTTCGTGTGTCCACAGCAGTTCCCTGTATTTACGCTCATCCAGCTTGGCGATGCGGACTCCGTCTTTATCTGCGGGAACGTGCTTTGCTACGATATCCATAGCGACTTTGGCGAGATAGAGGTTGGTTCCGATCCCGGCTGTGGCCGTGATGCCGGTCGTATAGAGTACCTCCCGGATCATGGCCATTACAAGTTCATGGGCGGTCATTTTATACAGCGAAAGATAGTCTGTCATATCGATAAAAACCTCATCGATGCTGTACACTACGATATCCTCCGGCGCGATGTATTTTAGGTAAATGTCGTAGATAGAGGAAGAAACTGCCATGTACCGTGACATCCGGGGAGGGGCGGTGATATAGGACAATTCAAGGGATGGGTCAGCATCCAGGGCGGCGGCATCGAAAGAAGAAGAGGTAAACACATGATTCGGGGCTTTTGCTCTCCGCTGTGTGTTTACCTCTTTCACTTTCCGGACGACCTCAAACAGCCGGGGACGACCGGGGATACCGCAGGCTTTCAGGGAAGGAGATACCGCCAGGCATATCGTTTTTTCAGTGCGGGAAGCGTCGGCTACTACAAGGTTCGTAGTCAGGGAATCAAGCTCCCGGTCCACGCATTCCACAGAAGCGTAGAAAGATTTCAGGTCGATAGCGGCGTAGATACGTTGCTTTTCCGGCATGGCGCGTCCCCCTCTCTTGTTTGTTTCAATCCTTAAAAATGGTTTGCTTCAGAAGAATGATTTACTTCAGAAGAATGGCTTATTTCTGAAAGATAACTTACTCTAAAGCGGCTGCCCGTTCTACAAACCACCGCCCGAACCTTGCAGAGAAGAGCGGGTCGGTACGTTCAAAGAACAGATGCTTTTCCTGGCCGTGGATGACTACAGTATAGCAGTCTCCTATCCTGCCTGCAAGGCTGGCAGGGCGGAAATCTTTCACCTTTTCAATAGGAAAGATCCGGCCGTCATTCCATGTGATCGTTTTAGGCTGCATATAACCGGTAGCGTCAAAATCGGAGCTGACTTTTACATAGATGCGTTCTGTTTTTGGATGTACTGGTGTCCTCATATCGGCCGTCTCAACTTTTCTCCTTTTTGGTTTCCATATATCTTTTCTTTTATGAATAAATATTAACAATCTGGAATTACATTGATAATAGCGTAAATGAAGTTTAATTTCATCTTGATTATGGGATACATGAAGCTGGAAGTCAAGAGGAAATTCGTGGAAGAAGAATGAAATCCTTTGTTCCGGTAATGTATTTCAGAGACCGGGACGGAGGATTTTTTATATTAGGAAGCTAAAATAAACTTATATATATATTGACAAGATATATTATATGTTATATAATATATAAAAATAATTGATATAAATGATTTTGGTATATAAATTCAAACGATGTATCGAAACAGAGAAAGGAAGGATGAGATGATTTTTCACTGAATGCGCCCATGATGGATTTTCTTGTTCTGACGATCATTTCCAACGGGGATGCTTATGGCTATCAGATAAGCCAGATGCTGCGCGGGGTATCCAATGCCAAGGATTCTACGCTCTATCCCATTTTGAAGCGTCTGCAGGAGAACGGTTATGTGTATGCTTATGATCAGCCCTTTCAGGGAAGAAACCGTAAATACTACCGCATCACAGAGACAGGACTGCGGTACCAGAGGCAGCTCCTTAAGGAGTGGAGGCTGCATCAGGAGGCTATTGAAGAGATTATACAGGGAGGGAGCCAAACATGACAAAGGGACAATATATGAGCGCCTTGGCAGGGTGGTTAAAACGTCTGCCCAAGGAGGATTTTGAGAAGGCGATGGAGTATTATGAGGAATACTTTCAGGAGGCAGGAGAAGAGAACGTAGAGGAAGCCATCAGAAATCTTGGCATGCCTAAGGAAGCGGCAGAGCAGATCATCCAGGATCTGGCCCGGCAGAATGCGCAGAAGCCTGTGAAGAATATCAGACAAGGAATGTCAAAGGTGTGGGTTGGGATTCTTGCAGTTTGCGCAGTGCCCATCGCGGTTCCTGTGATTGTCGTGATCCTGGCGGTTTTGGCAGTGGTAATTCTTGGAGGCGGCGGGGTTCTGGTGAGTATTGTGATTGTCGGAGCCGCGGGATTATTAGGCGGAGCGGCAGTTTTTGCCGCAAGCGTGGCTTTGCTCTTTGTTTCTGTTCGTGATGCATTGGTAAATCTGGGAGCGGGCCTGTTATGCTGCGGAATTTCTCTTTGGATTTTCTGGGGCGGTGTGAAGCTTTGTATCTGGTTTGAGCAGATGATCGTAAAGATGCTCGGCCGTATGGTAAAAAAAGGAGGGCATAAGTGTGAAAAATAAAAAGATCATCGGATTAGGCGCAGTCCTCTGTGCAGCAGGTGTGATCCTGACAGGCGCCGGTTTTGCTATGGGAGGAAAGCTGGGGATCTATGTGGACAGAAACGGAATTCATTCCATGGGTGATTCCGTTGAAGAGACGAAGGAACCTTATGTTATGGAAAAAACGAAGCTTGAGGATATTCAGGATATTTCCATTAAAACGGATTTTGCCGGGATTTGCCTGATCCCGTCAGATGATTTTTATCTGGAATACTGCGTGAATGGAAATTATGGGGAACCGGTGGTAAAGACAGAAAACGGAGAACTGGTTTTTGAAGAAAAGCTGTATTCCTCCGATGTGAAAGATGCGAAGATATATTTGTTCAGTCTGAATATTCCGGCTTTTCAAAATGAGAAAACCATAGACTATTATGTAAAGCTCTATTATCCGGAGGATACCGTATTCGGCACAGTTGAACTTGAATCCCAGGATGAGGACATTGAAGGCGGAAACCTGACAGCCGATGTCCTGAAGCTTCATAATGCCTACGGAGATACCAAAGTACAGAAGCTTAAAGGAAACGAACTGGATGTGACTGTAAACGACGGGGATTTTGCTGCGGACATTATAGAAGCGGAGAAATTTTTGGTTAAAAATGATTATGGGGACGTAAAGCTGGGCGAACTCAGCGGCGGAAGCGGAGAGATCAGCCTGGGCGATGGGAAATTCAAGATAAATACTCTGGAAGCAAAGGAATTTACCCTGAAAAATTCTTATGGAGATGTTGAAGCCGCGGAAATTTCCGGAGGAAGCGGGGAAATTTCTTTGGATGACGGGGACTTTGAAGCGGATACCGTGAATCTGGAGACGTTTGAACTGTCCGATAATTCCGGCGCTGTCCGTATTGATGAGTATTCCGGACAGAATGGACGGATAGAATTAAGGGACGGAAATCTGGAAGTGAAAAAAGCAGAATTTGAGGATCTTCAGATCCGCAATACTTATGGTGATGTCCGGTTGTTCCTTCCTCAATGGGAAGCTTATACCATGGATTTAGAGACGGAATACGGAGAGATCCTCCTTCCCAATAATAAAAAGATCTCCGAAGATGAGACGGCCTCCTACGATCAGCAGGGGGATGCCGGGAAGCGGCTTGAGATTTCCTGCAGTGACGGAAATATTGAAATTGCAGATTCCTGAAAAGGATAAACAGTGGATTTGACTTTTATTATTTGCTATCTTTTTGTGTTTCTAATGATATTTTAATGTTCGGGCTGTAATATATAGAAAAAGAAAAAGAAGGAGGTAAGTATTTATGAAAAATCTTAAAAAATATTTAAAAAAAGTTATCGTTTTTATTGCAGCGGCTGTTATGCTGATTGGCAGTGTATCCTTGGCAGAAGTAAAAGAGGTTAAAGCGGATGGTGTGAGGCCGAAAACAGTGGCCATCAGTGTTAAAAGCAAAACCGTGAAAAAGGGACAGTCTTTTGAACTGCGCGCAAAGATTACCCCGGCCGGAGCGGATGACGACTATCTTCGCTGGTCTATTGTAGAAGGAAAGGATGTTATCCGGTTTGATGATGACGACAGGGATGACGACGAAGCGGAATTTAAAGCGGTGAAGACCGGCACGGCTAAAGTTTGCTGTTACATCAGGGGAACCAGCAAGAAGGCCTATGCAACCATAATTGTGAAGGAAGGAACCGCTTCAAATCCATCCTCCGGGACGATTAAACGTGTAGGCCCGGAAAAACGTACGGTTGAGCGAGGGGACGATTTTGAACTTGAGGTTAAAAAATCCGCGGGAGTGAAGGACCGTGACCTGCAATGGAGCATCGCAGATAAGAGGATCGTCCGGTTTGATGATGACGACCGTTACGGCGACGAGGTGGAATTTGAGGCAAGAAAGACAGGAACCACCAAGATTACCTGCAAAAATACAAAGACAGGAAAATCCGTAACCTTTACCGTTACGGTGGTTCGTGATTACGATTGACTTTTCCTTATTGAAGGGGCGTTCATAAGTGATATTGATAGCATGCGTTGAAGACAGAATGGGTATGATGTTTAACCACAGGCGGTTAAGCCGGGATCGGGAGGTCGTCCGGGATATACTGGAGATGTGCGGTGCGCAGTTCTTATATATGGAAGAATATTCCGCAAAACTGTTTGAAGAACCCGAGACCGGCTGCCTTCCCGGAAATATTCAGATAACGGCTGAAATCCCTTCCGGAGGGCTGAAAGGAGTATATTTCTTTACTGAGAGGCCGCAGATGATACAGGAGAGCCTGACGGAGAAAATTGTTTTATACCGTTGGAACAGGAAATATCCGGCGGACGAGTTCTTTTCCATAGACCTCAGTGGATGGAAACTGCAGAACTGTGAGGAATTTGCAGGAAATTCCCATAAAAAAATTACAAAAGAGATATATGGAAGGTGAAGAATGGCAGTTAAGAAAACCATTTGCGAGAAAACTATTCGTAAAAACTATTTGTAAAAAAATATTGCAGGAAAATTATTCGCAAAAAGAATATTTGTGAGAAAACTGCTTGCGAAAATCATTCGTAAAAAACCACTTATGAAAAAATAACAGAGGATTTTGCTCTGGCTCTTTCATGAGTGGTTTTTTGGTTAATTCGTCTGAATCATGTACCTGCATATGGTTTTGCGTAGATACCGTTCTATTATGCGGTTTTATTTACATGTAGTTCTATTATTTATATGTGGTTTTTGAAGCCTTTTAATGTGGATGTTCGCTTTTTGGACCAGGTATTATAGCTGACCTTTTTTCCGTTTACCTGATAGGTATAAGTGAATCCGGGATAATTTCTCATGGATCGGAATGAAATTACTTTAGATACCTTGGTTCCGTTTACTTTGAAGACGGTTTCTATCATCCCGCCGGTAGATTCCTGATTGAAATAAACCTGCTTCTTAGAGGTGTTATACTGGAAACATGCAGGATAATCCTTTCCAAAGCTAACTCGCTTCAATACAACGACTTTCCTGGTACTCTTGTTGTAAGTGCATAAGGTATAGTACCAGTAACCGTTATATTTGCATTTCATTAAGAGCTCCGGAATACCGTTCTTGTCAACATCGACAATCTTGCTGCCATTGACCGATCTTTTGCTCATATACGTCTTGTATGCCTTTGATGCAGCAGTGTATGAGGCGCTTGCGGCCATTGCAGGCATAGTATTGCTGAAGACTAAAACCAAAATTAATAGAATCAGGCCTGTTTTCTTTTTCATAAAATTCCTCCCTTCTGTGATGAAGACATTTGCAGATATTTGCAAGGTGCCTTGTTGGATATGTGTGATATTTATTGCGATTTCCGTTTATATTTGTTGAATTTACGGAATGTTACATTTATTATAGTAATATTTCGAAAAGAAGTCAATATGCAGTTTATTTATCGGTAGTTTAAAGTAAACTTGTGGTATTTTTTTCTTCTTTTTCTATAGAATATATGTGGTTTTTTGTACTTTTATGTAGTATAATGGAAACATAATGAAGGCAGGAGGTGAGGTGGCTGTTATGAAACGTAAGGTCTTTATTGTGTTTATGATCATATTTACAATTTATATAGCAGGCATTCTGCTTGTCTCCCTTATATGCGGCGCGCCTATGGGAAGCAGGGCTGAACTGAACAGGTATTTATTCGGGGCGGTCGGAATGTCCATATTGCTTCCGGGCGGTTTTTCATTTTTCTTTATAAGCGCGCTTGATCTGAGCAAAAAGCTGGACGGAATGGAAGATATGGAAAAGGCTGATGAGGATGGAGTTGTCTATGATATCTCCAATATCAGCATGCTGATACAGCAATTTGTAAATGCCTTTTCCAAAAAGAAAAATCTCACTAAGGAGAAAAAAGAAGACCTGATATCATACTTAGAGGATTATAAATGATACTGTACGGTTGTATGACGATTGCGGGCTCGATTCCTGTTTTGATATGTTTTGTATTATGGGCGGTACAAAGGAAGAACTATAACTTCCGACTGGGTAAGAAGCTTCTTCTTATAGGAATGTTCTTTTATCTGGTTCCGTTTCAGGCCGTGAAATATATGCTGCCGGAAAAGGCTGTATCTGCTTTGACGATACCAACGGATATTAATGTCGAACAGGACTTTTATAAAATCATATCTGTAAAAAACATTCTGTCGCCGGGAGATTCTATCTGGATGCCCATATGGGTAACGTTGATTTTGATCATATGGCTTTGGGTCGTTATATTAGTTGCGGCTTATCAGGTCGTCAGATACAGAATCGACATCAGGAAGCTGCTGGCAAAGTCGGAGAAGGCTTCAGTGGAGATCGATGGTAAAAATGTGGAACTGTTCCTGAATAAGAATATTCAGACGCCTTATACAGTGGGATTTATCAGACCTACCATTGTTATGCCTGTAAATAGCCTGTCGCATCCATGTTTTTTAATGATCTACAAACATGAAGAGATGCATAAGAAGAACTATGATAGCCTGATGAAACTGCTGTGCGTGATCATTATCTGTATCCATTGTATAAACCCGACAGTGATATTGCTATTATTTCTTTATAATGTGACTGCAGAATATGTGTGCGACGATTATGCGGGAAAAGAGTGTACGGATGAAGAAAAAAAGAAATATCTGCTGATGCTGATTCATCTGTCATCGATAGATGAACCGCTGTCTATGGTCTGGAGGAATAATCTGGCAGATTCAGACAAGTTAATAAAAAGGAGGATTGACTATATGATGAAGAAAACAAAAACAGGGGTATTAAGAAGAGGGATTGCTGTCGCTGCGTCTGTGGTTACGGTACTTGCAAGTTCAAGTACGATTTTTGCGTATGAGCCGTTTATGTCATCAGATGAAAGTAGTATTGAAGCTTTTGAGGGAGGCGATGTTGGGACCTTTTTGAGTGACGGTAATGTGGATGATATTAAATTTATAGATTCTGATAACATCTTTGTGTATGAAGATGGAACACAAGTTGCTGTTACGGATCAAATATCTCCAAATGCACTGTGTAATCATACAATGACAACAGGATATTATCACATACATAAGCCCAAAAGTTCTGGAGGTTGTACAATAGAGGTATATAATGCACAGAAATGTACAAAATGTGGATATTTAAAACTTGGCAGTCTGTATAGTACGACTACATATACTGTTTGCCCGCACTAATCACCCTTGTACCAAGTGATTGCTTCGGCTTGGCTGGCCTTGGTTTAAAGAAATGAAAGAAATCCGTGTGGGTTCAGATGCGCGGTCGAAGAAACTTATCCGGAATTATAGAAGAAAAATTGGTATCCTATGATTATAGAAGAGAACTCGGTATTCTATGCCAATAGCAATCAATTTACAGGGATGTTTCTGCATCCGCACCCCATTAAATTCACCGGGCGCAGATTGAAATGAATAAATGAGAGCTGGTATGTATCATATCTGATATACCGGCTCTTTTTGCGTGAGTGATTTTCCTTTCCTAAAGACGATCTTGCTTTTATTTAAGAGAAAATTGCCTGTTACAGTTCGCTGGTTATCATTCTACCTGCTTTTTTCTACCTGCAAATTATCCCAATATGTATGTAGGCTTTAAATGCATCTGCTGAAATACAGGATAATTTTCCGTAGCTTTCGAGCAGAAACCTTATCCCTACGACAGCCCCTTTCTGATTTCTGCGCTGATCATTGTATTCCTATGCAATATATAAAGAAAGGTTGAAGTGTAATCTGTCCGCTATTGGTTCACACTGCAGGTGTGAACAGCGATAATTGTCTAAAAATTCAGAAGAGTCATTTATGAACTTTCTTGCAACAGTTGGAGGTTTATGATACGATAAACAAAACTGGAGTATATCAGATGTGCAGAGATTCGGTTTGGAATTATATCAGTGCAGCTGACCCGAATCCCGTACTAAGATTCGTGGGCGCGTCTTGAATACAAACAGACTTTAAAGACTGTGCGGAACAACTGTGCGGGAAGTTGGATAATGTTGGACAGATCCGATAGGTTTAGATTAGGCGGTCAGGAAAGGAGCATGGATAGAATGGGCGTTTATTTAAATAGCCGGAGCGCATACGGCTTATTCTGCGAAGATTATGCGTCAACTTATTATGTGGATAAAACAGATATACTCGCCGAACTTGTGCCAATTGTAGAGTTGAAAGAGAATGAAATTGAAGAATCCGGCCCTAATCAGGGAAAAGGACAGAAATATGTGGCGATTACAAGGCCGCGCCGGTTTGGCAAGACGGTTATGGCAAATATGATCGCGTCTTATTTTGGAAAAGGCGCGGATAGCAGCAGACTTTTTCGAAATTTGAAATCTTCAAAATATGACTGGTATGAAGAGCATCTGAACAAACATAACGTGATTCATATTGCGTTTAATAAGATGCCAAAAGGATGCAAGTCCTATGACCGGTATATTGAGCGGTTTGAAAGAGGATTATTAACGGATTTGCGTAAAGCATATCCGGAGGCGGAAATAGAAAAAGATGATGCCGTGTGGGATGCTCTGACGAAGGTTCATGAATATTGTGACGGAGAAAAATTTATTTTTGTACTGGATGAATGGGACTGCATTTTCCACAAGAGTTTTGTAACAGATGAAGATAAGGCGGCATACATTGATTTCCTCAGCAATTTGCTGAAGGACAATGCTTATGTGGAAATGGCGTATATGACGGGCATTCTGCCCATTGCCAAGTATTCCAGTGGCTCGGAATTAAATATGTTTTTTGAATATTCTATGGCCACCAAGGTAAAATACAGTGAATATTTTGGTTTTACCGATGAAGAAGTTGATGATTTGTATCAGAGATATCTGGAGACAGAGTCTGATCCGGCTGTAACCCGTGAGGGATTGGAACAGTGGTATGATGGATATCAGACGGCAGGCGGGCAGAAACTGTATAATCCAAGGTCTGTAGTCGGTGCGTTGAGTGACAATCAGCTGGGAAGTTACTGGACAAGTTCGGGTCCCTATGATGAGATCTTCTATTATATAAGCGCTAATACGGACGCTGTCAAAGATGATATCGCCGCTATGGTAGCGGACAATCCGGTTCCGGCCAGAGTACAGGAATATGCCGCTTCATCCATGGAATTGAAAACAAAGGATGAGATATTCTCAGCAATGGTGGTTTACGGCTTCTTGAATTATAAGGATGGGTACGTTTCCATTCCAAATAAAGAGTTGATGGATAAGTTTACAGAAGTGGTACAGCGGGAGCCTTCTCTTGGAAATGTGTATAAGTTGACAAAGGAATCCGGGCGGATGCTCGCGGCGACGAAAGCCGGCGATACAAAAACCATGACAGAGTTAATGGAGTACGCGCATAATACGCACAGCCCGCTGCAGACCTACAGTAATGAGGCAGAGTTGGCATCCATTATCCGATGGGTGTATCTGAAAGCGCTGGATTCCTACCGGATTGAACGCGAGGACAAAGCAGGCGTTGGTTATGTTGACTTTATTTTTTATCCATTCATAAAAAACGACGACTGCATTATTATTGAATTGAAGGTGAACCATACAGCGGATGAAGCAATCCGTCAGATTAAAGACCGTCAGTATGCGCTCCGGTTTGAGGGGCGCTGTGCGCCAGTGGCGCACGTTTTAGCGCCGACCGAAGCGAAGCGTAGAAAGTTCGGAGAGAACCCGGAGTATACGGGACGTATTCTTGCAGTGGGAATTGCCTATAACAAGGATGATAAGAAAAAGCAGCATGAGTGCAAGGTGGAGGTTCTGCGGAATTCCGGATCGTTGATCCACTGAAGAATATGTCTTTGGGGAAATGGTTTCAGCGGGTATTTATGAAAGTTTTCCATAACGATCGAATAAAAATGAAAAAAGTTTTTCTCAGTTAGCAGGGCTTTTTTACGATAAAATTATATAAAGTTTTTTTGTGATAAAATTTATAGTTTACAATATGAAAATATGTGTTATAATGCAATTATAAACATATCAGGAGGTAAATTATGCCAAGAAGAAGAATTGTAGAAGCAACTGTAGTACAGATATCTGAAGAAATCCAAAATATCGATACTAAACTTGAAAAAAATGCAGAAGAATCTAAAGCATTGAAACAACGTAAGAAAGAATTGCTCAAGGATCTGAAAGCTGCGGAAAAGCAGGAAGCTGAAGCCGCAAAGAAGAGAGAACTGGAAGATCTTGTAGCGTTGTTAAATGAAAAAGGCTTAACTGTAGAAGACGTTAAGAATATTTTAGATAAATAAAAGAACAGGGCAGTGGAGACATAATTCTGCTGCCTTTTTTATAGCATTATAAATAGTAACATTTACAAAATATAGAAGCAGAAGAAAGCTGTACTGATGAGTTTGTTAAATAAATAATATACTTTACGGAGGTATATACTATGAGTTTCGATTTTAAACGCGCTTTACGCAGAGCCACATATATGGCTATGATGGACGAAGAAAAAAAGAAAAAGGAAACAGATCCGCTTGAGAATCCGAGTAAATTCTGGCTTGAAGTGGAAGGCCTTGATTACGATGAACTTAATGAGATGGATGAAGAAGAACGAAACGAAATTTTAAGGGAAAATGATTTGGATCCAGATGACTTCTTTTTTTATTAATACATGAATGCTCAATTAGCGGTGAACAGATAGTACTTTTTTGGTATTCATGCAGCGGCATCCCGGAATTTCAGGCAAAATAAAACAACCAGGCATCTGCCTGATTGTCTTTAAGTACCTTCTTGAGTACCTTTCAAATACTGAAGTCCCAAAACCCCAGTATTTATGCAGGTTTCAGAGCAGCCAGTACGGGAATCGAACCCGTGTTTCCGCCGTGAGAGGGCGGCGTCTTAACCCCTTGACCAACTGGCCTCGCTTGGTATGTATCAGTTGCTTTCCTCAACCGACTTGCTTAGTATATACTACTTGCAAAGAAAATGCAAGCCTTTTTTTGAAATTTTTTGAAAAAGTTTTTCAGCTCAAAGTTTTTCGGCAAAAGTTTTTCAGCGAGTTTTTCAGGTGTTTCGGGCCTGAAGTTTTCCAGATAGGAAAAACCCATATCATAAAATTTCAGATTTCCACTTGCAAAAATCTTCCGAAATGGGTATCATAGAGAACGAATGTTTGAACGCAGATAAGCATCCCCCGCTTCAAGTGCATAGAGAATTAAGAAGCGGGCATGGGGGATGCATGAATCTGACAGCAAGATAGAAAGGAACTGTAACAGTCATGGCAAAGAAAGAAACTTATGATGCAGGAAGTATTTCTGTCCTGGAAGGCCTGGAGGCGGTGCGTAAGCGGCCGGGGATGTATATCGGCAGCGTATCACGGAAGGGCCTGAATCATTTGATCTATGAGATCGTGGATAATGCGGTGGATGAACATCTGGCGGGATATTGCGACCGGATCCAGGTGACTTTGGAACGGAACGGCTCCTGTACGGTGAATGACAACGGAAGAGGAATTCCGGTGGATATGCATGAGAAGGGCGTATCTGCGGAACGATTGGTATTTACAACATTGCACGCAGGCGGTAAGTTTGATAATTCTGCATATAAAACAAGCGGCGGCCTGCACGGGGTAGGATCTTCGGTCGTCAATGCGCTGTCTACTTATCTGGATATCCGGATAAGCCGTGACGGTTATATCCACCACGACCGCTATGAGCGGGGAATTCCCACGTTGGAACTGGAAGAAGGGCTCCTGCCAAAGATCGGAAGGACTAAGTCTACCGGAACCTGCATCAATTTCCTGCCGGATCCGGAAATTTTTGAAAAGACACGGTTTTCAGAGGCGGATGTGAAGAGCCGACTTCATGAAACCGCCTATTTAAATCCGAACCTTACGATCATTTTTGAAGACCTGCGCGGGGAAACCCCGGAAAAAATCGAATACCACGAGCCGGACGGGATTATCGGTTACATTAAGGATTTAAACAGAAATTCCGAACCTCTCCACGATCCGGTCTACATTAAAGGGGAATCTGAGGGGATTCAGGTGGAGGCCGCGTTCCAGTTTACCAACGAATTCCGTGAAAATGTCCTTGGCTTCTGCAATAACATATATAACGCGGAGGGAGGCACTCATCTTACCGGATTTAAAACCACATTTACGGCGGTTATGAATACTTATGCCCGTGAGATCGGCGTCCTGAAGGAAAAGGATCCCAATTTTACCGGGGCGGATATCCGGAACGGAATGACTGCCGTTGTTTCCATCAAGCATCCGGCTCCAAGGTTTGAGGGTCAGACAAAGACAAAGCTGGATAACCAGGACGCGGCAAAGGCTACGGGCAAGGTGCTGGGAGAGCAGATGGTCCTCTATTTTGACAGAAATCTGGAAACATTAAAAACCATTCTTTCCTGTGCGGAAAAAGCGGCGAAAATCCGTAAGACAGAGGAGCGTGCCAAGACAAACCTCCTTACCAAACAGAAATATTCCTTTGACTCTAACGGCAAGCTTGCCAATTGTGAGAAAAAAGACCCGTCCCAGTGCGAGATCTTCATTGTAGAGGGAGATTCCGCAGGGGGGTCGGCCAAAACCGCCCGGGATAGGAATTATCAGGCGATCCTTCCTATCCGCGGAAAAATTCTTAATGTGGAGAAGGCGACCATTGACAAGGTTCTGGCAAACGCAGAGATCAAAACCATGATCAACGCCTTTGGCTGCGGCTTTTCCGAGGGTTACGGAAATGATTTTGATATTACGAAGCTCCGTTACGATAAGATCGTCATTATGGCGGATGCGGATGTGGACGGCGCGCATATTTCCACCTTGCTTTTGACCTTATTTTACCGTTTTATGCCGGAACTGATCTATGAGGGACATGTCTATATTGCCATGCCTCCTTTATATAAGGTAATGCCGAAAAAAGGCCAGGAGCAGTATTTGTATGATGATAAGGCTCTGGAAAAATACCGCCGTACCCATAAACCGGGAAGTTTTACCCTGCAGCGCTATAAGGGCCTTGGAGAAATGGACGCGGAACAGCTCTGGGAAACGACCCTGAATCCGGAAACCAGAATGATGAAGCGTGTGGAGATCGAGGATGCACGTATGGCGTCCAATATAACGGAAATCCTTATGGGAAGCGACGTCCCGCCCAGAAAGGCGTTTATCTATGAACACGCGACCGATGCGGAGCTGGATATTTAGAGCATGAGATGCAGATTGCGAAAATGAATTGTAAAGCAGACATTCGCATTTCGTTTTGCCGCATTCAGACACACTCCCGGCTGGTTGGCGGAGACAGCCAAGAAAACTGGCAAGATTGGTGAGTTTGGTAAGAGAGCGAAAGGACTTGGATTTATATGAACACAAAACAGGAAAATATCATCCGTACCGACTATGCGGAGGTCATGCAGAAGTCATATATCGACTATGCCATGAGCGTTATTATTTCCCGTGCCCTTCCTGACGTCAGGGACGGCTTAAAGCCGGTACAGAGAAGAACCTTATATGATATGTACGAACTGGGAATCCGCTATGACCGTCCCTACCGGAAATGCGCCCGTATCGTAGGGGATACCATGGGTAAATACCATCCCCATGGGGACAGCTCCATTTATGAGGCGCTGGTGGTTATGGCGCAGGATTTCAAGAAAGGCAAAACATTGGTGGACGGGCACGGAAACTTCGGCTCTATCGAGGGGGACGGAGCCGCAGCCATGCGATATACGGAGGCCCGCCTGGAAAAGCTTACCCAGGAGGTCTTTCTGGGGGATCTGGATAAAGACGTAGTAGATTTTGTACCCAATTTCGATGAAACAGAAAAGGAGCCTGTGGTCCTGCCTGTCCGTATTCCCAATCTCCTTGTGAACGGCGCGGACGGTATCGCCGTAGGGATGGCCACCAGTATACCGCCCCACAATCTGGGGGAAGTGGTGGACGCGGTAAAGGCTTACATGAAAAATAACGACATCAGCGTTAAAGGGCTGATGCGTTATATAAAGGGACCGGATTTTCCTACCGGAGGGATCATTGTAAATAAGGACGACCTGCCCGGTATTTACGAAAAAGGAAGCGGAAAGCTTCGCATCCGCGGAAAGGTAGAGGTGGAAAAGCTGAAGGGCGGAAAGCAGCAGCTTGTGATCACAGAAATCCCGTATACCATGCTGGGAGCCAATATCGGGAAGTTTTTAAACGATGTGGCCTCTCTTGTGGAGACGAAGAAGACTACGGATATCGTGGATATTTCCAATCAGTCTTCCAAGGAGGGCATTCGTATCGTATTGGAGTTAAAGCGTGATACCGATGTGGAAAATCTGACGAATATGCTCTATAAAAAGACACGTCTTGAGGACACCTTCGGCGTCAATATGCTCGCCGTGGCGGACGGACGTCCGGAAACCCTGAGCCTGAAGCAGGTGATCGAGCATCATGTGAATTTTTTGTTTGAGGTTACTTCCAGGAAGTATAATACCCTTCTTTCCAGGGAACTGGAAAAGAAGGAGATTCAGGAAGGCCTGATCAAGGCGTGCGATGTGATCGACCTGATCATTGAGATCTTACGGGGAAGCAAGAACCGTGAGCAGGTAAAGGAATGTCTGGTAGAGGGCGTTACAGAGGGAATCAAATTTAAGACTAAGGCAAGCGAGCGCGCCGCTAAAAAGCTGCGTTTTACAGAAAGACAGGCGACCGCTATTCTGGAGATGCGTTTATATAAGCTGATCGGGCTGGAAATCGAAGCCCTGCAGGCAGAATACGGCGAAACCATGAAAAATATAGCTTCCTATCAGGATATTCTGGATAATTACGATTCCATGTCAGCCGTGATCATCAAAGAGCTGGACGGTATCAAAAAGGAATACGGCAATAAACGCCGTACTGCCATCGAAAATGCGGAAGAGGCTGTATACGAAGAAAAGAAAATGGAAGAGATGGAGGTCTGCTTCCTTATGGACCGTTTCGGCTACATGAAGCTGATCGACAAGAATATATATGAACGGAACAAGGAGGCCGCCCACGGGGAAAACAAATATGTATTTACCTGCATGAATACGGATAAAATCTGTATCTTTACGGATAATGGAAAGATGCATACCATTAAGGTTCAGGATATCCCTCTTGTCCGTTTCCGCGATAAAGGAACCCCGGCAGATAATCTGAGTAATTACAACAGCGCGGAGGAGCAGATGATCTATGTGGCGCCTCTGGCGCAGGTAACAGCCTCCACATTGTTGTTTGTATCGAAAACCTCCATGTGCAAGCTGGTAGAGGGCGCGGAGTTTGACGTGGCAAAGCGTACGATCGCCTCCACAAAGCTTGCGGAGGGAGATTCTCTGATTTTTGTGGGAGTCTCTGACGAGATGGAGCAGGTGGTCCTGAAAAGTACGGGAGGAAGCTTCCTCCGTTTCTTAAAAAATGAGATCCCCGTCAAGAAAAAGAGCGCTCTTGGAGTACGGGGCATGAAGCTGTGGGAAAAGGACTCTCTTGACGCGGCATACCTGTTGGAAAGCCATCAGGAATACAGCATCCTTTATCACGACAAGCCCTATGCTTTAAATAAGGTTAAGCTTGCAAAACGGGATACAAAAGGAGTGAAACCAAGGATATCGTAAAAAAGTCCTTGCTTTTCCTGCGCATTAGTGCTAGAATAGAGAAAACTTGATGATGGACAGCATAAAGAGTGGGCTTCGGTCCACTCTTCTTATATGCTCTAGAGTGTGTTTGAAAATTGCTTTCTGCAAGATGTATCCCACAAAGTGGGGGATGCAGATTGCTGGAATGAATTTTTAAAGCACACTCCAGGATGGACAGAGAGCTGCCATGGGCAGAGTCTTTCCATGTCCGAAGTAATGAAAGGAGGGTGGGAAGCATGAGCAGACGGGAAGAATACGAACAGAAAGCAGAAGCTTTATTGACCCCTATTGTGAATGCACACGGTTTTGAACTTGTGGATGTAGAATATGTAAAAGAGGCGGGAAACTGGTACCTGCGCGGATACATTGACAAACCGGGCGGAATTACCGTGAATGATTGTGAGGCCGTAAGCAGGACTTTCAGCGACCGGCTGGATGAAGAGGACTTTATTGAAGACAGCTATATTATGGAGATCAGCTCTCCGGGGCTTGACAGGCCGCTGAAAAAAGAAAAAGACTATGCCAGAAGCATGGGAAAGCTGGTGGAGATCCGTACCTACCGTCCAATCGAGAAACGAAAAGAGTTCTGCGGCGTTTTAACTGCATATGATAGTAACAGTGTGACCATTGAGGAAGAAGGCGCCGCACATACTTTTGAGAAAAAAGAAATTGCCCTGATCCGTCTGGCAATCGATTTCTGACCGGAGACTGCAGGGGCGGGTAAAGCGGACATTCAATTCCACTTTGCTGTATGCTCATCTGTGTTCAAAAACAGATGCGAGCTGTGCCGTTTGCAGAAATGAGAAGAAGAAAATTGCAATCCGGATTTCGGGCAGGCAGTGAGGCGGTTTATGGAACCGTCGGTAGTGTTTGATTAAATTAGGAGGAAAAGAGAAAAATGAACAGAGAGTTAATGGAAGCGCTGGATATCCTGGAAAAAGAAAAAAGTATCAGCAAAGATACTTTACTGGGAGCTATTGAGCAGTCATTAATCCAGGCTTGCAAGAACCATTTTGGCAAGGCCGATAATGTACATGTCACCATTAACCCGGAAACCTGCGATTTCCGCGTATATGCGGAGCGTACGGTTGTGGAATATGTGGATGACCCGGCACTTGAGATTTCTCTGACGGACGCGCAGAAGATCAACACCAATGCGGAGATCGATGATGTGATCCAGGTGGAGATCCATTCCAGGGAATTTGGAAGAATCGCCACGCAGAACGCCAAAAACGTCATTTTACAGAAAATCCGCGAGGAAGAGCGCAAGGTGCTGTATGACCAGTATTATGGAAAAGAGAAAGAAGTGGTTACCGGTATCGTACAGCGTGTCATGGGAAAAAATGTCAGCGTCAATCTTGGCAAGGCAGACGCCATTTTAAGCGAAAACGAACAGGTAAGGGGAGAGGTGTTCCTTCCTACTGAGCGTATTAAGGTATATATCCTGGAAGTAAAGGATACGCCCAAGGGACCGCGCATTCTGGTTTCCAGAACACATCCGGGGCTTGTAAAGCGCCTGTTTGAAGCGGAAGTGGCTGAGGTCCGCGACGGTACGGTGGAGATCAAGAGCATTGCCAGAGAGGCGGGCTCCCGTACGAAGATCGCCGTCTGGAGCAATGATCCGGACGTTGATCCGGTAGGCGCATGCGTCGGTATGAACGGCGCCCGCGTAGGCGCGGTTGTCAATGAGCTTCGCGGAGAAAAGATCGATATCATCAATTGGGATGAAAACCCGGCGATTCTTATCGAGAATGCTTTAAGTCCTGCTAAGGTTATTGCGGTTATGGCAGACCCGGACGAGAAGACAGCTCTTGTAGTCGTTCCGGATTACCAGCTTTCCCTTGCTATCGGCAAGGAAGGCCAGAACGCCCGTCTTGCAGCCCGTTTGACAGGCTTCAAGATCGACATCAAGAGCGAGACTCAGGCAAGAGAGTCCGGTGATTTCTATGATTACGAGGATGAAGAGGACTATTACGAAGAGGATGAGTACGGGGCTGCATCTGAAGAAACAGCAGAGGGCGCTATGGAAGAGCCGGGAGCTGACGGCTTTATGACGGAAGAAGCTTTTGCAGAAGAAGCTTCGACAGAGGATGCCGTATCTGAGATCGATTCCGGGGCTGAAGAGAATGAAGCTATGGAAGACTTTGCAGAAGAAGACTTTGCAGAAGAGGCTTCTGCAGAAAAGGCTGATGTAGAAGATACCCGGGAAACGCCGGTGGAAAACTATGAAGACGAAAAGTAAGATTCCTATGCGCCAGTGTATCGGCTGCAGGGAAATGAAAAGCAAAAAGGAAATGATCAGGGTTCTGAAGACGCCGGAGGATGAGATCATCCTGGATGCTACAGGAAAGAAAAACGGCCGGGGAGCTTATCTGTGCTTTTCCAGGGAATGTCTGGAAAAGGCCATTAAGAGCCATGGCCTGGAGCGTTCCTTAAAGGCTTCGATCCCGGATGAGGTTTATCAGAGCCTTAAGAAGGAGTTTGAAGCAATTGAAAAATAATAAAGTATTATCCCTGATAGGGCTTGCCACAAAGGCCGGCAAAACCGTCAGCGGAGAATTTTCAACAGAGAAATCCGTGAAGACGGGGAAGGGCTTTTTAGTTCTGGTAGCAGACGACGCCTCTGAAAATACAAAAAAGAAATTTCGGAATATGTGCGATTATTATCAGGTTCCGATTTATTTTCTTTCCGACAAAGAAGAGCTTGGCAGGGCAATGGGAAAGGAATTCCGTGCCAGCCTTGCTGTACAGGATATGAATTTTGCAAAAGCGATCATGAAGGAGATTGACAGACAGTAACTGCAAAAGGAGGCTGACAGCGTGTCGAAGGTCAGGGTGCATGAGCTTGCCGGGGAACTGGGCAGGCAGAACAGAGAAGTTATGGAGTTTTTAAAGGCAAAAGGGGTGGACGTTAAGAGCCATATGAGCAGCATTGACGAACCCTATATTGCCATGGTAAGAGACAAATTTACACATATGGGAAAGGAGAATGCCAGGATGGATACTCCCAAAACAGAAGAAAAGATGACAACAGCAAAGCCGGAGGCAGAGAAGGCCGAGGCTCCGAAAAAGAAGAAAAATATTATCCGCGTATATCACGCCCAGAATGCCAGCGACGGAGGCAAGGGCAGACAGAGGCGGCCGGGCGGAGAACGCAAAGGAGGACAAAGACCTCAGGGAGGCGCCCCGCAGGGACAGAAGCCGCAGGCGCCGAAAGCAGGCGACCAGGCACAGCCGAAGGCAGCAGCGCCCGCAGCCCAGAAACCAAAGAATCCGGAGGTAAAGGCAGCAGAGACGACCGCCGCGGCTCAGACTTCCGCAAAAGGACAGCAGTCCGAGCAGACAGCCGCAGCACGTCCCCAGGAACGTCCAAACAGAGAAAACAACAGGGACAGCAGGGAAAATAACAGAGACAGC
>JAUNGB010000072.1 GCA_030524715.1 Eubacteriales bacterium | reverse complement strand
CTGAAAGGCAAAGGCTGTCGGCAGATGGAAAGCTATCTGCTGGCACAGCATAGGAGCTGGTATGACTTTCTCATGGACGCTCTGGTGGAGGGAGGTGTGATGAAACGTCTTGACCTCGCCATCAACGATATGGCAGGAATCTTGGACATTCCAGAGCTGACAGAGAAATGCAACCGTGAGGAATGTATTTCCGTATTCCGCAGGTTCAAAAGTTATAGCAGCGGTGAACTGGTAAAAAGTAACGAACAGGACAGATACGGTATGGGGAATACATTGTATATCGGCTCGCAGAGTTCGGAGGTTTATTTCTGTATCTACGAAAAGGACTATGAACAATATGTAAAATATGGGATTCCGATTGAAGATACGAAAATCAAGAACCGTTTTGAAATCCGGTTGAAAAATGAGCGGGCCTATTATGCGGTGCGTGACCTGCTGACCTACCATGACGCAGAGCGTACCGCTTTTGACATTATCAACCGTTATATGCGGTTCGCTGACAAGGAGGTGGAGAAAAGACGCAGCGAATGGCAGACCAATGAGAAATGGGCGTACTTTATCGGCTCTGATCGTGGGCGTTTGAAACTGACGACCAAACCAGAGCCTTACACGCTCACAAGGACGCTGAACTGGATAAGCAGGCAGGTGGCTCCCACATGGAAAGTCTTAGAGAAGATTGACAGTAAGAATGGCACGACTTATCTCAAAGACATTTTAGACCATGCGAAGCTCACGGAGCGTCACAAAAAGCTGATTGAACAGCAGACAACCTCTACGGAGGAAATGATTACAGAAACGGAGGAATGACAACATGAAGCATATCTTATTTGATTTATTCCTGTTCTCACTTGGGGCAGGATTCGGTGTGATTACCATGTGTCTTATGCAGGCAGGAGCAGCTGCAGACAAGGAAATTGAAATGATGGAAAGGAGCAAGAAATAATGAATTTCGGACAGAACTTATACAACTGGTTTTTATCTAACGCACAGAGCTTGGTACTTATGGCGATTGCGGTTATCGGCGTGTATCTCGGATTCAAGCGTGAGTTTTCCAAACTGATTGGATTCTTGGTGATTGCCTTAATCGCTGTCGGCTTGGTATTCAATGCCGCTGGTGTAAAAGACGTACTGTTACAGTTATTCAATAAGATTATCGGGGCGTAAGCTCCGATAGTCGGAAATGGAGGTTACTATGAAAACAGATATTTTTGAGGATATGAAAGAATGTATCGGCTGTAATGATGTTTCCGACCTGCCTTACCGCAAGCGTGAGGTATGGGAAGAAATCAAACGACAGCTACCGCTTCAATATCCTAAAGAACAGCTAGAAAAGTTTTCTCATTATGTGTTCGGTGTAGATTATGCTGTTATAATGGGAATACTGGAAATGAAAGGAAGTGACAGACCATGCAGGAAATGCGAGTTTACCTGTTAAACAATACAAAACCTTACCATGACGAGGACGATGGTTACTCTGGCGACTGGTTCGACTGCCCTGTGGATTTTGAGGAAGTCAAGGAAAAACTCGGCGTGGAACATGAAGAACAGATTGAGATTGCCGACTATGAGCTGCCTTTTGATTTGCACAGCGATACGCCGCTCTGGGAAATCAACGCCAACTGCCGCATGGTTCTTGAATTGGAGGGTACGCCCATTGGCAATGAAATGAAAGCCATTCAGCAGAAATGGTTTTCCAGCTTTGATGAATTTATCGACCATAAGGACGAGATACGTTACTATGATGTGGGTGACGGTGCGGCTCTGGCAGAATACCTTATCCGTGAGGAATATGTTTTCGGTGAGATTCCCCACGAACTGTTGAAACATATCGACTATCATTCCTATGGCAGTGAATTGGAACTGGACGACAGATACTTATTTACTACAAGCGGCGTGTTCCGCTATCAGTAAAGGGGTGATGTGGTATCGAAGAAATGCGAATCTATATCGCCAATCTTGGGAAATACAATGAGGGTGAGCTTGTAGGGGCGTGGTTTACACCGCCCATTGATTATGATGAGATGGCGGAGCGTATCGGATTGAATGAGAGATACGAAGAATATGCTATCCATGATTACGAGCTGCCCTTTGAGATTGACGAGTACACGCCCATTGAGGAAGTCAACCGTATGTGTGAAATGGTGGAGGACTTACCAGAAAATATACAGGACGAATTGAGCGAGCTGGTCGGTCATTTTGGAAGTATCGAGGAATTATACGACAATCAAGACCGTATCTTTCACTATCCCGACTGTGAGGATATGGCAGATGTAGCAGAGTATCTCCTGTATGAAAGCGGAACAATGGACGCTGTACCAGAAGAATTGAGGGATTACATAGATTTTGAAGCCTATGGGAATAACCTTGATACCTCCGGCACATTCATAGAAACGAACCACGGTGTTTATGAAATCGGCTGGTAACAACAACTGAATATTTTACTATCTGCCAGTTATAAAAAACTGGTATTTTTTTGCAGCAGCCTTGAAACATAGGCTGCTGTTTCCATGTAAAGAAAAATCTTCAAAGAAAGGAGCTGTGAAAATTGAAGAAAATCAAAAGCTATACAAGCATATGGAGCGTGGAGAAAGTCATTTACGCTATCAACGACTTTCAGCTCCCGTTCCCTGTCACGTTCAGCCAGATGGCTTGGTTTGTCCTGTCGCTGTTCGTGGTGATTCTCTTTGGGGAGCTTCCGCCATTTTCCATGATTGACGGTGCGTTCCTCAAATACTTTGGAATCCCTGTTGCTTTTACATGGTTCGTATCGCAAAAGACCTTTGACGGAAAGAAGCCTTTCGGATTCCTGAAATCGGCTGTCACCTTTGCCTTACGTCCAAAAGTGACCTATGCAGGAAAAGCCATCAGACTGAAAAAGGAAAGATTCAATCCCGTTATTACGACAGTTAGGAGTGTGATGTATGTTCCCGATTAAATATATTGAAAACAATCTGGTGTTCAACCATGACGGTGAGTGCTTCGCCTACTATGAGCTGACACCTTACAATTATTCGTTCCTGTCACCAGAGGAAAAGTACATGGTGCATGATAACTTCCGTCAGCTTATCGCCCAGAACCGTGACGGAAAAATCCATGCCCTACAGATTGCCACGGAGGACAGCTTGCGTGCAGTACAGGAGCGTTCCAAAAAAGGAATCACAGGCAGGTTAAAAGAGATTGCCTGTAAAAAGGTAGACGAACAGACAGAAGCGTTGGTTGAAATGATTGGGGAAAATCAGATTGACTACCGCTTTTTTCTTGGCTTCAAGTTATTAGTCAATGAGGAAGAAATCAGTTTCAAAGGTATGCGAAAATCAGCAGCTATGACCTTTACGGATTTTATCTATGAAGTCAATCACAAGCTGATGGGTGATTTTGTTTCCATGAGCAATGATGAAATCAACCGTTATATGAAGATGGAGAAACTCTTGGAAAGTAAAATCTCACGCCGCTTTCAGTTCCGCAGGCTGGATAAGAACGACTTCGGTTATCTCTTGGAGCATATCTACGGGAATACTGGTGTTGCCTACAGTGATTATTCCTATGAGCTGCCCGTTAAAAAATTAAAGCGTGAAACGCTGGTGAAGCGATATGACCTTATCCGCCCGACACGCTGCATGATTGAAGAAAACCAGCGATACTTAAAGATTGAGCGTGAAGATCAGACAACTTTTGTTGCCTACTTCACGATTAACAATATCGTGGGTGAGCTGGATTTCCCGTCAAGCGAGATATTTTATTACCAGCAACAGCAATTCACATTTCCTGTTTCTACTTCCATGAATGTTGAGATTGTGACAAATAAAAAAGCCTTAACCACAGTCCGTAACAAGAAAAAGGAATTAAAAGATTTGGATAACCATGCGTGGGAATCCAACAACGAAACAGGAAGTAACGTCATGGACGCTCTGGATTCGGTGAATGAGCTGGAAACCAACCTCGACCAGTCAAAGGAATCCATGTATAAACTCTCTTACGTTATCCGTGTGGCTGCGGATTCTCTGGACGAGTTGAAAAGACGTTGTGATGAAGTCAAAGACTTCTATGATGATTTGAACGTCAAACTGGTACGCCCATTCGGTGATATGTTGGGGCTGCATGGTGAATTTATCCCGTCCAGCAGGCGTTACATCAATGATTATATCCAGTATGTGACTTCTGACTTTCTCGCCGGACTTGGATTTGGTGCGACACAGCAGCTTGGAGAAGCGGACGGTATCTATATCGGTTACAATCTCGACACAGGAAAAAATGTGTACTTAAAACCTAGCCTTGCGGCACAGGGCGTAAAAGGTTCGGTGACAAATGCTCTTGCGGCGGCGTTCCTCGGCTCGCTCGGCGGTGGGAAGTCATTCTGCAATAACCTTATCATTTATTATGCGGTGCTGTTTGGAGGGAAAGCGGTCATTGTAGATCCAAAATCAGAGCGTGGCAACTGGCAGGAAACGCTACCCGACATTGCACAGGAAATAAAGATAGTCAATCTTACCAGTGAGGACAAAAACAGAGGACTTCTTGACCCGTATGTGATTATGAAGCGAACAAAGGACGCGGAAAGTCTGGCGATTGATATACTTACATTCCTTACGGGTATTTCTTCCCGTGACGGTGAGAAGTTTCCTGTATTAAGGCGTGCAATCCGTTCCGTGACACAGAGTAAAAAACGAGGACTGCTCCGTGTCATTGATAAACTCCGCAAAGACGGTTCTTCCGTGGCAGAAAATATCGCAGACCATATCGAGAGCATGACCGATTATGATTTTGCACATCTGCTTTTTTCAGATGGAAGTATCAGACAGTCAATCAGTCTGGATAAGCAGTTAAATATCATACAGGTGGCAGACCTTGTACTGCCGGATAAGGACACGAAATTTGAAGAATACACCACAATGGAATTATTGTCGGTGGCAATGCTGATTGTCATTAGCACCTTTGCCCTTGATTTTATCCATTCCGATAGGAGTATTTTCAAGATGGTGGACTTGGACGAAGCGTGGACGTTCCTACAGGTGGCACAGGGGAAAGCACTGTCTAACAAGCTGATTCGTGCCGGACGTTCTATGAACGCTGCTGTTTACTTTGTCACACAAAACTCTGGTGATGTGGACGATGAAAAGATGAAGAACAATATCGGCTTAAAGTTTGCGTTTCGTTCTACGGATATAAAAGAAATCAAGAATACCCTTGAATTTTTCGGTGTGGATAAGGAGGACGAGGGCAACCAGAAACGATTGCGTGACTTGGAAAACGGGCAATGCCTGTTTCAAGATTTGTATGGGCGTGTAGGCGTTATCCAGATTCACCCTGTATTCTTTGACCTGTTCCATGCCTTTGATACCAGACCGCCAGTACAGACAGAGGAAACGAGGTGAAGCCTATGAGGAAACGAAAAATTTTACGATTCTTCGGTATCGCTCTGCTGGTGATTCTCGGTGTGCTGATATTTTTATCCATTACAGGCACAGTGGCTCATGCGGCTGGATTGGTGGATAATACGGTGAGTGACGCTAACGCCTATTCAAAATATCCACTGGAGAATTACCAGCTTGACTTTTACGTTGACAGCTCTTGGGATTGGCTGCCGTGGAACTGGCTTGATGGAATCGGTAAAAGTATTCAATACGGACTATATGCTATCACAAACTTTGTCTGGACGGTGAGCCTGTATATCTCCAATGCGACAGGCTACGTGGTACAGGAAGCCTACAAGCTGGACTTTATCTCTGATACCGCAAGCTCCATTGGAAAGAATATTCAGACGCTGGCCGGTGTAACGCAAAACGGATTTTCCAGTGAGGGATTTTATGTTGGATTCCTTTTGCTTCTGATTCTGGTAATGGGTATCTATGTCGCCTACACAGGACTTATCAAGAGGGAAACAACAAAAGCCATTCATGCAGTCGTTAATTTCCTTGTGGTATTTATCCTGTCAGCGTCTTTTATTGCCTATGCTCCAAACTATATCAGCAAAATCAATGATTTTTCCGCAGATATAAGCAGCTCGGCGTTATCACTCGGTACAAAAATCGTGCTGCCAGATTCCAACAGCAAAGGAAAAGACAGCGTGGATTTGATAAGGGATAGCCTGTTTTCCATACAAGTGAAACAACCGTGGCTGCTCTTACAGTATGGGGAATCGGATATAGAAACACTCGGTTCTGACCGTGTGGAAAGCCTGCTATCAGAAAGCCCAGACACGGACGACAGAGAGGACGTTGTGATTGAGGAAATCGAGGATAAAGACAACGATTATTTGAGCGTCACAAAGACCATGACACGTTTAGGTATGGTGGTATTTTTATTTATCTTTAATATCGGTATCTCGGCGTTTGTCTTTCTGCTTACTGGCATGATGATTTTCTCACAGGTATTATTTATCATTTATGCCATGTTTTTGCCGATTAGTTTCATTTTATCCATGATACCGACCTATGAGGGCATGGCAAAAAAGGCACTTACGAAGCTGTTCAACACCATTATGATGAGGGCAGGAATCACACTGATTATCACCACAGCTTTTAGTATCTCGACCATGTTTTACTCGATTTCCTCCGGTTATCCGTTTTTCATGGTGGCATTTTTACAGATAGTCACCTTTGCTGGAATCTATTTTAAATTGGGTGATTTGATGGCAATGTTCAGTCTGCAATCTTCTGATACACAGCAGGTCAGCAGACGAATCATGCGACGACCTTATATGTTCCTTAACCGCAGGGCAAGACGCTTGGAGCGTAAAATCGGAAGAACCGTTGCGGCTGGTGCTGCTGGCGGTGTAGCTGGTGCTGCTGCTTCTTCTTCCAGCTCTACAAAAAAAGCAGACAGTACCAAACAGACAGGTAACACGCATACCAGAGCAAATCACAATACTTCTGCTTCTTCTGGTGGAGGTAGCAGTAAACCGCCAGCTCTGCCGGATTCTAAATCACAGAAGCCGCTTGCATTGCCGGATAAGAAAAGTCAGACGGATTCCTCACAGACCGTACATAGTTCACAGAGCAATACGCAGGAATCGCAGTCTACCTCAAAACGTGGAATCGTGGATAAAAAATCAGTATCGAAGCAACCACAATCAGAGAAACAGAATCCGCAGCGTCCGATTGTAGATAAAACACAAGACAAGCAGGAAACACAGAAACAGGAGCGACAGGGCAACGGATCAGCGACAAAAGGAGCTGCCCCAGTGCATGAGCGACCAACCACAACGCCTGTTCCTGCAAAATCAGATACAAAATCCAAAGTTTCAAAGCCAGAACAGAATATCAAGGAGCGTCCTGTCACGGTAACAAAGGAGCAGCCGCAGTCGAATAAGACTAAAGAACCAGTGACAAAACCGCAGGAAAATGCGAGAACACAGGTTATCAGAGAATCCCGTCCGACAGATAAACATACGGGAACTGCTATAGATGGTTCACGACAGACAGTACAGAGAAAGTCGCAGACAAAGACGGTTCAGAAAAAGACCACAAAACAATCTTCTGTGAAGAAATCTACCAGTAAGAAAGGTGGCAGAAAATGAAGTTAAGGCATTTCGCTGTGTTTGGTGGGATTTTCACAGTGATTATCTGTCTGCTCCTGTTTTTGTTTATCGTGACCGCAGATGATGAAGAAAGCGGTTCTTCCAGCCTTGATTTTTCTGGACTGAACTTGTCACAAGAAGTCTTGAAACATCAGCCTACGGTAGAAAAGTACGCAAAGGAATACGGAATCTCTGACTATGTGAACTATCTGCTTGCGATTATGCAGGTGGAATCCGGCGGCACTGGCACGACAGACGTTATGCAAGCCAGCGAATCATTAGGATTACCGCTTAATTCCCTATCCGTGGAGGAATCCATCAAACAGGGGTGTAAATACTTCTCGGAGCTTTTGAAATCCGCAGAAGCGAAAGGCTGTGACATCAACACAGTGGTACAGTCCTATAACTATGGCGGCGGCTTCATTGATTATGTGGCGAAACACGGAAAAAAATATACTTTTGAGCTGGCGGTCAGTTTCGCAAAGGACAAGTCCGGCGGTGTCAAAGTCACCTATAAGAATGAGATTTCCATAAAAGAAAATGGCGGCTGGCGTTATAAGTACGGGAATATGTTCTATGTGAAATTAGTCAGCCAGTATTTGGCTGTGCCTAGTTTCAGTGACGCTACCGCACAGGCAATCTTCAAAGAAGCATTGAAGTATCAAGGGTGGAAATATGTGTATGGTGGCAGCAATCCCAACACTTCTTTTGACTGTTCGGGATTGGTTCAGTGGTGCTATGGAAAGGCTGGTATCAGCTTACCCCGTACCGCACAGGCACAGTATGACGCTACACAGCACATACCGCTGTCACAGGCAAAAGCTGGTGACTTGGTGTTTTTCCACTCGACCTATAATGCTGGAACGTATGTTACTCATGTAGGAATCTACGCAGGAAACAACAGAATGTATCACGCTGGCGACCCTATCGGATATGCAGATTTAACAAGCTCGTACTGGCAGCAACACTTGATTGGTGCTGGACGGGTGAAAACCAAATAAGAAAGGAATGGTGCTATGCTATTTAAGAAAAAGGATAAGGAATCGAAACCAAAGAAAGAGAAAAAAGTGCCTGTGATGAAAGTCGGCACGCATAAGAAAACCGTGATTGCCTTATGGCTGGTGCTGATTGCCAGTGTCAGTTTTGGAGTGTATAAGAATTTCACTGCCATTGATATGCACACGGTACATGAAAAAGAAGTCATTGAACAGCGTATCATTGATACCAACAAGATAGAGAACTTTGTAAAAGCCTTTGCGAAGTCCTACTATTCTTGGAGCAACACGCAGGAATCCATTGAGAAACGAACCGCAGCCATCAACCAATATCTGACAAAGAGCTTGCAGGATTTGAATGTTGATACCGTCCGTATGGATATACCCACAAGCTCTACGGTGACGGACGTTAAGATTTGGGAGGTTGAAGCGGCTGGCACGGACGACTTTACCGTTGTCTACTCGGTAGATCAGACGGTAACGGAGGGAGAAACCTCTATCGGTTACACTTCCGCTTATATGGTAGTGGTTCATGTAGATGGTGACGGAAACATGGTTATCATACAGAATCCGACTATCAGCAGTACGCCGACAAAATCCGGCTATGAACCAAAAGTCAAAGAATCGGACGGAACGGTGGACGCTGCCACTACGGAGGAAGTGACAGAGTTCTTGGAAACATTCTTCAAGCTCTATCCTACCGCAACTGAAAAGGAGCTTGCCTACTATGTATCGGGGAATGTGCTTGAACCTGTAAACTGTGACTATATGTTCTCGGAGCTGGTAAATCCTATCTTTACACAAGATGGTGAACAAGTGAAAGTATCAGTATCGGTGAAATATCTCGACCAGAGGACAAAGGCAACACAGATTTCACAGTTTGATTTGACGCTGAAAAAAGATAGTAACTGGAAGATTGTAGGATAGCATAAAATTAGGGCTTGCATTTTGAAGTGTAAGCCCTGCTTTTTTAATATTTTCAAAATACTATATCATTTTTCTTAGGAAATAAGTTTTATATATTGACAGCAGTACATATATGTCTTATACTGTACTTGTTAATATAATACAGTATAAGACAAAGGTGGTGTTAAAGTGGAGATTTTCATAAATAATCATGCCAGCATACCTATTTATGAACAGATTTCATCTCAAATCAAATCTATGATTATTAGTGGAGAATTAACAGCAGGAGAAGCACTCCCGTCCATAAGAGGACTTGCGAAATCCCTGCACATCAGCGTTTTGACTGTGCAAAAGGCTTATGATGTACTCCAAACGGACGGTTTTATTGAAACAACAGCAGGAAAAGGCTGTTTCGTATCTGCTCAAAATCAGGACTTTTATTTGGAAGAACAGCAAAAAAAGATAGAAAATCATTTTACAGAAGCTATCGAGATAGCGAAAGTCAGTGGTATAAAGCTGGATAAACTGCAATCCCTATTAGAATTGTTGTATGAGGAGGAGTGATAGCATGGAAAAGACTGCATTAGAATTAAGTAATGTATCAAAGCAATATAAAGACTTTACTTTAGACAACATTTCCTTTAAAGTTCCGCAAGGGAGCATTGTTGGTCTAATTGGAGAAAATGGTGCTGGAAAAAGCACGACAATCAACGCTGTTTTAGGGCTTATCAGCAAAGACAGTGGAACTGTCACTATGTTAGGAAAAACAGATATTGACGCTGTATGCAAAGAAAATATAGGTGTAGTATTTGACGGAAATAATTATCCTGATATGCTTACCCCAAAACAGCTTGGAAAAGTTTTTGAAAATATATACAGTTCTTGGAACAAAGAAAAATATGAGCAATTATTAAAAAAATTCAATCTTCCATTGGATAAGAAAATCAAAAAGTTTTCTAAAGGTATGAAAATGAAATATGCAATCTCGGTTGCTTTTTCTCACAATTCAAAATTGTTGATACTCGATGAAGCTACCAGCGGATTAGACCCGATTATGAGAGATGAAATACTGGATATGTTTTTAGATTTTATTCAGGACGAGAAAAACTCTATATTGGTATCTTCACACATTACAAGTGATTTAGAAAAAGTCGCTGATTACATTGTATTTATCCATAATGGAAAAATCGTGTTCTCAAAACCCAAAGATGAATTGCTGGAAAACTACGGTATTATAAAATGCGGTGCAAGCGTGTTTGATGAAATAGACAAAGACAAAATCATTACCTACAGAAAGCAGGACTATGAGTGGCAGATATTAGTAGACGATAGGAAATTCGCTCAAAAACAATATCCAAAGGCTTTGGTTGTTCCTGCAAGTATTGACGAAATTATGCTTATGTATGTAAAGGGGGAAACAGAATGAAAGGATTATTGTTGAAAGATTTTTATATTATACGTTCAGGATTATTGATATTACTGCTTACTTTTGTTTTTGTTGGAGCAGGAATGTCATTTGTGATTTCCCCTTGGGTACTGATTGTTATTTTTACCGTTACTTTGAGCTTTCAATCAGCGGTTACTGTTCAAACGGACAAATCATCTCAATGGGATAGGTTTTCTGTTACACTTCCAGTATCAAGAAAGCAGACAATAGCAAGTAAATATGTCATGTATATACTGCTTTCTCTTGCAGGACTGGCAATCGGAGCAGTAATCAGCATTGTATGTGCATGGTTTCAAAAAGGCTTTGATGTAGAATCCTTACTTATGTATTCTAGCTTGGCAATTATTGTTTCTTTGCTTCCGGGAAGTATCAGCATACCTTGTTCATTTTGGCTTGACGAAGAAAAAAGTATGATAGGAATGATATTAGCTTATATGATTACATCAGGCGTTATTGTAGCTGTTGTTTTAATATTCAATAAGTATATGAACTTTCAGAAAAATATTGATATGGTAATTGGCATACTTGCAATAATCAGTGTAATTCTATACATCATATCATGGTTGGTATGCCCGTCTAGGATTTGCAAAAAAGATATGTAATAGATAGGATTGAATATGCAAGGTGGAGGATTATTATTTATCCTCCACTTCCTTTAGCTTAATGATTTCGTCAGCGACACTTCCCATGATAATTAAATTCTTATCGGAAAGATTGTCAAATTGTTTTTCCAACTGTCGTCTTCTGGGGCTTTTCACCGGATCAGACGCAGGTAGGAAAATTTCATCAACGAAAATATTGAGCAAAAATACAAGGTCATAGAATACTTGCAAATTATATTCAAGGTAATACTATAATTCAAAACGCTCTTTCATTGACGCAATCCATGTTTCGATTGCCTGTGCAAGAATATACTGTTGTTCCAAAACTGCCATTCCTGTTTCTGGAATTTCGGGAACATTTTTTTTGAGATTCATATTTTCCTCAAGATAAGATTTGAGCGTTTTTACATTATTTTCAATATTGGTAAGACAAGATTTTTGATTTTCTCTGGATAGGCTGTCAAGATTCACAATGACAGCATTGAAATCCAGAAAAATATTGATGGGTTTACAGGATAGTTCCATCATTAACTTTTCAAATTGGTGGTGTCCAGAATCAGTTAATGTATAAACTGCCTTTTCTGGCATTTTCCCCTCTTTGATAGTTGTACTGGTAATATATCCTTTTTCTTCTAGCTGTATTACTTTTTTATATATTGATGGTGTGCTGATTTTTACCCATTTAGATATATTGCGGTATTCAACTAATTTTTGAATGTCGTATGCACTTAACGATTCTTTTTTCAGAATACCTAAAACAATTAAATCAATCGTTGCCATGAAATAGTCCTCCGTTTCTTCTTGACAACTACTATAAATTATAGTAGTATGAATATCGCAGCTGCGATTACTATAAATTATAGTATTATATTTTACACTTTGTGTCAAGAGAAAGGAGAATTTAACGTGAACAGTAAAAACAATAAGATGGAGCTTTTAGGAAATGCTCCGATACCCAAAGCTCTTATGGCAATGGGAATCCCTACCATGCTTGGTATGATGGTAAATGCCATCTACAACTTGGTAGACGCATATTTTGTTGGTGGTTTGGGAACAAGTCAGATGGGAGCAATCTCTGTGGTATATCCACTCGGTCAAGTCGTTGTAGGTTTGGGGTTGTTATTTGGAAATGGTGCTGCTTCTTATCTTTCCAGATTATTAGGAAATGGAGATAAGGAAAAAGCAGATAAAGTTGCAAGCACCGCTTTATACAGTAGTATTACAGTAGGTGCGATTATGATTATCTTTTCCGTGATTTTTCTTCAACCTATTTTAAAACTATTAGGGGCGACAGACAGTATCCTGCCCTATGCTATTACTTATGCCAGCATTTATATTGTTTCGTGCATATTTAATGTATTCAATGTCACAATGAATAATATTGTAACGAGTGAGGGTGCTGCAAAAACAACCATGCTCGCATTGATGGCAGGTGCAATATTGAATATTGGTTTAGACCCAGTTTTCATTTATGCATTGGATATGGGTGTTGCAGGTGCAGCAATCGCAACCGCCATTTCACAGATTGTTTCAACGCTGGTCTATCTAGCATTTGTTCTTAGAAAAAAGAGTGTTTATCATTTTAAGATTAAAAACTGTACTTTTACAAAAGAGATTATGTCAGAGATATTTAAGATTGGTATACCAACATTAGTATTTCAGATATTGACAAGTCTTTCTATCTCACTTGTCAATACACAGGCAAGACCATACGGAGATTCTGTTATTGCTGGTATGGGTGCTGTGACAAGAGTTGTTTCTATGGGAAGTTTGATGGTATTCGGATTCATTAAAGGATTCCAACCGATTGCTGGATATAGTTATGGTGCAAAAAAATTTGACCGATTACATGAAGCAATAAAAACTTCAATTATATGGTCTACTATATTTTGTGTCATTTACGGATTGGTATTGACAGTTTTTTCAAAGGGAATCATATCCCAATTTACAAAAGGCGATTTAGAAATGATTCGTGTAGGAACACAGTCATTACGAATAAACGGTATTTCATTCATATTATTTGGATTTTACACTGTGTATTCATCATTATTCCTTGCACTCGGAAAAGGATTGGCAGGATTTATTTTGGGAGCTTGCCGACAAGGTATCTGCTTTGTACCAGTTATTTTGATACTGCCTATGTTTTGGGGGATAAACGGTATTCTCTATGTACAACCGATTGCAGATGTACTTTCTGCGATTATTACAATATTTATGGCATTACATTTACACAAGGAATTAGATGTGACAAAGCAAAAATTTCTATCTGAAAAAGCAGGTTAAATAAGGAGAAAATTATGATAAGCCAACAATGGGTAATGTGTCCTGTTTGTGGTAATAAAACACGAACAAAAATAAGAAAAGATACAAAATTGATAAACTTTCCGTTATATTGTCCCAAATGCAGGAAAGAAAGTCTAATCAATGTAAAGAATCAAATAGTAACCATTGTAAAAGAGCCAGACGCAAAGACGCAGAGCCGATAACACCGAGAATGAGTGAAAATTTCTTGGGTTATCGGCTTATTTTATTTAAGAGCTAAAAAGTGGAGGACTACGATTCCTCCACTTCCTTTGACTTGATGATTCCGTCAGCAACACTTTCCATGATAACTAAATCCTTATCGGAAAGGTTGTCAAGTTGTTTTTCCAACTGTCGTCTTCTGGTGCTTTTATCCAGATCAGACGCAGGCAGGAAAAATTCATCAACGGAAATGTTAAGTAATGATACAAGGTCATAGAACACCTGTAAACTTGGGTGTTGCCCTTTATTTTCGATATTTGTTAGATAACGTGGGTCAATCTCAATCATTGTTCCCACTTGTTCACGGGTTAAACCCTGTTTCATACGAGCTTCTTTGATGGCAAGACCAAAGGCTCTAAAATCGTACTTATCTTCCTTTTTACGCATATGTAATCACCTCACTATATTTTACTGTTCCTGTTGATTTTCTAACAGGTATAGAAAAACGTATAGTATGGTTTGTGAGTTCCTATTATGTGTATAAGACCAAAAAAGGTACTGCCTAGCGGTAAATAAAAAAAACCGTTATTAACAGTACCATTTTTGCGTGTCAAAAAATATCATTACTTCAATGGCGGTTTGAAAAGCCGCCTTTTTCTTTTTCCACCAATAAAAACAGCATATCGGTTTTGGTTTAGCGGCTCTGGGAGGTAGCCGCATTGAAAGACCTGTATAATCGACAATCTTCAACATATCTGTTATTGTCAAAAAAATCTTAGCTTTCAAAGCGGCACAATATACTCTTGAATGTGGTTTTTTACATTACATAGCAGGAACAATTTTAAAAGCACAAGAACAGCATTTCTTTTATGTCCTTGTGCTTTTTTGCTGCTTAAAAATTTTTTTCAAAATCTTTTCTGAAAACGCAACAAATAGCTGCTGCGTGGGTAGCTACTGTGCGGAAAGGGGGATAGAGGGAAAACAACCTCATCTACTCTCACGCAGAAAGGAGGTGAATCAGCATGAAGTCATCTTCTTTCCAGCAGGCTATTCAAGCACAGTTTGATTGCCTTACAAAGAAAGTCATTAAAAGAGCAGCAATGAAGTATAACCGTGATATTTCAAGACGCTTGAAGCATGAAGTTCCGTTTTCTGAAATTTCAGATTTGGAATTGAACAAAGCAGGCGTTTATGACAGGTATTCCAGCGATTATACAGCGTTCAATGTTCTTGGCATGGAAGTGCAAGTATCAGACGACCAGTTAAGCAAAGCACTCAAATGTTTACCAGAGAGAAAACGCAATATTATTTTGTTGTCCTACTTTATGGATATGTCTGACGCAGAAATCGGAGAGCTTATGAACGTGGTACGCACTACTGTTTACCGTCACAGGACAAGCACTCTGGAAGAATTACGAAAAATGATGGAGGAGGAATAGCATGGATAAAGACCAAAAACATATACCGTTTGCTGTGATTGTGGCGGCTACGAATGGTGATGAAGCTGCAATACAGGAAATCTTGGATTTCTATGACGGGTACATATCAAAGTTGAGCTTACGCAAATTGTATGACGAATACGGTAACGTCTACATGGTAGTGGATTCTGAATTAAAAGGCAGAATACAGGCGGCGGTCATGGATATGATTGCAAACTTTGAGATTGTCGTAATCTAATCATTCAGACGGGCGGAGCATTTTCCCCTTTCCTCTGCTCCGCTTGTCAATCTATGAAAGTTCATTATCTAGGTAGTGGGTTTTCATAGACTGGCAAATACAGTCGGTAGTTCTTTGACAACTGAATAAAGCAATCAGATACGTTTGATATACAGCGAGCCAGCGGAAATTGTACGCCATGACCTAAAAAAGCGAGCGATTCATGCAATGATCCGAGAGCGATTTGTGGAATGGTCGTTCTGCCATGACCTGTATATCTGAATAATGATACGCCCGTATGACACGGTTCTGCCCATAGGAATGGGAATGGTGAAAGTCCAGTGGAGCTTGCTAAAGCCATCTGATTGCTTCGTGAAAAAGAAATTTTCAGCAATAAAATATATGTTCGCATTTTGTAAAGTTGTGTTATAATGACCTTATTAAACGAGTGTGTTTTGTTGCTGTCACAACGAAAGGAGTCTTATTAGTGATAAGTGATACAAAAAACGCACAAACTTCACAAAAAGGAAAAAAGACTTATACGGTAGAGGAAATCGCTGAACAGCTAAATATTAGCAAGAAAGCAGCTTATTCATTGGTGAAAAGCGGTCAATTTAGTTATGTTCGTGCTGGTAGAGCCATACGAGTATCAAAACTCTCTTTTGACAAATGGTTAAATGAATTTTAACTATTAAGGAGAGAAAATTATGGCTTCAATCAAACAAAGAAAATCAAGTTTTTCCGTTATATATTGGTACTTGGACAGTACGGGTGAGAGGAAACAAAAATGGGATACGCTGGAAACAAGGAAAGAAGCAAAGCAGCGAAAAGCCTTTATAGAATACTATCAAGAAAAATTTGGATATGTGTTAGTTCCGTTAGAAGAACAATTTGCACACCAGATTGAAGATTCTAAAAAAGATTTGGAAGTTGCTGACAAAGATATTACCTTGCGTGAGTTCCTAAAGATTTTCGTCAATCTCTATGGTACGTCTAAATGGTCGCCTAGTACATTCAGTGGTAAGGTAGGCACGATTGAGAATTATATCAATCCATTTATCGGGGATTGGAAACTCAATGAAATTACGACAAAGAACTTATCAAAATACTACAACGATTTATTAAGCGTTCCAGAAGTACCACGAGCAAACAGAAAAGCAACTGGTCGTTGCGTACAGCCAGCAAATATCAAAAAGATACATGACATTATCCGCTGTGCTTTGAATCAAGCTATCCGTTGGGAGTACATTGACACAAACAAAAGAAATCCTGCGTCACTGGCTACTTTACCAAAAGTTCCAAAGGTCAGACGAAAAGTATGGAGCGTACAAACATTCCGTGAAGCGGTAAAAGCTGCGGAAGATGATTTACTTTCCATCTGTATGCACTTAGCTTTTTCCTGTTCTATGCGTATTGGTGAAATTACAGGTCTTACATGGGAAGATGTGATTATTGATGAAGAATCCATTGCTACAAATAATGCAAAGGTAATCATCAACAAAGAGCTTTCAAGAGTAAATGCAGAAGCTATGCAGAAATTGAAAGAAAAAGATATTATTAAGATTTTTCCAACACAGAAACCACACTGTACCACAAGACTTGTTTTAAAAGCACCTAAAACTGAAACAAGTAATAGAACTGTCTGGCTACCAAAAACTGTTGCTGAATTATTAGTGCAGTACAAAAAAGACCAGCAGGAATTAAAAGAATTTCTCGGAAGTGCATATAACGATTATAACCTTGTCATTGCATTAGACAATGGAAATCCTGTAGAAAGCCGCATTGTCAGAGATAGGTTTCAAAAGCTATGCGAGGAAAACGATTATGAAATTGTTGTTTTCCACAGCTTGCGTCATTTAAGTACAGGGTACAAACTCAAAATGACAAACGGTGATGTAAAATCCGTACAGGGTGATACAGGTCATGCAGAAGCAGAAATGGTTACGGACGTTTATTCTGAAATCATTGACGAGGACAGACGTTTCAATGCACAGAAGATGGATAAAGAGTTTTATTCTACTCTCAATGATGATACGGACAGTCAAAAGCAAGATACAGGCTTGACAGACAGTGATATGGCATTGTTGGAATTGCTAAAATCCCTATCGCCAGAGATGAAAGAACAGCTTTTAAAGCAAACACTCAAAAAGTAATTTTTCAAAAGTGTTAGCAAATTTTCAAAAATCCAGCGATTTTTCATCAAAAATAAAAAAGTGTTAGCAAGCCTACTTCCTTATAAGTCTTAATTAATAATCGAAGCCTAAAAAATCAAAAAAGAAATGTTTCTTTTCAGCAGAGATAGAAAGCCATAAATAAAGAAAGCTGAAAACCTAGAAAAATCAAGGCTTTCAGCGTTGTTTGTGGCGTCCCCGACAGGAATCGAACCTGCGACGTTCCGCTTAGGAGGCGGACCCTCTATCCTGCTGAGGTACGAGGACATTAAAAAAATCTATTCAAATTTCATCTAGTTATCATATCAAAAGGCGTTTGTTCCACTTCGCCCTTAGGAGGCGCTTGTTTTATCCGTTAAACTAACAGGACTGACTTTGATATATTTTTGTGAGTCTTGCATTTCTAGATAACTCACAACTATGATTGTACTATATCTCTGCCAAAAAAACAAGATAAAAATTTTATCTTTTTACAAATATATATTTTATCTTTTTCATTCTTTTATATAGATAATTTCATTTTTTTATATAGATACACTACAATCATTTTATATGGTTTATATAGGATAAACGCGCACCCGCAGAAAGGGGAAATTGCAGATGCGCGTTTATGGCTGAATTAATCAGAAGTGCAGTTGTCCCTGCAGCCAGATAGCTCCCTTGAATCTTCGGCCCACCTTCGGCTCTCCTAATAGATCAGCTTTGTTAATACAGATATCAAACCGCATATCATTGCTTTCTACTGTAAGCTGGTAAAGCTCTTCACCCGTAAGAATATTTTTAAAAGTAACCAAATTAAGAATCTCACCCAAAATGTTATATTGGTCACACTCTATACCATAAGGCATAAAATAGGAATCTACAATCGTAAAAATATCTTCCGTAATGATTCTCTGGGAAATCATGGAATATGTGTCCATATCATCCATGGTGAGGCTTTCCATTGCCTCCTCATCCCCGTCTCTGGCTGCAGCGATAAGATGGTTCCTGTTTTTTGTCAGTTCCCTCTCTACCTTTACTGCTTCTTTATCTTTCTGAACCGGCAAAAGGATTTTTCCTTCCGCTGCCAGTCCGGAAAGGGTCAAAGGCTGGTTTCCCAGCGACATACTGCCTTTATATTGCTCAAGCATATATTCTGCAGCATTCTGCAGATAAAAGATCAGGGTAATCCCAATCCTCAGATCGTCACATGCTCCTGCAAATGATTCTTTGTCCGCATGGCGTTCAATAGACACATACTCCTGTGTCGTAATCCCTGTCCCGCGGAAATATGGGAAATAGTATTCCACGTGAAACTTATTGTCTTCGTCGTACTGTCCGCAGACGGTAATCCCACAATCACATCCATAATTTTTAGAGTATTCTACAAAAACACCGTCCGAATGATTCTCTACCGCTATTTTTTCATCATAGTTTTTAATCACATCCCAGATGATCTCATTGATCTCATTACGCTTTGTAATTTTGGAAAAACCTACTGCCTTTAAATAGTTGTGCACAAGAACACCTCCCTGAAAAAGCGAAGATTTCTATCATCTTACTGCTTTTTCTCAATTTTAGTCATGCCGCCCATATACGGCTGCAATGCTTTCGGGATATTTACGGAACCATCCGCATTTAAATTATTTTCAAGGAATGCAATCAACATTCTCGGCGGAGCCACTACCGTATTATTTAAGGTATGCGCAAGGTACTTTCTGCCATCTTCTCCATTTACACGGATCTTCAGGCGGCGCGCCTGTGCATCACCCAGATTGGAGCAGCTTCCTACCTCAAAATATTTCTTCTGTCTCGGAGACCAGGCTTCTACATCCACTGATTTAACTTTCAGATCTGCAAGATCACCGGAACAGCATTCCAATGTGCGCACCGGAATATCCATGGAACGGAATAAATCTACTGTATTTTGCCATAATCTGTCAAACCACATTGGGCTATCTTCCGGTTTGCATACAACGATCATTTCCTGTTTTTCAAACTGATGTATACGATAAACGCCACGTTCTTCCAATCCATGAGCGCCTTTTTCCTTACGGAAACATGGAGAATAGCTGGTCAATGTCTTCGGAAGCTCTGCTTCCGGAATAATCTGATCAATAAACTTACCGATCATCGAATGTTCACTGGTACCGATCAGATACAGATCCTCCCCCTCGATTTTATACATCATAGCGTCCATTTCCGCAAAACTCATTACGCCTGTTACAACATTACTGCGGATCATAAAAGGCGGCACACAGTAAGTAAAGCCTCTGTTGATCATAAAATCACGTGCATAAGAGATAACTGCAGAATGCAGCCTTGCAATATCGCCCATTAGATAATAAAAGCCATTTCCTGCCACTCTTCTCGCACTGTCTAAATCAATTCCGTTAAAACTTTCCATAATTTCTGTATGGTACGGAACCTCAAAATCAGGAACTACCGGCTCGCCAAATCTTTCCACTTCTACATTTTCACTGTCGTCTTTCCCGATGGGAACGGAAGGATCAATGATATTCGGAATCACCATCATTATTTTCAGCAACTCTTCTTCTACTGTTTTTTCTCTTGCAGAAAGTTCTTCAATACGGTTTCCTGATGCGGCAACCTGCTTTTTGATTTCTTCTGCCTCTTCTCTCTTTCCCTGACCCATTAAAGCGCCGATCTGTTTGGAAATCTTATTTCTTTCTGCTCTTAAAGCCTCAACTTCCTGTTTGATCTCTCGGTTTTCTTTATCCAGTTCAAGAACCTTATCTACCAGTTCCAGCTTGCTGTCCTGGAATTTATTCCGAATATTCTGCTTTACAATTTCCGGATTTTCTCTAACAAATTTGATGTCTAACATGGTATTTCCTCCTGAAAATGGTAATTTTTATAACTACCAGTTTTACTTTTCATAAAATCAGCCCGGACAGTTCTTTTCTCAGCACTGTCTGCCGAATAAATATATCAGATATTATTTTCCTCTTCCAGCTCTCCTAATCCAAAATTAACAGCCTTGCGAAGCGCCTCAACCTCTTCCTGGCTAAGCATCACATAGGACTCTCCCTTTACAATTTCTTTTAAATAGAGGAAGCAGTTATCCCTGCTGTGTACGGCGTTTAATATAAGCCCTGTATTATCTTTATCCAGAAGTGCAAGTGCAAAACTCAGTTTACCTCCCACATCATCAAATGCATCATATTTTTCCACACCGTATTTGCTGAAAAGCTGACCAAAGTTCTTTTTAATAAAGTTGATAGAATTTTCGTGATCCTCTTTTGCTTCATAAAGACGATCGATCTGTGCAAATTTTCTGGTAAATACTTTCTCCAGGGATTGTGCATCGCTGCCCTTCATAAACATTTTATATTTTCGTTCCAATCGGCTCAGCCGCATTTTAATGCTGATGGTATTCACCAGCAAAAAAACACATAAAAGCAACAATATGATTACGATCATCCCGGAGCCAAAGCCCAGACTATCAAAAAAAGCGCTCATATTTAAACTCTATACTCCCTTTAACCGATGGATTCAAACAACTCTATAATCCGTTCCAATTCATCCTTAGAATAATATTCTATTTCTATCTTGCCTTTATTGTTCCTCTTTCTATGAATAAATACTTTGGTACCTATAATCCCTTTCATCTTTTCTTCCAGGCTCTCATATATGGCATCCTCTGCTGTATTCTTAGTCTCCTGTTTTTTTTCCTTAGGAGGCTCCAGCATATTTTTCACAAGCCTTTCTGTTTCGCGGACGCTTAACTTTTCATCAAATATTTTCATTGCCAAACTAACTTGTAACTGGCTGTCCGTAATTCCCAACAACGCCCTGGCATGTCCGGCAGAAATCATCTCATCTATGAGCATTTCCTGTACTTTTTCATCTAATTTCAAAAGGCGCATAGAATTAGTAACTGCCGTTCTGCTTTTTGACACTCGTTCCGCAATTTCATCCTGTTTTAAATGGAATTCATCCATAAGCCGTTTAAATGCCATAGCTTCTTCAATAGGATTTAAATCCTCTCTCTGGATATTTTCTATCAAAGAAATTTCGACAACTTCTCTTTCGTTAAACTCCTTAACCAAAACAGGTACTTCTTTGAGTCCTGCCATCTTGGCAGCTCTCCAACGCCTTTCACCCGCTATGATTTCATAGTAATCCTTTTTATCCGACACTAAGAGTGGCTGCAAAATTCCATACTGTTTAATGGACTCAGATAATTCCAGCAGGGAATCTTCATCGAATTGTTTACGAGGCTGACTTCTGTTTGGTTCTACACTTGATATTTTAACCATCAGTTCAGAGCCTGAAGGAACTGCATCCTCTGATAGTACCTCTGGCTTCTTTTCGTCGGATTTATCGCTTGAAATTTTAGCTGTCCTTGTTTTATCCTGAGTTGTTTTCTCAGGAAATAACGCATCTAACCCTCTTCCAAGCCCTGATTTTTTTGCTGCCATTACTTATCCTCCCTGTTGATGACTTCTTCTGCCAAAAGGCGGTAACTCTCAGCGCCTGTAGATCTGGAGTCGTAAAGTGTGATAGGCTGGCCATAACTTGGAGCCTCTGCAAGTCTCACATTTCTAGGGATAATTGTTTTATATATATTTTGCTGCAGGTTTTCCTTTACATTTTCCACAACCTGTAAAGAAAGGTTTGTTCTGGCATCGTACATGGTAAATACAACGCCTTCTATCTCTAAACGCTTATTCAGTCTTTCTTTTACCAGTTCGATGGTATGTATCAATTGTGAAAGCCCTTCCAGTGCATAATACTCACATTGGATGGGGACAAGCACAGATGTTGCGGCTGTTAAAGCGTTAATTGTCAGCATACTTAAAGATGGCGGACAATCCATAATAATGTAATCATATTTTCCGCTTACCTTGTCAGTTATTCTTTTCAGGATATATTCTTTTCCTTCTATACCAATCAGTTCGATTTCTGCGCCGGATAGATTAACATTTGATGGAATCAGATCCACATTATCTACTACTGATTTTACAATTGTTTCTTTCAGTTCTGCTTCGCCAAGAAGGAGCTCATACAAGGTATTCTCGACGGAATTTTTATCAACCCCAAGGCCACTGGTTGTATTACCCTGTGGATCGATATCTATAGTCAGCACCTTTTTGCCTTTTTCAGCAAGGCAGGCTGAAAGATTAATCGCAGTGGTGGATTTCCCAACGCCGCCTTTCTGATTAGCAACTGCAATAATTCTTCCCAATTATATCCCTCCTTACCTGAGGATAATCCTATTATAACACTTTTTTAATAATATATCTACCCAATGTTTCACGTGAAACATAGAAAATGCAAATTATTTTTATATAAAAATTGTGTATTTTTTATTCGCAATTCACCAAAGAGTCTTTTTACATTTTTTTCTGTATCGATGACAAAATTTAAGGCGGTAAACAAATATTCATGTTTTTTGAACTGTTCCATTCCCATCGGCATAAGCATTCCTATTCAAGATTTGCTCGCAAGTCTTGAATAGCTAAAGTGTTTCATTAAAGCGCGTTTAAAAGTTGCTTTCTATAAAATGCATTTCACAATTTATTGAACGCCATAAACATTTTTCTTCTCCAAGTGCACAAATCACCAATCAATGGGTAGCGGATACTTATGTCAATGGGCCAAAGTTCCCACTGGCAAGTCGCGCAGCAACCTGCATTCAAGAACATGTAGCAAGGTTGAATGCGAATATCCACTTTACTATTTGATCTAATAAGAGAGGCATATCCATTGGACGAGTGATAAGCACCGACGTAGCGGAACAAAGACTGCCAACCGAATGCAGGACAAATACACCGCAAAGTGATGCGCATAGATTGCGGAAATGAATTTTCAACTACACTCTAATACGAATTTGTCAACCACCATCTATAAAGATAGATGTATCTCACATCTGATACAATAATTACTTTTATATTATAACCAAAATTTAAAATTTTAAAAGAACTTTTTCAATCTTTCTTAAAAGTGAAAAACGTAGCAAAGGGGAAATAAGAATATTTATTTTACAATAGCAATGTTTCACGTGAAACATTGCTATTGCTGTTACTGTTCACACCTACGGTGCAAGTAATAACGAATTCGGTACATTTGAAGTGTCTACTCTCCGCTTCGGTCGGCGCTAAACGTGTGCCATCGGCACACAGCGTCTTACGGCGAGGTGCCGAATTCCTGACTATTCAGCGCTACTAACCCATAGCCTTGTAGTCAGTGCAAGGCTTGTGAGTGAACAGTACCCTATTGTTATAGTTCTGTTTACATATTGTCCGAAAATCATTGTAAAATCAGCCAAAATAGCGTATAATAACCATCAGAGACATGCAATTACAAATTATAATCTCAGAAGGAGGATTCTATGAAAAAAAGCAAGCACAAGATAACGACATTTGCAATACTCTTCGCCATAGCAACAGCTATTATTCATATAATAAATAAATTTATCTCTGCCACAGCTTCCCTCAAAGAAATGCTTGATACAACAGGCAGGAATTATTACACTTGGCGCTATGGTGAATTGTATTATAAAAAAAGAGGAAAAGGCTCTCCCATCCTTTTAGTACATGATATGCAGCCCGGTGCGTCCGGTTATGAATGGCGCCAGGTTGAAAAGGCTCTCGCTGCCAACCATACCGTTTACACTTTAGATTTATTAGGCTGCGGACGTTCTGATAAGCCAGGGATTACATATACAAATTTTGTATATGTTCAAATGATTTGCGACTTTATTAAAAATGTTATTGGTGAAAAAACCGATGTTATTGCATCAGGATTTTCCGGTTCCTTTATTATAATGGCATGCAGAAATGAAAAAGAGTCTTTTAACAAAATCATGCTTGTAAATCCATCCAAGCTGAGTTCATTAAAGCAAATGCCTGCACAGAAAGATAAATTACTCAAATGCATTATAGAAATACCGGTATTTGGAACTTTAATTTATCACATGATCGTATCAAGAGAAAGTCTCAATGATTTATTTATAGAAAATTTGTTTTACAATCCCTTCCATATTGATAAGGATATGGTAGACGCCTACTATGAAGCAGCGCATAAGGGTGGATATTATGCTAAATATGTATACGCCAGTTTTGCTTCCAAGCTTATGAATATTGATATTTCTTCCAGCCTGAAGGTTATCGATCAAAGTATCTTCATAATAGAAGGTGAATCTGAAAGCAATGGAATTTCAATTATAAAAGATTATTGTGAATTAAACCCCGCAATAGAATCTACTATAATTAAGAAGTCAAAGCATTTTCCACATGTGGAAAATCCGGATAAGTTTCTTGAGCAGGTTGATATTTTCTTTTCATAAACAAAAACAGGATGCGCTTTACAGCGCATCCTGTTTTTGTTGCAGTTTCATAGCGGATTTTTCATCTGTAATTCATAAGCAAGAGAACTATGAATTTACTTACGAATTTTGCTTACAAATCCTACTTACGAATCTTCCTCGGCAGATTTTTCCCCAGTGTTTATATCTTCATTTATGTCTTCCTCTGCCACGCTCGTATCTTCTGTTATAACTTCGTCAGTGTTGTCTCCTCCATCAGGAGTTTCATCAGGAATTTTATCAGTATCTGTATTGTTTATAGCTTCACTCTCTTCTGATATTTCCCCTACGGAATCTATCATATCATCATATGCTGTCAATAATTCTTTCACTGTCATTTTGTTAACAAGATATATTCTATCTTCCACGACAGCAGTATAAAAGCTAGAATCATATTCATAGAAATTCGTTTCTACTACTTCGCCGTTTGTCTTATGAGATACTATTTTCATAACAGAAGCTTCGTCCGGATCATACTCTTCAGTAAGTCGGCTCTGTCCAGCCATATTAACCAGCTTATTGTAAAAGGTTGTAAATAAAGTGTCCTCTATAGTTTTGTCATCAACCAAATAAGAAACCGACTCTATTGTTTCACCATCCTCATCTTCTGATGTTTCACGTGAAACATTCACGGTATGTTTACCATCTTCCGCATCTATGTCGAGGCTTTCCAAATCATTCAAGGAAACACTGTTAACAGTCAAATCCCAGAAATCAGGAACTGTCTTTTCTATAATAGCGCTAAGGCTATCATCAGCTATTGTATAAACCTGATCGCTGTCATTTACTTTTACATATCGGGCAGAACTGCTCGTCTGATCGCCAATATAAATAACCAACTGTTTCTGAATCATTTCTGGTTCTTCCGACTCATCTTCTCCAGCGTCACTGTCTGTTTCCTTAGAATTATCCTCTTCATCAGAATTTGCTTCACTGGAATCGACTTCATTGGAATTGAC
>JAUNGB010000175.1 GCA_030524715.1 Eubacteriales bacterium | reverse complement strand
AAAGGTTGGAAAAATAATTTGCTGTTTGCGTCTCCCTCAATTCGCCGTCCGACATCCATACTCTGCAAACAGCTTATTTAATACATTCCTGTTAAAATCATTCAGATATAAGATGCCAATTTCGCTTTTGCGGTTCTTGACATTCTCAATGACTTCATGGGTTTTTGTCTCATGCACCTCAAATTCATACTCATCCATTCCATACTGCTTCACAAGTTCCACAAATGCATTTACTGCAAATGTGTAGTGCTGCATGGATACGCTAAATGTCTTTTTTACCTCTGTCTGCGAAATATATTTTGCATCTAACAGCTCATATTGTTCCATTACGGATTTTGCATATCCGATAAATTCTGCCCCTTTAGATGTCAGAGTAATCCCATTTTTAGACCGTATGAATATATCAAACCCTATCTCGTTCTCCAATAAGCGAATTGCCGAAGAAAGGCTTGGCTGGGATATAAAAAGTACCTTTGCTGCATCATTCAATGAATTCTGCCCTGCTACTGTAATCACATATTTTAACTGAACTAATGTCATTTTTATTCTCCTATTATTCCTATTGATATAGTATGTTAATGTGTTTTATATACTATACCATCAAAGAAGACTTTTTCATAATTCTTTTTTCCCTTAGATGGTTATAGCTTTAAACAATATATAAAAAGCTGCCATATAGCTGCCTCTTTTTTTACCTTTATATGTCTGTCAATTTCAGAGCAAAAATAATTATTGTTTCATTTTACAAAAATCAAAAATAAAGTGTTTCATTCATGCTCCCTGTCCGCTATCCCCTCATCTACCCTGCACAGGTCTTTTACTACTTTACCTGCAAGAATCAATCCTGCTACAGATGGCACATATGTCACACTGCCCGGAATATTTCTTCTTTCTGTACACTTATGCTTTGCTCCGGGCGAACAAATACAGGATGCTATGCACCCGTAAATAATTTATTTTCCTAGTTAACATATAGGTTTTATTATAAATATAGGATAAATTCTTGTCAATTAGTTTTTTTCTTCTGCCATTACAAGGAAATTTCTATAACAGTCCAGAACCTCGCCGTCCACTGCCACACAGCTCGCACCGGCCACGTTATCCACGCCGTCTGTTTCCATGACGGAAAAATATGCAATCAGAATATTACCGCTTCCTGCTTCCGGCGTATTCTCTACAGTATTCTGATTACTATTACCGCAAGCAGCCAGAGAAAGAACCAGCAGAACAGAAAGACCAATGGCTGTCAATCTTTTCATAGAATTTTGCTCCTTTACTTTTTATTATGAACTATGTCAACAGATGTTTTTGCCCATCTAGCAGGCTTTCTGCTTTATTCATTCCATAAGTCATTATTCCATAAGTCCAAGCCCCTGAAGCCATGGCTCAATATCATTCAGATCATTTGCGGTAATTCCTTCTACACCCTCTGCATCCGGGCAAAGCTCACTGAAAATATGAAGACTGTTATCTATGTCAGTGCTGGCGCTGGTACAGAAAGGAATTACTGTTTTGCCAGAAAAATCAGTGTCTGCAAGGAAAGTCGCTATCATCGCCGGGGTCTCATCCCACCATATTGCGTAATCAAATTGATACAATTTCAAAATCGGAGCTATCGTTTTTTGAGTATACGAAAGCGCCCATGGTTAGGGCGTTTTCTGTAATGCCGGATGCACCCTCATAGGTGCTGTTATCGTTTTTCGAGTAGCCCCCTTGAAAGAATTTTTGCCTGTTCAATCTGGTTCATGGAAATATCTGTCCCTATCCATTTTGCACCATAACGGTACATATTCCTTGGAAGCACTCCACTTCCTGTTCCAACATCGAGAACACTCTGACCTTTTATACATAATTCACGTTTTATAATTTTATCGTAAAATTCCTGTGGATAAATATCACAGAACTTTGCATAATCTGCGGAAGTTTTACCCCAGTCAAATGCTTTTCCGCCATCTATATTTTCATCTATTATATCCATACATTCACATTCCTCAATTTTAATATTTCTACGATGAGGTGCTTTCCGGCAAACGCCCCTATGTCAGTAACTTGATTCGGACAGAAGAATAAGTTTATAACGCCAAAACCGTGTATCCGTCATGTATTATTTCATGACGGATACACGGTTTTTATAAAATGCCAACTACGGGAACCGCTGCGATCTTCTCCTTTTGCAAGCTTTGCCGTATATTAAAGGCTTCTTTTACTTTTTTATTGATAATTCTTGCATCTATCATTCCGGTATGTTATAGTTTCGTTATAGTTTTTATCAGACCATTGGCCAGGGTCAAATTTTTCTCTTATCAAAAACATTTCTATCAATCATTTCATCTAACTATTTCTAAAGGAGGTTCTCTTATGACAAAACCAGCTTCATACCCAAACCGCGAAATTCTTCAAAACCTAACCGGCAAACTCGAATACCGCATGACAAACGCTTACCTCTTTGTTGCCGTCCTTCAGGAGAATCACGAGGCCCTGTGTTCTCTGATAGCCGCTCTTCTGCATATCAAAAGAGACGATATCCTTTCCGTTGAGATCCTGAATCCTATTATCCTCGGGCAGGCGATCTCCCTCAAGGACTGCGTTCTGGATCTTCTCATCCTTCTGAATGATAACACAAAGATCAATCTGGAAATGCAGGTTGCCAACGAGCATAACTGGGATAACCGCAGCGTTTACTACCTGGCTTCCAAGCTGACGGATCTTCCCACCGGGGCTGACTACAACGAACTGAAGCCTGTGATTCAGATCGGTATCCTGGATTTCAACTACCCTTCCGATAATCAGGAATTTTATCAGCAGATCATGCTTATTAATAAAAAAACAGGGAAAGTTTTCAGTGACAAGGCTGCCATCCATGTGTTATGCTTATCTCAGATCCACAATGCCACGCCCGAGGACCAGGAAAGCGGTCTTTATAAATGGGCTCAGATTTTCAAAGCCACTACATGGAAGGAGCTGATCGATTTGGCTGATAATAATCCGGTTGTTGAAGATACTATTGTTACTATTGCAAAGCTTTCCGCTGAAGATCACATCCGGCAGCAGTGCGAACGCCGGGAAAAGTTCGAACGTGACCGTATCAGTGCCATCAATTACGGAATTTCCGTAGGTCGAGCCGAGGGAGAGGCTAAAGGCAGAGCTGAAGGTGAAGCCAAGGGCAGGGCTGAGGGTCGAGCCCAAGGTAAAGCAGAGGGAGAAGCAAAGGGCAGAGCTCAGGGCAGTCCAGATGGAGAAGCCAAACGTCTCCCTGAGGGTGAAGCCAAAGGTAGGGCTGAGGGCGAAGCTAAAGGCAGAACCGAAGGACAAAATAAACTTCTCACCCTTATTACTCTTATGACCCAGGCAGGTGAAACTGCGCTTATTCCAGAACTTGCACAGGATGGTTCCCTATTAGAAAAGATGTACCAAAAATATAACCTTTAACCGCTTTTATGTTAAAATCCCGGGAAGGTTACTTCCTTCCCGGAGTTTTTGACAGGTTCTTTTCTTTATCAACAATTAAAATCGGATACATTCTCCCGTT
>JAUNGB010000008.1 GCA_030524715.1 Eubacteriales bacterium | reverse complement strand
ACAGTAACTATGCGAATTTCAGCAGTTGATGCTGTTGCTCCGTGAATAATTCAGGATTAACATAGCTGCCATTAAAAGTACTGTTAGTTTTTTCCACATTTTTTTCATCGCGCTTTCCTCCTTGAATTATCATTAAATTTCTGCGTCTTCTCGCAAACTCTATATCAAATAAGAAATTAATTGACACCACTGATACTAATTTACTACGCATTACTCATTAGTAACAAAAGTGAAAATCATTTCATATCTGATACAGCTTTTTTATTATACGCTATTTAACCTTGCTGTCTGTAATATATATTTTCGGTAAAGCATACATTCGCATTCCGCTTTGCTACATACTAATGAGTGCAGATTGCCACGAGACTTTTCAGTGAGAATTTTTTTTTAAAGAGTTCACCAGCAATCGTGGTGAACTCTTTTTTAGCAGGACAAACTCTGCTCCTTGCTTTTATTTAGCTTTTATTTAGCTTTTACTTTTATCCGGCTTTTCTTTGCCTTTTATTATTTATCGTAGTAGGTTACACGATAGCAGTTAATGTCAGAATCCGCACACAGGATTTCCAGATTAATCTTCTTTTCACTGCTGTTTACTTCCGAGAAAAGCGGCATTCCGACTTTGGATTTGCCTCCCCAGCCAAGAAGGATCGTGTCGGTACTGTCGTCCAATATCTGGGCGGAACCCATGGATGATGAATAGAAGCCGTCCACGGTGTATTCCTTGAAATCCGTAACTTCTTTCTTTTCTTCATCTATCGTGATCTTAATGCCCCGGGAATACTGTTTGCTTTCTCCCTCTGCTTTCTCTTCAGCAGAAAGCTCCGGATACCCCAGAATGTTTGTAAGGCATCCATTGTCAAAAAGCAGCAGAGAGCCGTCTTCCGTAAAGGTTGCATTATGCTGGCGGTGGAACTGCTGCTCTTCGGTCAAACCGAAATCGTCATTCTTACCGCCCAGATACCAGAGGATTTCCCCTGTTTCCCTGTCGATCTTGATAATGCTGTCCAGATTACGGTAGGAGCACACAAAGTTGTTGTCCTTCGGGTCAATAACTATCGAGTTGAAGTGTGCATAATCAGCCCAGAATTTAACAGTATTATCATAGTCTCCGGCCTCAAGGCTTGCTTCATAAAGTTCCGGATGGTCTGTGCTGTCCCATTCAAAGATCACTTCTCCGTCTTTGACCTCCTGGAAAATGCAGGCGACTACATTGGCGCCGTAATCGGAGCCTTCCACAGATTCCGAAATATTGGTTACTTTTTTGCCCAGATAGGTAGTCAGGATATAATGATCTTTGCCAAGAATCAGATAGTCGTGATTTTCCAGCGGGAAGTTGGCAGGAATCTTTTCAGATTCTACCATATAAGGAACTTCGTCAACCTTCTGATATTGTTCATTCAGCATTACAAGGGCAGTAGTCCGGTAGCCTGTTCCGGTAAGGAATACATGCTCGTCAGAGGAACGGCCCTCCAGATAGGAATAAATAACTTCTCCGTCTATCTCATTTCTCCGGAAAGGCCCTGCATTCGTTGCGTTAGCCCTGCGGTAAAAGGCCACCTGGCCTTTTTTATCAAATTTGACTACAAAGTTTCCCAAAGTTGTATAAAAATAGCCATCCATGGAGCTTTCTCCAAGCGCCGTCAGTTCCGGGAAATCCTCCGGCAATGTTCTCAGATAATATTCCTCGCCGTCTACAGATACGGTGATCTTATTAGTTCTGCTTATTTCATCCAATGCAAGGCTGTAAGAACCGTCTTTCAGTTCTTCGCCGTTGACCATAACTGTATGGCTGCTGTCTTCCGTCGTGATCGTGTTTTCAAAATCCGTGTGCAAAGTAAAGCAGTCATACTCTGCGCCGGAGCCATCCAGCGTAAGCGTGACAGGTTCATTGTTGACATAGAGCTTAAGGGTGCTTTCGGCTGCTTCTGAAACTGCCGGCTCCTGCTTAGGGGCAGAAGACAGAGTAAGAATATCATCAAGCTTTCTGTGTGTATTCCTGTACATGTCAAATGCTTTAAAGAAAGCGCACACTGCGATAATGCAGACAACGAGCAGTCCGATCACAAGTCCGATACTTTTCTTTTGTTTCATGGTTTCTTCCTTTCATGGGTGATCTCACATTTAGTATTTACTGAAATTCATATATTCATCCGGACAAGATGGGGAGTGTCACGGAAAAATATACCATTTTAATATACCAAAATTGTGCCGATTTGAAAAGAACGATTTATTTTACCTGAACCTCTTTATTCTACCAGGATCTCTTTTCCGAGTGTAAAGGAATAAATATATTTCTCCCGGACTTTCCGGCCGAGCATCCGCTCCAGCGCCGCGGCATAATCCTCCAATTGTACATGATACAGCTCGATCAGACGGTTTTCTTCCCCACGGCGTACCCTGTCGGTTTTATAATCTACCAGAATGATATCCTCATCCTCTAAAAAATACGCGTCAATGATTCCCTGTACCAGAACAGTTTCCTCCCCCTTCCAGTCCGGATTAAGGGTTGATGCGGGATTGGCCATAACAAATGGCTGTTCACGGTACAGACGGCCTTCAAGTGCAGCCGTTTTCATACGTTTACCCAACGGACATCCGGCAAAGCGGAGCACATCCCGGATGCGGATGCTCTCATATTCCGCCTCGCTGAGCTTCTTCTGCTCCATCAGGCGGATGAGCTGTTCCTTTACTTTCTCTTCTGAGTCAAGCCTGTCATAATCCAGACATTCCATCAGGCGGTGATATGCGGTTCCTTTTGCGGCTCCCGTAGAGACCTCTTCATCGTCCGAAATAAACCTGGGAACTAACGGAACGATATCCGTCTCAAAGAACACCGCCTCTTCCTTTTCATATTCTCCCGCATAGCTGCGCTTCTTCAGTTCCGAAACACTGACCTTTACGGGAATCTCTCTTAAATATTCATAAGGGTAGGTAAAGCTGAATCTTTCTTCAATGGTGTCCCGCACCTCTTTATCATAAATCTTTTCAGGATCCCAGCTTTTCAGAACCTCTTCCTGTATCTGGCTTCCTGCCTGATACAAAATTTCTTCCTCCGTAAGCTCCGCAGCCGTCACCTTACGGACTGCAAAATCCGCCTCAGCCCCATACAGAGGATTCGCCCTGTTTCCAAAAATCCCGTATTCCTCATAGAGCCCGTCCATACAGCGGTGCCGTGCAAGCGCGGGAAGCACATAAGACCAGTAGGTTTTCCCTTTCATACGCATTCCTACAGGAAGCAATTCCTCTTCCCGGCTCTGGTAGCGGGCAAGGGAAAGCATCTGCCTGTCCAGTTTGCTGATGGTTCCTGTCATGAAAAGCTTCTCCTTTGCTCTGGTAAGGGCCACATAAAGCACTCGCAGTTCTTCTCCAAGGCTTTCCTTTAAAAGTTCCCGCCGGATCATCTGTTTGTGAAGGGTTGTGACGATCAGCCTTCTCTCCGGCAGGATCGCGTCTGCCCCGAAGCCAAGCTCCGGGTGGATCAGAAGCTTTGCATTCATATCCTGAAAATTAAACTGTTTTCCCATTCCGGCCGCAAACACAATAGGGAATTCCAGTCCCTTACTCTTATGGATCGTCATGATCTGTACGGAGGATTTTCCGGCTCCCGACAGGTTCACCTCGCCAAAATCAATTTCGTATTTCTGCAGGCTCTCTATATAACGGATAAAGTTAAACAATCCTCTGTAACTGGTTTTCTCATAGTCCATGGCTTTCTCCACCAGCATGTGAAGATTGGCGTTTCTCTGCTCCCCTCCGGGAAGCGCGCTGGCATAATCCCCGTACCCGGTCACTTTCAGCACATGAAGGATCAACTGATGTATAGGTGTAAAAACCGCCAGGTTCCGGATTCCGTCCAACTGTACTAAAAAAATCCGAAGTTTCTTCTGAAGAAATAGCTTCTCTTCCGGCACACTTTCTCCTTCCGACAGCGGTTCTCCTTCCGGCGCTCTCTCTCCTTCCAACAGCAGTTCTTCCTCCGGCGAACGTCCCATTTCCGACAGCAGATCATCTCCCGGCGAACGATCTGCTTCAGCCTCCACATGTTCTCCATAACCCGCATAACAGCAGACGCTCTCATACAGCATTCCTTCCGGATATTCGCTTCGTATCACAGCCAGTTCTTCGGCAGTGCAGCCCACGATAGGAGAGCGGAGAACCCCTGCCATGGGGATATCCTGCAGAGGATTATCGCAAACACGCAGATAGTTTAAAATCGTTACGATCTCCAACGCAGAGAAATACCCTGTTTTGGACGCTGTGTAGGAGGGGATCCCCTTGGACGCAAGCACCTGGGAAAAAGGCTCCGCCCATCCGTACGCAGTGCGCAGAAGAATGGCGATATCCCCGTATTCCACAAAACGGTATTCCCCGGTTTCCTTGTCCAGTACTCTTTCTTTTCCCACGATTCTGCGGATCTCCTGTGCGATCGCCAGGGCCTCCAGCTCCTGCACACTGCGGCTGCCCTGTTCCTCTGACAGTTCTTCTCCGTCCGTTTCTATAAGAAGCACCTCTGTATTCAAAAAATCCTCATTCGCTCCTTCCGGAAAAACAGCTCCCGGATACAATGCGGCGGCGTCATCATAGGTGATGCCGCCCAAATCCTCTCCCATGATCTGACGGAAAATATAATTTACGCCGGCCAGCACCTGGGGACGGCTCCGGAAATTTTTGTGAAGGTCGATTCTCTGCTCGTCACTGTCTTCAAGAGAATAGTTTTTATATTTTTCCATAAACAACTCCGGCCTTGCCAGACGGAACCGGTAGATGCTCTGCTTTACGTCCCCCACCATAAAGATGTTTTTCCGATCATTGATCCATCCGGATACGCAGGTCGTCAAAAGCTCCTGTACAAGGTTGCTGTCCTGATATTCATCCACAAGAACCTCGTCATACTTTTCCGAAAGCTCCATGGCGGCCTGACTCATATGCACCGTGCCGTCCTCGTCTCTGGTCATAAGGATTTTCAGGGCAAAATGCTCCATATCCGTAAAATCAAGAAGGTTCTTTTCCCGCTTTTTCTCAGCAAACCGTTCCATAAAGGCAAGGGTCAGCTCCACAAGACTCTCCATGGGCCTGCGGCAGCATTGCAGCATTTCAAGAAGCTGTTCCCTGCTTCCGATGAAATACCGTTCTCCCAGCTCCTTGAGAATGTTTTTTTCTTCCTCCCTGAGAGCCTTCACCTGCTCCTTTTTTGTCTCCTGTGCATCAGGCATCTTTTTTGTGGAAAGCCTGGCAAATGACAGCTTTTCCAAAAGGCGCGACATTTCATCATAGTCGCCTTCCTCCGTCTTTTTCTGAAGCTGCCCGATAAACAGCAGATCGCTGTCAAGGGCCTCTTCGTAAAAAACGGGGCCTCCTTCTTCCAGACAGACGTCCTTTGCTTCCCGGGCAAGGCTCTCTGCTTCTTTAAGTTCTTCCCCCACAGCCTTCCATAATAATTTCATCCATTCCGCTTCGCAGAGGTCTTCAACGCTTTCGACCTTATAAATATCCAGGCATTTTTCCAGCCAGTCTTTTGGATATGGATGGCTCATGGCGGCCTCGTATACATTCAAAATAAAGTCCTGAATCCCTTCGTCTGTTTTTCCTGAAGCATAGCACTCCACAAATTCCAGGAAACGGCTGTCCTTTGACGCATAATACTCTTCGATCAGGTTTTTCAGCACGTCTCCCTTCAGAAGCTTCAGTTCTCCCTCATCGGCCGTCCGGTAACCCGGATCCAGGCCGATCAGATGAAAATAATTGCGTATAATATAAGAGCAAAAACCGTCAATGGTGGTGATCTGCGCCGTATGGATCAGCGTCACCTGCCTTTGAAGATGCTCGTTATCCGGTTCGTCATACAATGCCTGCTCCAGAACCTTTGAAATTCTTTCCCTCATTTCTCCGGCCGCGGCTCTTGTAAAGGTCATGATCAGCAGCTTATCAATATCCACCGGATGCTCCTTATCCATGATCTTGCTGAGGATCCTCTGTACCAGCACCGCAGTCTTCCCGGAACCCGCCGCCGCGCTTACCAGAATATTCCGGCCGCGCAGAGAAATGACCTTCTGCTGTTCTTCTGTCCATGTTACTCCCATTTCACCGCACCCCCACAGGCATAGTTAAATATATATCCTTATATTTGTTGTCTTTATTATATTTGTTATGTTTGTTGTCTTTGTTATGTTTATTGACAATTTTACTCATTGGAGCGCACCCCCTCTGTAAACGCCAGCCATATTTCTTTATCTGTAAAAGCTTTCAGCCTTCTGTGCTCATATCCCGGCAGCTTCCTGTCAAATCCGCAGACGGAGTGATACGGGCAATAGGTACAGGCATTTCTCTTTCCAAGCTCATAAGGGGAAATTTCAGCCTCCCCCTCCAGAATCGCCTCCCGGATCCCGGCAATCTTCTTTTTCACATAGCGGTTTAATAACTGAAACTGCTCTCTTGTGGCAACGGAAGAATTTTTCCGGAAGCTTCCGTCCTTATTATAAGCCACCGGAATGGAAGAAAGCGTTCTGTCCATTTTTTCGATGACGTCCTTATCTGCCCGGGCCAGCCCGTTCATCTTCAGTTCCTTTAGCACCTTCCGGCTGACCGATTCAATATCCGCCTCTATAGCTTCCTGGATCATAGGATCCTTCACATTATAATAGAAGATTCCCGCAGGCTCTATTTCCATATCCGGATACTTTTTATGCTCCACCTCCGTGGCGGCGTCCAGATAGATCATTAGCTGAAGCTGCAGCCCATGATATAAGGCAACCAGGTCAAAGGAGGTATTTCCTGTCTTATAGTCTATGATCTTTACATAAACCTTTCCGTCCTCCTTCAAAATATCCAGACGGTCGATCCTTCCTCCCCCGAAGGACACCTCAAAGCCCTCCGGCTCAAATTCCCCCTGCTTTAGCTGCTCCTGAAGCGCCCACACGGTCCTTCTGAGAATACGGCGGGTGCGTTCGATCATATAGGCATTGCGGGCGCTGCTTTTCAGGATGGTATTTCCGTAATCCGCCGCAATACTTTCCAGACATTCGTCTATCAGGTCGTTCCTCTGTTCCTCTGTCAGCGTTTTCCAGTCCAGACCCTTCCTGCGGACTTCTCCCGCAAATTTTTCCAGAGCCTGATGCATGATATTTCCCATATCCATAGCCCGGAATTCATATTCCGCACGCTCTGATATCTGCAGTCCGTACTGCAGGAAATGGGCAAAAGCACAGGCGGCAAACTTTTCCAGCCTGGTGGCGCTGTGGGGGGAAACCTCCCCGTAAAGGGCTTTCGCCACGCTCCTGCTGATGCAGTCCACAGGCTTCTGGAAAAATGCCGCATCCACCAGCTTCCGGACTACGGCGCGGTACTTCGGGCTTCTTAAGTACCAGCTGTAAAGCTCACAGAAAACCTGATCCGCCCCTTCCCTTCCGCTTTTCGCCAGTCCTTCCAGAAAGTAATCCAGGCTGGTTCCCGGCGTTTCCAGATAATCCAGCGGACTTTCGGGATTCTCCGCCGTTTCCGTATGCATACCCGGAAACAGCTTCAGGACAGAGCCGATAAGATATGCCGGGCTTACCATTTCTCCCTTTCCGTTGGACTGACAGTAAGAAAGACATAAAAGCTCACCGGGCTTCGTCAGATTCAGATACAGATAAAAACGCTGCATATTCATCAATTCCTTGGGCCCCGGCGCAAGCTCCACCCCATGCTCTGTAAAAAAATCCCTGTCCAGCTCTGTGAGGATCCCTCCCGTATCTGTATTTTTCGGAATGTTTCCTTCGTTCACCCCTACAAAAAACAGAGCTTTCACGGATTTCAGCCTGGTTCTTTCCATATCCCCAATGAGAACCTGATCCATGCTCGGCGGTATCAGCGCGACCTTTGCCTCAGACATTCCTGTTTCCAAAAGCTGGCGGAATTCCTCTCTTGTAACTGTTTCCTCCCCCAGAATTTCCACCAGCTTATCCAGAAGCTCCATGATGATCCCATAAATCTGGGCGTATTCCTTTTCCATTGCCTTATCGCCCTGCTGCATAAAGCCTTGCTCCTGGACCTTCAGCTTTTCCTGAATTTTACTTCGCACGATAAATTCATATAAACAGCGGCAGTACTCCCTGACTGTTTTCCTGCCTCCGCCGAAGCCCTCTGCAAGGGCTTCCGTTTCCTGCACAAAGCGTTCCCGGATCTCGTTGAGCTTCTGGATATTCTCAGGCGGCATCCCGTGATATATACGGACCCATTTTTCAGACCATGCTTTATATCCCCGGATTCCAAGGGCAAGGACGTAATTTTCCAGCATATCCACCTCTTCTCTTGGAATATCGGACATCCCGCACCGCAGGTAGCGGAATACGCTCTCGTAAGCAAAGCCCTGAACCACCATTTCCAGCGCCGCCCGCAGATATTCCACAAAGGGATTCATCAGGACCGTATGCTTTTCATCCAGGAAAAACGGAATTCCGGCTTCCGTAAATACCTGCTTCGTAAGGCTTCCGTATTCCTCCAGATTCCCCGTAATGACCGCGATCTCCCCGTAGCGCATCCCTTTTTCGCGAACAAGGCGCGAAATCCGGCGGGCCGCCTCTTCCATTTCTTTTAAAGGAGTCCGCGCGGAAAAAATGCGGATTTCCTCCTGTTCCTTTTCGTAGGAGGCCTTGCGGTAACGGAAAAGCTGCCGTTCCAGAAATCCAAGGGCCGGAGCCTTGGCAAACCGTGAATGTTTGCCCGGGGCTATCAAAATCGGTTCCTCCACATCCCTGGTAAGACCCGCCAGAGTGTGGATCATCTTCCGGCTCATATAAAAAAGCTGATGAGGCTTTCCCTTCGCAAAAGGATCCTCCCTGACGTCCATGGTAACGGTAACGGCGACCTTTTCGCAGACGGCCAGAAGCTCCTGTATGACTTTGTTCTGAATAGGAGTAAATCCGGTGAAGCCGTCCAGTACAAGGACGCTTCCTTTCAATTTTTCAGAAAGGGGCAGCACCTTCAAAAGAATATCCAGAACCTCTTCCCCTGTCATATAATGCCCTTCCAGATAATCCCGGAACGCCTGATACAGCGTCCTTACGTCCTTCAGCTTCATTTGCAGAAGCTTCCTGTCTCCTGACGCCTCCAGCATTTCCTCCAGTTCCTCTTCGCGGATATCATACTGCATAAATTCGGAAATCAGGGACTTCACCTCATCCAGATAGCCGGGCTTTTTCATCTGATTTCCCAGATAGGGAAGCTCCTTCCGGTGAAGCTGCACCATCTTCTGAAGGACCATGCTCTTTCCGGTTTCCTCAAGGAGCTTACGGTTATCGCCTCCCGCCTCTTCAAACACCCGATAAGCCAGACGCTCAAAGCTTAAAATATCAATATTCAGGATTCCTTTTCCCGGATGCATTTCCACCAGCGTTTTCTGGGTCTGCATGGTAAACTGCTCCGGCACGATCACATAGTAGGCTTTTTCCGGGTGAAGAACGGATTCGTCAATTACCCTCTTATATGCGTAATAGGACTTTCCGGCGCCGGAATTGCCGATAATAAACTGTAATGACATAGCTGCCTCCAACACTTGCAATAAATGGTCAGTAACTCTGATTTTGTTACAATTATACATTATCAGTCCATAGCCTTGCAGCCATTGCAAGGCCTGGGAATGAACAGTAATCTGTTTTTTTCAGTATATCATAAAATCCAGAATAAATCTTCCCTCTTCGTAATAGGATATATCAGATGCGGGATGACTCCCGCCTCTATAGGCGGTGAGTAACGAATTTGTATCAGTTCAAACAGACCAGGAGGTGCGTACCATGAGTTCCAAAACAAAAATCGTTGTATTACATATGAAGGAAGTTATTTATACAGTCCTCTTCCTTATTTTTGCGGTAATCCTCGGATTCCTTATTTTTTTTATGTTCGGACCGGGAAAAGCCATGACAAACTCCGAAACCATATCCAGATACAATCCGGGCGTATACCGCACATCCATTGAATTAAACGACAATGCCTTTGACGTGGAGGTTACCGTGGATGCGGACCGTATTAAATCCATCGGGCTTGTGAACCTCAGTGAAAGCACCGCCGCCATGTTCCCGCTCATGGAACCAGCCCTGGAATCCCTTGCCAGCCAGATCTATACCTCGCAGTCCTTAGAAAATCTTCAATATTCCAGCGATCAGAAATATACCTCCCTGATGCTGATAAACGCCATCGAATCCGCATTGAAAAAAGCGGAGAACAACTAAGTTCTCCGCTTTTTTCCAATATTTATATTCTTTATTTCCGGATATCTCCTGATTTTTTCATATCTCAGGAATGTGGCCGGAATCTTATTTACCCCTCCTGTTCCGACGCCAGAACATCTGCCAGGGAAGTATCTCCCATGAAAGTATTCACATTATAAAGAAATAAAATATCCGTGATTTCATTATCTGTTATGAGACGGTCCACATCCTCATAATAGTAACGGGGATCAATAATGATGATATTCCGGTAATAAGGAATCAAAAACTGCAGAAAGCAGTTGGCATAGGAATCCTTGAACACCAACAGGTTTTTCTTATCATTTAACAGGGTCCGGATATCAATACGGCTGTGGTTCCCGCCGAAAAACACTTCGTATTTGTCTTTTTGTTCCAGAGCGGAGCTGTCGTATATAGTAGCGCTCTTTTTGCCTTCCTCCACATAGTTTACAACATATTCGCTGTTATCGCTCTGAGGGATATAGATTTCAATGGTATCTTCGGCCTTATTGTATCCGGTCTTTGAAGACAGGGTTCCCTGAAATTCATGGGTAACCGGATAAACCGTATATTCCGAAACGGGATCCGCGATCCCCAGTGTTCCGCTTAACGTCTCAAAAGCATAGCGCGCCGCCAGGCTTGTCCAATGGTGGTCGGTCTTATAGTAAAGCTCTTCTGTTTTATGTGAAGCCATGGTTTCTGTGAGATCCACATAGGTAAGGGAATCGCCCAGAGTTTCCTTCACATAGGTGATATCCGCCGACTGATCTCTTACAGGCGCATGGGAGGGAAGGAACTGACCGCAGATATACGCCGCATTTGGCACAAGAGCCATAACTGTATTAATCTCCTTATACCGTCCGGCAAGCCCTTTGATGGCAGCCAGATTTTTATCTACCATCTGCATATCCGGCTTCTCCGGAATTTCCATAAGATGATCCTGGCTGCCGATATAGACGCCGTTGGATTCTCTTTTGCCGATCAGCCGGTCAACGGCGGTTTTCATCCGTATCCAGGAATCACGCCCCACAAACTGGTCTGTAATATAAGCCTCCATATCGGTCATATATTCCCCGCTGGCGAGATTTTTTACGGAAAATTCCGCCTTCTGGGCAAGCATCCTGTTTTCGGTTTCGGAATAGTCCCTGTCCTTATGGAGTAAATTTGCCGCGCCTGCCAAAAGCAGGCAGGACAGAAATACAATGGCGACCTTTGTATAAATTTTAGAAGTACGTTTGCGCAGCAAAAGCTGCCTGCGCCGCTTCCGCTCCTGGGGAGTTAATTTCTTATCATTCATGTGGACTCCTTCTGCTTAAAAACGGAAATATAAAAAAGGATTATAGGTTGCATTTACAAGGTATGCGACAGACAGCAGAAATATTCCTGTATATACAACTGTCGCGGCGATACCCGGCGCATTTCCCTTTCTCAGGGCCAGTCTCCTGAACTGCTTCCATACAAACGGCGTTGAGCAGACAAGACAGAGGACCAGCATCAATAAATTCGTGGTCAGGTAATAGAGCCCCGCTGAATCTATAAAACCGTTTCCGTTGATCCCGAACATATTTCCCAGATATACCACGGCGCTGGAAAGGTTGGGCGAAAAGAACAGCACCCATCCGAACATAACCAGAATAAAGGTGATAACCTGCCGGATAAAGCCCGGGATACGTTCCATAACAGGGCCAAGCAGGAATTTCTCCGCCAGAAGCAGGATTCCGTAATAAAGTCCCCAAAAAACAAAATTCCATGCCGCGCCGTGCCAGATTCCGGTGAGCATCCACACTACCAGAATATTTCGGATATGCTTTAATGTGGATACACGGTTGCCTCCAAGAGGAATATAGACATATTCCCGGAACCAGGTTCCAAGAGAAATATGCCATCTCCGCCAGAATTCCGTCACACTTCTGGAGATATAAGGATACTCAAAATTCCGTACAAATTCAAAGCCCAGCATCTTTCCAAGCCCTATGGCCATATCCGAATAACCGCTGAAGTCATAATAAATCTGCATAGTATAGGCCAGGCAGCCGATCCAGGCGGTAAGTACGGAACGGTTTGCCGGAGCAAGGGCCGCGATGGTATCGAAAAGCATACCGATATTGTTTGCAAGAAGAACCTTTTTGCCAAGCCCCTGAAGGAACCAGGTAACGCCTTCTCCAAACTTATACAGGGTCAGCTTTCTTTCAGCAAGCTGGACGTCGATATCCGAATACTGTACGATAGGCCCTGCGATGAGCTGGGGAAACATCGTCACATACACGCCGAAAGAAATAAAATTTTTCTGGACAGGCACAACTCCTTTATAAACGTCAATGATGTAGGAGAGTGTCTGGAAGGTGTAAAAGGAAATTCCAATGGGCAGCGCCAGCTCACGATAAGGAATCTGAACAGGCAGGACAGCGTTCAGGTTATCCACAAGGAAGCCGTAATATTTGAAAAAGCCCAGAATCCCCAGATTTACCGCCACCGTAAACCAGAAGCTGATACGGAGCCAGGCGGGATTGCCGTCTTCCTTACGGGCGTCGATCTCAATGCCGCTTAAATAATTAAAGACAATGCTGAAGAGCATCAGAAAAATATAAACCGGCTCGCCCCATGCGTAAAAGATAAGGCTGACCACAAGCAGAACCGGATTTTTTAATTTCCAGGGCGCCAGATAATACAGGAAAAGAGTGACCGGAAGAAAAACAAATAAAAAGAAAATGCTGCTGAAAATCATAAATTTTATCCTCGTTATTTTCCCTGCCAGAAGGCAGTTTAAGACTTGCCTGCAAGTCCTGTGCGGGAGTTATCTTACATCTGATACAAAAGCTTTTTCCGTTTTTACAGGCAGTCTGCAAAGGCACGGTCCGCGGCCTGCGCATCAGGATGTACGATATACAGAATATAGTTTCCACGAATATCAAGAACATGCTTTTCCAGTAAAGCAAACTGCTCCACGCCGTATCCTTCAAAGCTTGCTTTCTGCGACTCCAGCCGCGACTGGACGGCGGCGGCTACGGTTTCCGACTGGGAGTCGTCTTTAAGCTTCACGATCAAAAGCTCCTGGGCATCCATGTTGCTTGTAGGGGCATAAAAACAAACTCCCTCATAATCACCGGCGTTCAGTCCGTAAAACTTTTTCAGAATACGGTTGCCGCCCTCTTCCATGGATTCCATGTTAATGGCTCCCGTCACTGCCCGGGCCGCTTCCTCGATAGAAGTTTTGCTGTCTTTTTCTCCCATTTGGAGAAAAACGATAAAAACAAGGAGCAGCGCCGCCATAACTGTTCGGACGGCAAAAAGAACCGTTGCTTTTCTACTCATTTTCGCTTTCCTCCATTACCATTTCGATGCCCCAATAGGGGTAAAATTCTTTTTGAAGATGGATTCCGTCAGGATCATAGAGATCCTTATGTTCTTCCACAGTCCCGTTAAGGTCAAGATAAGCGATTCCCTTCTCTTCACAGTGCTGCTTGATCTGAACATTCCAGTCGGGAATATCCAGCCACTGTACAGCCTGGGCATATTCTTCCCCTGCAAGTGGAATAATAGAGTTCACATAAACAACCGCGCCCTCTACGTTTGACCGGATAAGTTCAACTACTGTATCGAGCTCCGCCATATATTCCTCCACAGTATCCCAGTTTCCAATACTGATATCATTAAGCCCGTAGCATAAAAAAATACCGGAAGGATTTAAAAGCTTCAGGGTTTCTATCTGATCGGGAATATTCCTGATCGTCGCCCCGCCCTCGGCAAGAACCCGCTGTCCGTCCACAAATTCGTGATAAGAAAAGCCTACTGCACGGGAATCTCCCATAATGACCGTGTCGTCCAGCATTCTCCATACGTCCACGTTTCCCTCAGAGAGGGCTGTTTTCCGTTCGGCACGTTCCACCTCCTTTATTTTGTTTTCAATAAGAGCGACCTCCGTCTGTTCCTGAGACTGAATATATGCCACTCCTTCTTTTGTATCATTCTGGGATATCCTTCGGCCGGAAACGGCTCTTGAAAAAATCACTCCGACGATAACTGCAACAATGACCACAACGCACACGGCTCCTGCCGCAAATATTTTATCCGGGCCCCGGCCTGCCCCACGGCGGCCGGAAGCTGATGACAATGCCTTCTTTCTCTCCATGTAACCTCTCCCTCAATGGCTTTTAAAGCCTTATATAAATACTATATCTCTTTCGACATAATATTGCAAGAAGCGACAGCAGGAAATTTTAACATAATTGTCTGAGACGTTCCTGTTCACAGGTTATACTTCAACCTGCCTTTTTATATACCTGCACATTATCCCAATAATGTACGCAGGTTTTAAAGGTATCTGCTGAAGTAAAGGATGATTTGCGGGGAATCGTTCAAGCACTGGAAATTTCATGCCAATTCTGTGAGGAAGAGCAGAAACATTATCCGTACGGCAGACCCTTTCTGATTCTTGCGCTGATAATTGTATTGCATTGCAGTATATAAAGAAAGGCAGGTAGAATGATAACCTGTAAACAGTAACGCGGTGAAAAAAACTCCGCGGTGTACACAGAATCAGAAAACAGATTCTGTGTACACCGCGGAACGGAGTCTAAAGCATCATAAATCCCGGAAGATTTACAGTTCTTCCAACTGTTTCATCCAGAGGGTTGCGCAGGCGTCACTGGGCATACGCAGATCGCCTCTCGGGGATACGGCCACGCTTCCCACCTTGGGCCCGTCAGGCAGGCAGGAGCGTTTAAACTGCTGTGTAAAGAAACGCCTGTAGAAGATTTTCAGCCATTTAAGGATCGTTTCCTCATCATATTCTCCTGCGAAGGCTATTTTTGCCATGCGGTAGATTTTCTTAGGAGGGAAGGTCCAGCGGAGCATATAGTATAAGAAGAAATCATGCAGCTCATAAGGGCCTACCAGATCCTCTGTTTTCTGGGAAATCACACCGTCCTTGGGCGGAAGCAGCTCCGGGCTTACCGGCGTGTCCAGAATATCCAGAAGCACTTTACTCAGTTGATCGTCTCCGCAGGTATCCGCATAATACCTTACCAGATGGCGTACCAGAGTCTTGGGCACAGAACAATTGACGGCATACATGGACATGTGGTCGCCGTTATAGGTAGCCCAGCCCAATGCCAGTTCTGACAGATCTCCTGTTCCGATGACGATTCCGCCGGACTGGTTTGCAATATCCATCAGAATCTGCGTCCGTTCTCTTGCCTGGCTGTTTTCGTAGGTAACGTCATGCTTATCAGGGTCATGTTCAATATCACGGAAATGGATGTTCACAGCTTCCCTGATATTCACCTCTTTTAAGGTGGTTCCCAACTGTCTGCTCAGTGTGCAGGCATTGTTATAGGTTCTGTCTGTGGTTCCGAAACATGGCATGGTAACCGCCGTAATCTTCTCCCTTGGCATTCCCAGCATATCAAAGGCCCTTACGGTTACCAAAAGAGCCAGTGTGGAATCCAGTCCTCCGGAAAGTCCGATCACCGCATTCTGGCAGTGAATATGTGCCAGTCTCTTCTTCAGTCCCATGGCCTGGATATTCAGAATCTCATCGCAGCGGCGCTCTCTTTCTTCCTTTACCCCCGGCACAAAGGGTCGGGAATCGAAGCTTCTCGCAAGTTCTGTCTCTCTGACCTTAAGATCAAAGAACATTTCGTTATAATAAGGCTCCCTGTCCGCTTCTTCCTTATCAGATGAGAAACGGTGGGTCGTCATTCTTCTTCTCTCATTGACCAGACGCTGAATGTCCAAATCCGCATAAATAATCCCATTGGCAAAGCGTCTGCTCTCCTTGAGGATCACACCGTTTTCTGCAATGAGGTTCTGGCCTCCGTATACCACGTCCTGAGTGGATTCGCCCTCCCCTGCCGTTGCATAAACATAGCCGCATACAAGACGCGCAGACTGGCTGCTTACAAGACTTCTGCGGTAGGAATCCTTGCCGACCACCTCATCGCTGGCAGAAAGATTTACCATCAGAGTCGCCCCGTGATAGGCATGTCTCACACTGGGAGGATTGGGCACCCACAGATCCTCGCAGATTTCCGCGGCAATTTTCAGGGAAGGCATCTGGGTGCAGATAAACAGCATATTAGAAGAAATAGAAGCTTCGCAGTTAAGGAGTTCGTCTTCCTCAATGAACTCTTCCTCCGCACCGTCTCCCTCTGTAAATTCCTCAATCTCTTCGATTCCGTCTGATTCATCGATTTCCTCTGATTCAGCAATTTCCTCTAATTCCTCAAATTCTTCCAGCAATTCATCATATTCCCCGAAGCCAAATTCCACAACAGGACCGTCTGCGCCTCCGAGACGGATTTTCTCCGGATCCACCGACGGCTTTAGCTGTACCATGCCGTCTACGCCTTCTCCTGACGTGAAGTAACGCCCTTCATAAAATTCATTATAATTTGGCAGGTGAATCTTGGGTACAAGTCCCAGGATTTCCCCATGGCTGACGCCCGCCGCCACGTTATACAATTTCCCCTTATATTCCAGAGGAAGCCCCACAAAAAGAAGGGCGTCCACCTCTTTTGTTTCCTCTGCAATACGCAGAAGCTGCTTCTTTGCTTCCTCTAACAGAAGCTCCTGCCAGAACAGATCCCCGCAGGTATAGGAAGTAATGCAAAGCTCAGGAAACACGATCACTTTAGCTCCCTGCGCTCCGGCTTCCCGCACCATCCGGATGATCCCGGAGGCATTATATTCACAGTCCGCTACCTTTACGTCCGGCGTACACGCCGCAACCTTGATAAACCCATCTCTCATAGCTTTTGCCCTTTCTATTTACACTTCCGGAGGATTTCTTTCAGTTCTTCCACACTGAACACATAATTGGTGTTGCAAAAATGGCAGTTCAGTTCTACTTCTTTACCCTCCTGGATCATCTCGTTCAGTTCCTTGCGCCCGATACTGATCAGCGCTTTTTCCACACGTTCCTTACTGCAATTACAGTAAAATTCTGTGGGCATGCGGTCGCTGATCTCCACGTCAAAGCCTTCCAGAACCTTTTCCAGGAGGCTTTCAGGAGTATGCCCTTCTTCCAGAAGATCCGTGACAGAATTGATCTTCTGTACGTTTTCTTCCAGACGGGCAATGGTTTCTTCTTCCGCAAAGGGCATCACCTGTACGATAAAGCCTCCCGCCTGACGTACTGTATTGTCCTTATTCATTAAGACGCCAAGCCCTACCGCAGAGGGTACCTGCTCACTGGCGGCAAAATAATAGGTCAGATCCTCTGCTATCTCGCTGGTCTGCAGGGCCACCTGCCCTACGTAAGGCTCTTTCAGCCCCATGTCTTTGATGACATTCATAAATCCTACCCCTACTGCGCCCGCCACATCCAGCTTGCCTTTGGAATTTGCCGGAATGCACACATCAGGATTCCCCACATAGCCCTTGACTCTTCCCTGTGAATCTGCGGTCACGGTAATTCCCTGCAAAGGGCCTCCTGCCTGAACCTGAAGGGTCAGAATGTCTTTTTCCCCTTTCATCATCACGCCCATCATGGCGCCGCCTGTCAGGAGACGGCCAAGGGCAGCCGTGGCCACAGGGCTTGTATTGTGCCGCTGTCTGGCAGTCTCCACCGTGTCTCTTGTATTGGCGGCAAACGCCCGGATCTGATTATCCGCCGCCATTGCTCTTACAATATAGTCGCTCATTTTTTCCTCCTGAATCCGTATCAAATACGGTTTGTCTGATTTCTCTTATTGCCGTATTTATCGCCGTATTTATTGCTGTATCTCTTGCCGTAATTCTTCCTGAAGTATTCTTCCCGCAGTTTTCCTTATCACTTCTATATCCCTTCTATTCTTTGCTGAATTGCTCTTTTCCATGCTCCTGGGCAATAAAGGTCAGCCTCTCGCTGTCATGCCGCGGCTGTTCTTTTGTATATGCGTCATACACCGCAAGAAGCTCAAGCCCGGACTCCCTGATCAGCTCCCTGATCCTGTCAAGTGGGTATGCCTTCTGGTAATGAACCTCCTGACATTTATCATAAAGACCATCCTCACGTGGGAGAAACAGCGTCAGCTCATACACATTGATACCACTCTCCTGGTCATAGCTGTTTTCCCAGATAAAGCTTCCGTCCTCACGGTTCTCAGCAATGGTCGTATCGCCCAGAATCTCTTCATATTTATACACCGTGTTCATATCAAAAATAAAAATCCCCCGGGGATCCAGATAATTATTCGCCAGCCGGAACACGGTAAGCAGATCCTCTTCTTCTGTGAGATAATTCAGGCTGTCGCATACGCTCACGATTGCCCTCACAGTCCCATATAGTTCAAATTCCTGCATATCCTGCAGAAGATAAAGAATGTCGTGCCCGGACTCTATACGCTTATCCATTGCCCGGGCAAGCATTTCTTCGGAATTATCCACCCCGATCATATCATATCCTGCCTCCGCCAGCAACTCTGTCATAGTTCCCGTCCCACAGCCCAGTTCCAGAACCAGCCCCTCTGAAATGCCGTACTCTTTTAAACATTCTGTCAGATAGTCCGCCCATTCCTGATAATTGATATTGTCCTGAAAAAGGTCATAAACTCTTGCAAATTCACCATATGCTTCCATGGCGCCCTCCCCTTATCGGATAATTCCCATCTTTATATGCCATTTATATGCTATTCTTATGCCCTGTCCATCGAATGTTCAAGACTCGCTCTATTTTACCATATTTTCCCCTGTAAAAAAAGGCTGAGAGCAGAAAAATGCCGCCGGTATGGTATCCGACGGTATTTTTCACTCCCAGGCTTTCACTGGCTGCAAGACTATATTCCAGACATAATAACTGGTATATAGCCTGTCGCACGCTATTCATAACACTTTATTCATAGTAATCTTCGTCGTAGTCATCGGTATAAACAGGCATGTAATAAACGTCCGCCGCTTCTCCGTGATAGTAATAATCTACGCCATCCTGGTCGTAAACATCCTCGTCGTTTACAAACTCATAGGTATTTCCGTCAAAATCCACCCAGTTGCCGTTTCCGTCAGGCTGGATTACCAGAGGATGTCCGTCAGAATTACGGTAAATGGTTCTGGTCTGGTTCGTATCTGTCAACTGTTCCTCCGTAAATCCGCCGGAAGATACGGTACCGCCGCTGCTGCCACCGTCTCCTGAGCTACCGGTATCTCCGCTGCTGGTTCCGCTGTCGATTCCTGTGGCTCCGCCGCTGGTTCCGGCTTCTCCGCTGTCAGTTCCTGTGGCTCCGCCGGATTCTCCTGTCTGTTCTCCCGATGCATTACCGCTATTGTCAGAGTTTCCTGCAGCTGCTTCCTTCAGTGTGGAATTGCCGAGGATCTTAAAGGAGTTTACAGCCTTCTGCACATCGGCAAGAGCGCTCTCTGTCTTGACAGATGCCGCAATACTGTAAAATTCCTGATCGTTGGCAAATACTTTATTTACCACATATGCGTATCCATCGCTCTTTTCCGTATTCAGCATCTTCGTCACATAGCTGTACACGCCGATACCGTTTACATCTGTCGCGGAATAATTCTGGATCTCAAAATCAGTTCCCTGTACCAGATCAGAAGCCTGTTCCAGTGAAACCGCCATGTCTTCCGTAGTCGGAAGCACGGCTACTGACATATCATCCTCGCCTCCGTGAATGATCAGGATCTTGCCTTCATCCGGAGATTCAAAGCTCAGCATGTCGTCCCCGTCTGTCTTGTTGCTCCAGGTTGCGTTTGGATAATCAATGGATACGGTTTTATCTTTAGATGTATACGTAGTCGTCTGTGCGTTCGGTGCAATCGTCGGAGTAGCTTCCGGCGCCTTGGTAGCTTCCGGGGTAGGTGTAACACCACCAACTACCTGCTCTTCCGGCTCATCCGTGCCGAGGAAGCCGCAGCCTGCCATCATACAGGAAAGTGATATCGCCATTGCAAAAATTGCAAGTACCTTTTTGTTCTTCATTGTGCCCTCCTTGTTTTTATCCAGAGCGTGTTTGAAAATTGCTTTTCGTGAGATGTGCTTCTTCAAACACTCTCAAAAGTCACTTATTGTTTATTTTACTCAAACACGCTCAAAAGTCACTTATTGTTTATTTTACATTTTAATCACAGCACTGTCAATGCAATTTCCGGTACTGAATGTGAAATTCCTATGAATTTATTATAAAGAAAAAAACAGAAACTATACCTATTATAATAGCTTCTGTTTTTTATTCTGTAATATTCAGGTTCCTTTTTCTGTCTGCTTTTTATCTGCTTTTTCCGATGCGTTATATTCGTACATATGCAGGTTGTGCAGCGCGCGGGTAGCGCAGATATATCTTGCCTGAAGGGCCAGGGGACTTTGGTCTTCCGCCGGGAAAACGGAAAATACCTGATCGAACTCCAGACCCTTTGCAAGATAGAAGGTCGTCACAGTGATTCCCTTTCTGAAGGATGAACTGTTGCGGTCAAGGTAGGTCAGACTGTTGTCTGTCTCATAGCCGGAAGCCTCCAGACGTGGTTTCAGGAAATCAAATGCCTTAAGAGCTTCTTCCTCGGTACGGAGGATCACCGCAAAGGTTTCGTAATGTCCTTCCTGTAATTTCAGGTTTGATAAGGCGTCTTCCAAAGCCATTTCCATGGTCGGAAAGGCTTTTTCTGTTACCGGAGCGCCATGGCGCTGAAATACTTCCATATCTGTGATGGATGCAAGCCTGTTGGCATATTCCGCGATCTCGACTGTGTTCCGGTAGCTTTTATTCAGGACGATCTTATGCAGATTGCGGCCAAAAATCTTCGGAAGGAAGGTGGTTACGTCCTGCATTTCCTCGTCCATAGTCTGAGCCCTGTCCCCTAAGATCGTCATTCTGCAGGGAAAGATCTTTTGCAGGATAAGATACTGAAGGCGGGAATAATCCTGCATTTCATCTACCACCAGATGCTTGATGCCCGTGTGATCTGTCTGGCGTTTCAGGCGGTATTTCAGGTACAGTACCGGATATACATCTTCATAGGGGAGACGGCGTTTTTCCAGAGGAACCCCGGGCAGAGGACGAAAACCGGCCCGCTTAAGGAAGCTATTGTAGAGAACGTACAGGTCTGTAGACGAATACATTTTCCGGAATTTTTCATATATCACTTCCCTTTCTTCTTCAGGAAGGTCGCTGTCACGCAGAGTCTCTATTTCATCGATAAAATAATCCGCAACTGCTTCCATACGGGAAAGCAGGGGGATTTCCAGAAATTTGAAATAAAATAAATCGATGATCTCTGACTCTGTAATGGTAAAGCCCTTGTACTCTACATCACAAAATTGCATCAGCTCATCCTCAAGCTCCATGATATATCCTTCCAGTTGATTGAGGAATCCCTGGGACTGCTTCTGCCTGAAGGACTGTTGGGAATCAGGGTTTCGCAGCGCTTTTTCTATCTGGTCGTACCGGTCCTCGCAGTCGGCAGCCGTATCCTTAAGCTGCCGGTAGGCAAACAGGTCAAAGCTCATTTCCCGGATATTTTCTTCTCCAAGCTCCGGAAGAATATGGGAAATATAGTCCGCAAATACGCTGTTGGGGGACAGGACCAGAATATTCGAGGATTTCAGATTCTGCCTGTCATGATAAAGGAGATACGCAATGCGGTGAAGAGCGATAGAGGTTTTACCGCTTCCGGCGGCTCCCTGTATGACCATAATACAGTCTTTGGTGTTGCGGATAATGGCATTCTGCTCTTTTTGGATGGTACGGATGATATTTTTAAGCTGAACCTCTCCATTGCTTCCCAGCTCAGCGGCAAGGATCTCATCATCGATCTTGATATCGCTTTCAAAATCATAGACCATCCTGCCATTGCGGATTTTGTACTGCCATTTGGAGGCAATTTCTCCGGTAATCTCCCCTGCCGGGGCTGTGTAAGAGGCAGGACCCTTGTCATAGTCATAGAATAATCCGCTTACAGGGGCGCGCCAGTCATAAACCAGGGGGACGCCGCCTGTTCTTTCTGCAAAATTGCCGATGCCGATATAAAAAATCTCCGGTTCGTCCTCTCCTTCAAAACAAAAATCCACTCTCCCGAAAAAAGGAGAATCCAGCATCTTTTTAAACCGGTGCTTCAGAATAAGCTGCTCCTGGTTTGCATTGATCTGGTGGAGAAGGGCCTGCTGGTTATCGAAATTTTCATAGCCGTACTGGTCCATTTCCGTATAATTCTCCCAGTAGTATTCATGCATGTCTTCGATTTCCTTCTGCCCCTCTTCCAGGGAAAGATCGATCTCCCCGATTCTCCGGCGCAGGTGCTCCAATACATATGGCAGGAACTTCCTGCCGTCTGCTTTAACTGTCATGGCTGCCCTCACGCTACTACTACGGCAGTGCCGCTTGCCGTTACCATCAGCATACCATTGTCTGAACCCAGTACCTCATAGTCAATGTCCACGCCTACGACCGCATTGGCGCCGCGCTCTGCCGCTCTCTGCTCCATCTCTTTTAACGCCTCTTCTCTGGCTGCCATCAGTTCTTCCTCATAGGCCTGAGATCTTCCGCCGAAAAAGTTGCGCAGGCCTGCGCCGATATCCTTTAATACATTTACGCCGGAAATCACTTCTCCAAATACGATGCCTTTATACTCACAGATCACTTTTCCCTCAACTGTAGGTGTCGTCGTAATGATCATTTTCATAACCTCCCGTTTAGTATCTGATACATTGCTCTTCATAGCTATTCTGCATTCAGGGCTCGCCCGCGAGTCCCGGAGCGTGTGGAATTCTTCCCTCATCTGTTATAGAATGTGTTTGAAAATTGCTTTCTGCAGGATGTATTCCACAATTGCTGAATAGATACGGTTGTTTTATTATACCCCAATTATCAGAAAATGTATAGTAAAATACTTGCGCACTTTAAAACGGGAGGTTGCTTATCGTTACTCTTAACGCCGCAGGTGTGAACAGTAACTGCTTATCTGTGTTCTCTGCGTTCAAACTGGCTGTAATAAAGCTCTGAATAGAATCCGTGCTTTGCCAGCAGTTCTTCATGGCTGCCCTGCTCGATGATATCTCCGTCCTTCATTACAAGGATCAGATCTGAATCCTTTATGGTGGAAAGCCTGTGAGCGATCACAAAGCTGGTGCGTCCCTTCATCAGATTATTCATAGCCTTTTGGATACGCATCTCGGTTCGCGTATCTACGGATGAGGTCGCTTCGTCCAGGATCAATATCTTATTATCGGCAAGGATTGCACGGGCAATGGTCAGAAGCTGCTTCTGGCCCTGGGAAATATTACTTGTTTCTTCATCCAGCACCATCTGGTAGCCGCCCGGCTGCTGCATGATAAAATTGTGGATATGCGCTGCCTTTGCAGCGGCAATAACCTCTTCATCCGTGGCGTCCAGACGTCCGTAACGGATATTTTCCATAATAGTGCCTGAAAACAGCCAGGTGTCCTGAAGGACCATACCGAACATTTCCCGAAGCTGGCTTCTGTTGAAATCCCTGATATCGTGCCCGTCTACCTTGATGGCGCCGCCGTTGATGTCATAAAATCTCATAAGCAGCTTTACCATTGTTGTCTTTCCGGCTCCGGTAGGACCCACAATGGCAATCTTCTGTCCGTCCTTAACATCGGCGGAGAAATCGTGGATAATGATCTTGTCGGGGTTATATCCGAAGTTTACATGCTCAAACTGTACATCCCCGCTAAGCCCGCTGATATCCACAGGATCTTTGACCGTCTGATCCTCTTCCGGCTCCTCCAGGAACTCAAACACACGCTCGGAAGCGGCGGCTGAGGACTGCAGAAGATTGGTAACCTGCGCAATCTGCTGGATCGGCTGTGTAAAGTTACGGATATACTGGAAAAAGGACTGGATATCGCCAACCTCTATGGTTCCTTTAATTGCAAAAGCGCCGCCCAGAAGCGCAACCATCACGTATCCCAGATTTCCCACAAACTGCATGATCGGCATCATCATGCCGGAAAAGAACTGAGATTTCCAGCCTGATTCATAAAGCTTCTGGTTATCCTTTTCAAATTCTTCGACAACATCGTTTTCTTTGTTGAATACCCTGACCACATTATGTCCGCCGAAGTTTTCTTCGATCTGGCCGTTTACCTCACCCAGATATTTCTGCTGGTCACGGAAGTATTTCTGTGAATGCTTCATTACCTGATTAATGATCACCATGGAAACAGGCAGGATACAAAGCGCCGCCAGGGTCATCCATACATTAATGGAAAGCATCATGATAAATACGCCGATCAGAGTGGTCACGGATGTGATCAACTGAGTAATACTCTGGTTCAGGCTCATCTGAAGAGTATCCACATCGTTGGTTACTCTGGAAAGGATCTCGCCGTTTGTACGGCTTTCAAAATAATTCAGCGGGAGTCTGTTGAACTTTTTGGAAATATCCTTTCTCAGATTATAGGTAACGTCATTGGAAATTCCCGTCATAACATAACCCTGTACGAATGAGAAGCAGGCGCTGGCAAGATAAAGGGCCAGCGCGCCCAAAAGGATCATGCCGATTTTCTCAAAATCAATTCCTCCGGTTCCGTTTACCTTTTCAACAAGGCCGTTAAATAATTCCGTTGTCGCTTTTCCAAGGACCTTGGGTCCCACAATATTGAACACTGTACCTGCCACTGCAAAGACCAGCATCAGCGCAAAACGGAATTTATAGCGTTCCATATATTTTAACAGTTTTCCCATTGCCCCTTTGAAGTCTTTGGCTTTTTCTCCCGACTGCATGCCGCGACCTCCCATGGGGCCTCTTCTTTTCTGCTCACTCATGCCAATTCCTCCTCTGATAACTGCGACATTGCGATCTGACGGTAAACGTCACATGTTTTCATCAGCTCCTTGTGGGTGCCGATTCCTGCCATATGCCCGTCGTCAAGTACAATGATCTGGTCCGCATTCAAAATCGTACTGATACGCTGAGCCACAATAATGGTCGTGGCGTCTTTGGTATGCTCCCTCAATGCTTTCCGGAGCATGCTGTCTGTCTTAAAGTCCAATGCGGAAAAGCTGTCGTCAAAGATAAATATTTCAGGTTTTTTCGCAATAGCCCTTGCAATGGAAAGACGCTGCTTCTGACCTCCCGACACGTTTGTTCCTCCCTGGGAAACAGGAGAATGATATTTATCCGGCTTAGCCTCGATAAATTCCTCAGCCTGCGCAACCTCGGCCGCTTCCTTTACCTCAGCCTCCGTGATATCTGTCTTACCGTAACGGATGTTGGAATCGATGGTTCCTGAGAACAGAACTCCCTTCTGAGGTACATACCCCAGCCTGTCACGAAGTTCCTTCTGGCTCATATCGCGGACGTCGACGCCGTCTACCCTGACGCTGCCTCTGGTTACGTCATAAAATCTCGGGATCAGATTGACCAGCGTACTTTTGCCGCTTCCCGTACTTCCGATAACCGCCACAGTCTGTCCTTTCTCTGCTTTAAAGGAAATGTCCGTAATTACGTTTTCATCCGCATCGGGATAAGCAAAGCTTACATTTTCAAATTCCACAGTTCCTTTTTCCCCGTCGGAAGGATGGACCGGACATTCCGGATCGTTGATCGTCCCCTCTGTTTCAAGGACCTCATGGATACGGAGAGCCGCTACATTTGCCCTTGGAAGCATAATGGACATGGCCGTGATCATCAAAAATGACATGATGATCTGCATTGCATACTGGATAAACGCCATAACATTTCCTACCTGCATGGTTCCGTTATCCACACCATAGGAGCCGAAATAAACGATCATAACAGAAACACCGTTCATGATCAGCATCATGATCGGCATCATAAAGGTCATACAGCGGTTCACAAAAAGATTGGTTTTGGTAAGGTCCATATTTGCCTTCTCAAAACGCTCTTCCTCATGCTTTTCACGGCTGAACGCACGGATGACCGGGATACCTGTAAGGATCTCCCTTGTTACCAGGTTCAGTCGGTCGATCAAAGTCTGCAGCTTCGTAAACTTCGGCATGGCGATCTTAAATAATCCCCCGATCACCATCAGGATCAAGATCACTGCTACCGCAAGGATCCATGTCATGGACGAATCTGTCTGGAGCACCTTTATCACACCGCCAAGGCCAAGAATGGGCGCATACAGTACGATCCGGAAGATCATGGACATTACCTGCTGTACCTGCTGCACGTCATTGGTGCTTCTGGTGATCAGAGACGCCGTGGAAAATTTGTGATATTCATTGCTGGAAAAGCTCATGACCTTCCGGTAAATGCTGCTTCTCAGATCATGTCCCAGACTGGCCGCAACCCTCGCCGAAAGGAAGGTTACGCTGACCGCTGCCAGCATAATGACAAGGGCCATTAAAATCATCTGGATACCGGATCTGATGATATAATTCATCTGAATAGCGTCCACATCCTCGCCTATGGCTTCGTATTCCCCGCGTACAAAGGCAACGGCAGCCTGCGTCAAAATAGATTCTGGCATCTCAGAAAGATTTTCCTCCATGTAATCCGATATCTGCTCCACAGCCTGTTCAGGAAGCTGCGACAAAGCGGCCGCCGGGTCTGTGCCCTCCGGAATCCCCATCTGCGCAAGCATGGCCCTGCTCTCTTCACTGTCTGAGGTAAATCCCGTAAGTATCATCATCGGCTTACAGAAGTCCTCGTTTAACTGCTCTCTTGTATCCTTGGAAAGCTTATCTTTTAATACATAAAGATCTCCATCCAGAGTATAAGCTTCCATGACCTCATCTCTTGTCTCCTCCGTCATAAAAAGTTCCAGACTTTCCATGGTAGAGGTCCGGATTTTTTCCGGTACACCGTCTTCAATTCCCTGCTGCTGGATACCCACATTGACAATTTTTGAGGTATAGTCCGGCAGGGACAGGTCGCAGTACGCCTGTAAAAACAGGAGCGCCACGATCAAGACAATATAACCGGCTGATTTTTTCAGATATTTCATCAGCTTCAGCATTTATCCAATCCTTCTTTCTTTATACATTCTTCTCCTGATGGTCCGGGCAGAAGCTCAATGTTCTCAAGCATCTGCTGGAAAAAACGCCGCATCAGGCACAGCTCTGTTTCACTGAAATTGGCAAACAGGATCTTTTCATTTTCCATGACCTGCTCCATAGCTTTTTCGACTATAGCATGACCTTTCTCCGTCATATACACCCGGGTGACTCTCTGGTCCTTTTCATCCTGTCTCCTGCAGAGGATACCGATTTTCTCCAGACGCTGGACAGTCACATTTACCGTAGGCGGCTTTATGTGGAGTTTTTTTGCCAGTTCTCTCTGGCTTAAGCCGTCCTTGTGCATCAGACACCCGAGTACCGGAATCTGTCCGGGATATATTCCCAGTTCCACCATTTGGTGAAAACATTTGCCCATATAAAGCCGGTTGATCTCCATAAGCAGCCCCTGCATGGTAAGCTCTCCGTTTTCTTCCTTCATAAACGGATGCATAAGTTCACCTCTATTCTGTTTCGCATATTTTCCCGACCTTCTCACATTCAATATTAATTAGTCGGCTAACTATATATAATATATATTTAACCAAAAAATGCAAGTGTTTTTTGGTAATTTCACACTTTTTTCAAATTTTACGCTGCTGATATTTCGGAATTTCCGGTATTTTTCCATTCGCCCGGCTAATTTATTTTATTCTAAAGAAAAACCAGAAGCGAAGCAGGCTTCGCTTCTGGCTTTTCCAGTTTCCATCTCTGAGGCACACTGTCGGCATGCCTCTGGTGTAAAGCGTTCAGATAAACTGGTTGGTTTTTTCGTCATACTCGTAGTCAATGGATTTCAATTTTTCCACCAGTTCCTTTTTCTTCATTCCTCTGCAGGTACAGAGAGCCTCCAGGGATTCATAGTAATCCCGAAGCTGTGTGTTGACATAACTCAACAACATGACCGGATCCTTTGGTATCATAGCTTTCCATCCTTTGCTCTGATTATAATTCAGATATGCCCGAAGTTGTGTCTGCAGACTGCTTTGGCATACCTGCCTGTCTCCTGTAAAGACGAGTGCCCGGACTTCTAAAGTCAGGCTCTGGCTCAGGCAGTATGGACGGTAAATTCTCCGTTCTGCACGTCCAGAACAATCGTATCCCCTGCATGGACGCTGCCGGAAAGAATCTTTTTAGCGGCAAGTGTCTCCACATATTTCTGCAGATAACGCTTCAGAGGACGTGCTCCATAGACCGGATCATATCCGTTTTCGATCACATGTGCCTTTGCCGCGTCTGTCAGCTTCAGAGATAGTTCCTGCCCGGAAAGACGTTTGTCCAAATCCTTTACCAGTAAGTCTACTATCTTACCAATATTGTCTTTTGTCAAGGGCTTAAATAAAATTGTCTCGTCCAGACGGTTCAGGAATTCAGGACGGAAATGGTTGCGCAGATCATTCATGACCATTTCTTCCGCTTCCGGCTTAATCTCTCCGTTTTCATCAATTCCGTCCAGAAGATACGTGGAACCGATGTTGGAGGTCATGATCAGAATGGTATTCTTAAAGTCTACGGTACGGCCCTGGGAATCCGTAATACGTCCGTCGTCCAGAACCTGAAGAAGGACGTTGAAAACATCCGGATGAGCCTTTTCGATTTCATCAAAAAGGACAACGCTGTACGGTTTTCTGCGGACAGCCTCTGTCAGTTGTCCGCCTTCCTCATAGCCCACATATCCGGGAGGCGCTCCGATCAGTCTGGACACGGAATATTTCTCCATATACTCGCTCATATCGATACGAACCATGTTCTGCTCATCGTCGAAAAGATTTTCCGCAAGAGTCTTGGCAAGCTCAGTCTTACCAACACCGGTCGGCCCAAGGAAGAGGAAGGAACCGATAGGCTTTGTCGGGTCTTTGATTCCCGCCTTGGAGCGGAGGATCGCGTCAGTTACACGGCGGACGCCCTCGTCCTGGCCTACCACTCTCTGGTGGAGCTGATCCTCCAGGCTTAACAGCTTCGTCCTCTCGCCCTCTGTCAGCTTGGTAACAGGAATTCCTGTCCAGCGGGATATGATTCTGGCGATCTCATCATCCGTCACAGCCTCATGTACCAGTCTCCTGTCGCCTTCCTTGACATTACGTTCTTCAATTTCCAACTGCTTCTGCAGGCGCGGAAGCTCCCCGTACTGCAATTCCGCCATTTTTTCCAGGTCGTAGTTCTGCTGCGCCTTTTGGATCTGTTTATTCACATCCTCAATCTGCTCACGGAGTTTCTGGAGCTTTTCTACGGAATGCTTTTCGTTATCCCACTGGGCTTTCTGGGCGTTGAAGGCGTCGCGCATATCCGCAAGCTCTTTCTGCAGATCCGCCAGACGCTCCTTGCTTAAGTTATCGGTTTCTTTTTTCAGAGCGGACTCTTCGATTTCCAACTGCATGATCTTACGCCGCTGTTCATCCAGCTCAGTGGGCATGGAATCCAGCTCGGTCTTAATAAGAGCGCAGGCTTCGTCCACAAGGTCGATGGCCTTGTCCGGAAGGAAACGGTCGCTGATATAACGGTGTGATAAGGTCGCTGCAGCTACAAGAGCGCTGTCAGTAATCTTTACGCCATGATACACCTCGTAACGTTCCTTAAGTCCACGAAGAATCGAAATCGTATCCTCCACCGTAGGCTCATCCACAAGGACAGGCTGGAAACGACGTTCCAAGGCAGCGTCCTTTTCGATATACTGGCGGTATTCGTCGAGGGTCGTTGCTCCGATACAATGGAGTTCGCCTCTTGCAAGCATAGGCTTTAACATATTTCCCGCATCCATGGCGCCGTCTGTCTTGCCTGCGCCCACGATCAGGTGCAGTTCATCGATAAACAGGATAATGTTTCCTTCGCTTTTCTTTACTTCTTCAAGAACAGCCTTCAGACGTTCCTCAAATTCCCCACGGTATTTGGCTCCTGCCACAAGAGCTCCCATATCCAGGGCAAAAATCTTTTTGTCCTTCAGCCCTTCCGGTACGTCCCCGGCTACGATCCGCTGGGCAAGGCCCTCGATAGCCGCGGTTTTGCCCACTCCTGGTTCGCCGATAAGAACCGGATTGTTCTTTGTCTTTCTGGAAAGGATCCGGATAATATTCCGGATCTCCGCATCACGCCCGATGACCGGATCCAGCTTCTGGTTCCGGGCTTTCTCTACCAGATCCTCGCCGTATTTATTTAAGGTATCATAGGTTGCTTCCGGATTGTCGCTGACTACCCTCTGGTTTCCCCTTACGGTAGACAATGCTTTAAGGAAACGTTCTCTGGTAATTCCAAATTCATTGAAGATCTTTTTCACACTGGGACTGGGCTGTTTCAACAGAGCCAAAAAGAGATGCTCTACGGAAACATATTCGTCTCCCATTGCCTTCGCCTCGTCCTCGGCGCTGATCAGGGCCTTATTCAAATACTGGCCAAAGCGCAGGTCTCCGCCGGAAACCTTGACTCTGGCTTCCAGGGCGTTTTCTACCACATTTAAAAAGTATTCTTTATTGATTTCCATTTTCTCAATCATCTTGAGAATCAGGCTGTCTTCCTGATGAAGGAGAGTGTAGAGCAAATGCTCCTGCTCGATTTCCTGATTGCCGTATTCATAAGCAACCTTCTCCAGATCCTGGACTGCCTGTATGGATTTCTGTGTAAACTTACTGATATTCATAGGCGTTCCTCCTTATCTATTCCAAAGTGTAAAAACACTTCTCTCTTTCATTTGTTCTATCCGAAATATAACACTTTTTGTTAGCACTGTCAAGAGGTGAGTGCTAATTTTATAAAATAAATCCTATACTACTTTATCCACATCCACGCTGCATTACTTTCCTTCTGTATTCTTCACATAAATTGTGCTTCTCGCTGCGCCTTCTTTTCTCAGCCAACCGCTTTCAACCATCACTGACAAAACAGATCTCGCTCTACGTTGTTTCACACTAAGAAGTTCCATTGCCTTAATTGTTGTTATTGTCCCCTTTTCCAACACATATTGATAAATGAGTCGTTCCTGTTCATTATCCGGCACTTTTTTAACACTATCCGGCATTTTTCCAGTACTATACGGAATTTTAACGGCACTATCTGGTACTTTATCGGCACTATTCGGCACTTTATTGGCACTATTGAGGTCATTGACATCACAATTAGTTTCTTCACAGTCGCTAATCCGGCCTCGATAAATATTGACACGCAAATCAACCTCACCGCCAATAAACTCCGGCTCCCGCAGTCCGGCAGCTTTTACTTTATCAATAACTGCCATTCTTACTTTTCCATCTGATATTCCTGTTCCAGTTCTTCTGCCAAATACGTATCACTCATGCAGTGCATATCAGATACGCCATCCCTAATCAGCGGATAAACCTCAGAATGATAAAAAAAATCCAACGCCGCATCCAGTGAAAGTCCCTGCCGTTTTGCAAAGCACTCAATAACACGGCTGTATTTTTTTTGAAGTAAAATCGGGTTTGCTGTCATAGTCTCTCACTCCCTTCAAAATGCAGCAGAGACAGTGCTTTCTCTGTGCGGAAGCAAATTTGTAGGTTCGGCTTTTCATAGCGCAAGCGATTAATGGCTTCTGCTTTATCAATCAGTCCATCAAAGAACAGTTCTACCGTATTAAACACCTTGTCATTGGCAACACCACCCACAACAAGGTCATAATCTGTCGAATCTTTTCCACTACGACAGTTCAGGATAAAATCAAGCCATTCCTCGGAATAAGAATCAAATTTTAAAACTTTCAGCTCATTTTCTCTGCTCTCATCATATTCATATTTTGAAATAATACCGTCTTTTCCTCGGCGTTTGAATTTTCCGCACCACTTCGCGGCCTGCTCATACAGCGGAGTGACATAAAAACCACGTCCAAAGTCTACATTAGGGCGGGAATGAACCAAATCCGGCTGTGCAATCTCTAAAAAAGAACCGTGATAGAGAATCATATTTCCACACCCCTTTCTCTCATCACATCAAGGAGATCATTCACGATATATTCCCGGCTCTGGGTATGTAGCACTTCATATTCCGGCACTATATAACCATTCAGAATATCGCTCTTTTCGGTAAATGCCTGATAGACACGTTCTGCACCCACGCCCAACTTTGCCGCAACATTTTCAATACAAAACACAGCAAACTCCAGTTCACTGGAATTTTCTATTTTTTTATCTGCCATCATAAGCAAGCCCTCCTTTACTTTATTTTAACCAAAACACCTTAAAAGCTCAACCGCATCCGTAATTGTTTTCAGATCATTTATGGTAGCATTTCTTATTAACAAATCTCCCCACCTCACTCCAAATCTCCGACAATCTCCACTGTCTCAATCCGGTGAATTGCGGCAGCCCATATTTCAAAAAAATTTTCTTTTCTGATCACATAATGGTTATCAGCCTCGGAGGCCAGTCGGTCGTAGCTTACCGCAGCCCGGATCAAATTTGCGGCAATATAACGATAATTTTCATCTCCGCCCTGCAGATACTTTTCATAGCCTGCAAGGCTGACCGTCCTGTACGCAAGCTCTTCTGCATATCCGTACCGGTGAAAATTTGTTCCGTATTTTTTGTCCCTCTCTTCCATTTGGAGAACAAGCCCCTCCATCAGCAGCATATGAGATAAATGATCCGCTATAAGGTAATCACGGCGCAGCAGCTTTGTCAGCGCCTGAACTGCAATAAACCAGAAGGAATCTGCTTTTTCCTGCGCCAGGCAGACATTCCCATTCCGTTTGACTGCATTCTCATGAACGCCTTCGCAGGCATCATTTTCTCTGCCGTGTTCTCTCTCCCACCAATCGCCCTCCGGCAGCCTGTCCGCGTTTTCATCACATTGGAGATAAAAGCTCAGATCCATCCTGAATCCGGATTTCATGCAGATTCTTAAGCCTTCCCTGTTTTCAGCCGGGTCACGTTCCTGAAAAATAATTCCAAAAATCTCGTCACTGATCTGCAGCCTTGGAAAATAGGCCTTATAAACCGGCGTTTTCATAGAAAAGTCCACGGGATTCAGCTTTACCCATATTTTCATATCAACATCGCTCAGGTGGTCATGATAACTGTCAGAAACCGCCTTTCGGATATTTTCCGTATCCTCGGGAGATGCGATCACATGCTCTTTAATCTCTACTTTTTCCACTTCCTTAAGGGAAAAAAGGATTTTCAGAAATCGGACTGTTTCCAGTTCCATTTTCTCTCTGTTCATATACTCTCCATTCCGGCTGACAAAAGCCGCTTGTTCTCTTCTTTTAGTTACTAAATTCGCCCTGCGCTGCCCTTTACTATATTAAGTGTTCCCATTATATCATAAGCATAGAAAAAAAGCATGGTATTTCCCATTTATTGACCAAAGGTACAATAAGAAAGGCAAATACCATCCTTTTTATGTTTAAAACGTAATTTTACAAAATCAAAAAACAGGCTTCTGGTTCGAGGGAGGAAGACAGGTATTGTTTTTGCATACATAATAGGTAGTCTTATTGTGCAAAAGTTTATAATCCTCTGTCTCAGATTCCAGTATCCGGATGTCTGCATACAGCGGAAGCCCGGCTGCAATTTCTTCTTTCTTATCCTCTTTTTGTAGCACTGCTGTAATCTTTTGAGGCGGATAGAAATAGAATAGCAATGCTGTCAGGAACATACCGTATCCTGCGGGATACGCTTCTGCCTGTGCTGTCATAAAAGCAAGCTGTTTTTCTGCAGCCTGTATATCATTTTCCTCTCCGGTAAGCTGCGACATCCGCACCAGACAATACGCCATCACAGAATTTCCGCTGGGCATTGCCCCATCGTAGGTTTCTTTCGGCCGGGAGATAAGGCTGCTGTTTTTGGTTCCATACAGGAAATAGCCGCCTCTGTTATGATCACCAAACTGCTGCTCTGCTTCTCCCATAAGCTCCTTTGCACGGTGTAAATATAGTTCCCTGGATGTTGCTTCATAAAGGGAAATCATAGCTGCCGCATAATATGCATATTCGTCCAGAAATCCCCTGACAGAACGCGTCCCTTGCCGGTCGCTTACATAAAGGACAGATCCCTCCGCAAGATTTTTTTCGATAAATTCCGCTACGGCTTCTGCCGCTGTAAGATACCGTTCTTTCCCGGTCACTCTGTAAAGAACCGACATAGCGCAGATCATAAGCGCATTCCATGAAGTAAGAATTTTATCATCCAGATGAAGTCTGGCACGTTTTTTTCTATAGTCGTAAAGAAGCTTTTTTTCCTCAGAAAAATCATCCAAAACAGCATTTCCCTGCAAAAGATTGGGGATATTCTTCCCTTCAAAAATACCCTGTCTGGTAATCCCGAAATACCTGCAGAAGCTCTCTCCTTTTTCGCTGCCGAGCACGCTGCAGATTTCACCATAGTCCCAGACATAGAATTTTCCTTCTTCCCCTTCGCTGTCCGCATCCTGAGCCGAATAAAATCCCCCTGCACTGTCTGTCATTTCACGCAGGATATATTCCGCTGTTTTCTCTGCGGTATCAAGAAGCATTTCATCGCCTGATACCTTGTAGGCAGCGGAATATGCAAGTATCAGCAGAGCATTGTCATAGAGCATTTTTTCAAAATGCGGAACAAGATAATATTTATCCGTAGAATATCTGGAAAAGCCAAAGCCTATCTGATCAAAAATTCCTCCCCGGCGCATCTTTTCCAGAGTAATCCTCACCTCATCAAATGCTTCTGAATCCTTCCTGATTTCAGAATAAAGCGTAAGGAAGATCAGATTATGGGGCATTGGGAATTTGGGGGCATCTCCGAAGCCTCCGAACCGTTTATCAAAACTTCCTGCAAAAATTTCCGCTGCTTTATCCACAAGATAAGGGCTGATTTTTTCACTTAATCCACCATCTTCTATGTTGATATGTGCAAGGATATAGTCTGCAGATTTCAGCAGATCCGCTCTCCTGTTTTTCCATCGGTCTGCAATGATCAGCAACAGGTCTTTAAATCCCGGCATACCCCGGTGCGATACCGGAGGGAAATAGGTTCCGGCATAAAAGGGCTTCTGGTCCGCAGTCATAAAAATACTCATAGGCCAGCCTCCGCCCCCGGTAAGCGCCTGACAAACAGACATATACACACTATCTACATCCGGCCGTTCTTCCCGGTCAACCTTAACGGAAACAAAATATCTGTTTAAAATATCTGCAATTTCTTTATTTTCAAAACTTTCGTGTGCCATCACATGACACCAGTGGCAGGTACTGTAGCCAATACTCAAAAAAACAGGCTTGTCCTCCTTCTCTGCCTTCTCAAAAGCCTCTTCACACCACGGAAACCAGTCTACGGGATTTTCCGCATGCTGTAAAAGATAGGGACTTGTCTGGTCTTTCAAATGGTTGCTCATATATAGGTTCCTTTCTTCATTCATAATATCTCAGGTCTTCTATTTCTGATTTACCAATTACATCAGTATGCCGACAACCTTCCTTTATTGTAACATTATTGTAACCTGTTTTCACATATATATGATAAAAAAAATTTCTATCATGTAAAATGCGCCAAAAACCACTATAAAATGATTTGTGGCGCATTTAAATCGTCTCTTTACATCTCCCGCTTCAGCATAAATCCAGCCGCATTCTCCGTATCGCTGCTGTCGCCGATCCACAGGCGAAAACGGCCGTCCTCGCTTCCCACCGTGCCATCGGCGCGCAAGAAGCGAAGCATAGGTTCCTCAATAACAAACTGCACGGTTGCTTCCTCGCCAGGGGCAAGCTCTGTTTTTTGAAATCCCTTCAACTCTTTTACAGGGCGCACCACACTGGCTGAGACATCCTGAATATAGAGCTGCAGCGTCTGGGTACCGGAAAGGGTTCCCGTATTTTTCACGGTTACAGCGGCAGTAATAGACGTTTTTTCTGTTACCGTTTCTCCGCTGAGTGTCACCGGGGAAATCTCAAAATCCGTATAGCTCATTCCATAGCCAAATGGATACAGCGGCGTATTAGGGATGTCCAGATATTTCGACAGGTAGCGTGCCTGCATCCCCGGCTGGTACGGGCGTCCGGTGGAATATTCATTATAATGCACAGGAATCTGACCCACACAATACGGGAAACTCATGGGCAGCTTACCTGACGGGTTCACCTTTCCGGTCAGCACATCCACAATAGCATGTCCTCCCTCTGTTCCGGGAAGCCAGACCTCCAGAACCGCCTTCGCTTTTCTACTGATCTCCCGCAGATCCAAAGGCCTTCCGTTAAAGAGAACAACAATGATGTTTTCATTGACCTTTGCCACCTCCCGGAACAGCCGCATCTGGACATCCGGGATATCAAGCATTGCCCTGCTTGTTGCCTCACCGCTTTGCAGGTAATACTCGCCAAGAGGCATGATCACTGTATCTGCCTCCTTCGCTGCCTGAACAGCCTCCTTGAGCATGCTCAACTGCATTTCTTCCGGAACCGGATCCGGCAGCTTCTCCGCAAAGCCCTTTAACGCCTGCGCATCATCATTTCCAAGCACCGGAGAACCTGCATGGAAGGTAGTTCTGGTAAGGTCAAAGACCTCACGGGCGGCCTCCTCGATGGTCACGCAGTCCTGACTGTCTCCGATAAACGCCCAACTGCTTTTGATCTCTTTATTATTTGTATAAGGCCCTATAAAAGCAGTCTTTTTGCTGGTATCCACAGGAAGAACGCCCTCGTTCTTCAGGAGAACAAAGGATTTTGCAGCAGCCTCTCCTGCAAGCTGTCTGTGTTCGTCACACAAAATAACGGTCTTCTCTTTCTCCGGGTCCGCATCCTTATATGGATTTTCAAAAAGCCCCAGCTTATTTTTCAGCTCCAGAATGCGCATAACGCTTTCGTCAATGAACGCTTCATCAACTGCGCCCTCTTTCACGAGCGTGCTCAGATTTGCCGCATAAGCTCCGGACATCATATCTATATCCACACCTGCCTCAAGCGCCTTTTTCGCCGCGTCCTTTAAATCCTCGCTGTGTCCATGGACAACGGTTTCCGCAATGGCGGAAAAATCCGAAACCAGCACGCCGTCAAAGCCCATTTCGTCACGAAGAACGTCCCTCATCAGCCACTTGTTCGTGCTTGCCGGAATTCCGTTCAGTGTATTGAAGGCAGTCATGACCATACCGGAACCCGCATCGATTCCCGCCTTGTAAGCAGGCAGATAAAAATCCCGCAGCGTGTGCTCGCTCAGCTCCACCGTATGATACTCACGGCCCGCCTGCGCTGCGCCGTACCCTGCAAAGTGCTTGACGCACGCACACACCTTGTACGGTTCGCTCATATCTTTTCCCTGAAAGCCCTCTACCTGCGCCTGTGCAAGCCTGCTGCTCAGGAAAGGGTCCTCACCGCCGGATTCCATCACACGTCCCCAACGGGCGTCCCGCACCAGGTCCACCATAGGCGCAAAAGTCACATGCAGGCCGCTGACTGCTGCCTCCTTCGCCGCCGCGGAGGCGCACCGTTTGGACAGCTCCGGTTCAAAGGCCGCTGCCTGTCCCAGCGGTATAGGGAAAATGGTTTTCATTCCGTGAATCACATCCATCATAAACAGCATGGGAATATGATGCGGCTGCTTTTCCATATAGCTCTTCTGAAGTTCCATCAGATACTGAGCCCCATATGTTCCCTCAATGGAACCTGCCATGCGCACATCCTCATCTGTAATTCCAAGCTCCGACTCCGGTCCGGTCAGCACTTCATCGGTATCCTCACTGTAAAAGGAGCCCACAAGCTGCAGCATCTGGTCAATTTTTTCCTGCAGAGACATGCTCTCCAACAATTTCTTCAATTCTGTTTTCTGCATATAAATCTCCTCTCAATTCGTTCAGGCACAATATCCGGCGTGACCGCCTGCCCATATGTACAGGAAAACAGGCCGACAGCATCTCCCGGCCTGTATAGTCCTTTTATTATCCTTCTATAACCCTGAAGTATTACTCTGCAACTACCGTCACGTTTTCGCCGCCAAGCACCTGATATTTCCAGTTTCTGTTTCCACCCTCTACATGAAGGGTGATCGTATCTCCTTTTCTCACTGCCTTTGCGGTCATCACCGTAACGCCTTTTACATCGGTAACCTCAGTGTACGTCTCCGCACCGTCCTCAAAGGCGGACAGATAAAAAGTAACGCTGTCGCTGTATTCATAATCCGGCTTTGTATCACAGCTTCCCACAGCCAGAATCGTATTTGGGCGTACCAAAAGAGGCATACTAAAGTAGTCGTGAGTCTCCTTTTTCCATGTTCCGCCTTCTATCATCTGTCCGGTCAGAATATTGAACCATTTTCCTTTCGGAAGATAATATTCCACTTCTCCGCTTTCCTTAAAGATCGGAGCAACCAGCAGAGAATCTCCCATCATATACTGCTTGTCAAGAGGCTCGCACGCTCTGTCCTCGGGAAACTCCACGAACATAGGCCGCATCATAGGGATTCCTTCTTCATGGGCACGCACTGCCTGTCTGTAGAGATAAGGCATCAGGGAGCATTTCAGCTTGACAAACTTCCTGAGCACATCGCAGGCCTCTTCATCAAACAGCCACGGTACACGATAAGAAGAAGAACCGTGAAGACGGCTGTGTGAACTCATAAGCCCGAACTGTACCCATCTCTTGTAAACATCCGCAGGAGCCGTATTTTCGAAGCCTCCCATATCATGGCTCCAGAAGCCGAATCCGCCGCACGCCAGAGAAAGACCGCTTCGGAGGGTTTCTGCCATGGAGGGATACGTTGCCGAGCAGTCGCCGCCCCAGTGAGCAGGGAACTGCTGGCCGCCTACGGTCGCGGACCGGGCAAAGAGAACCGCTTCTCCCTCTCCGCGCTCTTTTTCAAGAAGCTTAAATACTGTCTTATTATATAAATAGGTATAATAATTATGCATTTTTACAGGATCAGAGCCGTCATAATAAGCAATATCCTTTACCGGAATCCTCTCGCCGAAATCTGTCTTAAAGCAATCCACTCCCATATCCAGAAGTGCTTTCAGCTTTCCGGTATACCACTCCACAGCCGCCGGGTTGGTAAAGTCCACAAGGCCCATACCGGCCTGCCACAGATCCGTCTGCCATACGTCCCCGTTTGTTTTCTTCAAGAGGTAGCCGTTTTTCATTCCCTCATGAAACAGCGGCGATTTCTGGCCGATATAGGGATTGATCCACACACAGATCTTCAGGCCCTTTTCATGGTATCTTTCAAGCATCCCCTTCGGGTCCGGGAAGGTCCTGGAATCCCAGGTAAAGTTGCACCATTCATAGGCCTCCATCCAGTAGCAGTCAAAATGGAATACATGAAGAGGAATATCCCTGTCCGCCATTCCCTGAATAAAGCTTGAGGTGGTTTCTTCATCATAATTGGTGGTAAAGGAAGTGGTCAGCCAGAGACCGAAGGACCATGCCGGAGGCAGCGCCGGCTTTCCGGTCAGTTCCGTATATTTCTGAATGGTTCCCTTTGGCGTATGTCCGTTGATCACATAGTAGTCCAGGCGCTCTCCTTCAACGGAAAACTGTACGCGCTCCACCTTTTCGCTGGCGATTTCATAAGCTGCGTCCCCTTCGTTGTCAAGGAGCACGCCGTAGCCTTTATTGGTAATATAAAACGGAATATTCTTATAGGCGATCTCACTGGCCGTTCCGCCGTCCTCATTCCACATTTCCACGCTCTGTCCGTTCTTTACAAAGGGTGTAAAGCGCTCGCCCAGTCCGTATACATATTCATCAATATCCAGCGCAAGCTGCTCCACCATATAGCATTTGCCTGTTTCGGAATTTGCCATATGCGCCATATTGCGGTAGCTTGTTTCTGTCAGTTCCCTGTCTCCATCATAAAAACGGATTGCCCATGAATTGGGGCGCTTGTCGATGACTGCCTTTGTATTGCCCGTCTGATAAACAATGAAATCCTCAGTTTCTTCAATGGTCACCTTCGGATTGGTATTTTCCGTTCTGATAAAGGGACCCGGATATGCTCTTCCCTCAAAGTGAGTCACGGATACCTTGATTACATCCTCCATAGGACTGGTCAGTCTTACCGTAAGCATTCCAAGATTCAGGCACTCTCCTCTGGACGTAATATGCTTGCCCGGAGCATATACGGTCAGCTCATCTCCGCTGATTCTGGAATCTGCGTATTCAACCGCATATAATGGTGTAATATTGTCTGCTGTCAGCCAAAAACCGTTTGTGAATTTCATCTGTTTTGCTCTCCTGTCTTAATCTTAAATATGATTGAGCCGCAGGTGCCCGGCATTTCAATAACGGCCTGCCGGGCAGCCGCAGCAGCATCAGCCTTTTACAGAACCGGCGGACACTCCTCCTACAATATACTTCTGTCCAAGCACAAATACAAGAAGTACCGGTATTAATGTCAAAATAATATCTGCCGCAACCAGATTCCATGAATTTTCGAACGCCCCGAAAAAGTTATACACCGCAAGAGTCATAGGCCATTTTCTGGAATTGTTCAAATAATACAGCGGCATGGTAAAGTCATTCCATACGGCCATAAAGTCCAGTACAAACAGCGTGGACACGATCGGCTTTAAAAGAGGAGCGATAACCTTTGTAAAAAGCTGCATGGGTTTACAGCCGTCAATTACCGCAGCTTCGTCAATTTCCACCGGAATGGTCTCAATAAAGCCGTAAGCCAGAAACAGGCTCAGCGGAATATTAATCGCCGCGTAAAGAAGAATGATACCGATTCTGGTGTTTACCAGATGGAACATCTGCATAACCTTCATCAGCGCTACGTTGTTGATGGGGATTGCGATACCTGAAATGATAAAATAATACAGGAACCGGTTTACGCCCTTCTGATTTCTGGAAATAACAAACGCGGCAAGGGAAACCAGAATTACAATAATCACAACGCTGGCGGTCGCATACAGCAGACCGTTAAAGAAGGAGGAAATCAGTTTTCCCTGTTCAATAACTACCGCATAGTTTTCCAGCACCCATTCCTTTGGAAGGGAAAGGGTCATTTTATTTGCTTCCGCGGAGGTCTTAAAGGAATTCAAAAAAAGCACCACCAGCGGAATAATCACGATCAGACTGATAAAAAACGCGATAAGATTTCCGATCACATGACCAAGGGTCTTTCCTGCTCTGCCCATTATGCTTCCACCTCCTTATTTTCCATAGAACGAATAATAAAGTACAGCAGTGCCAGAAGTACAAAGAACAGAATACTTGACAGTGTTGTGCCCATTGCCAGATCGCCTCTGGAAAACTCCTTATATACAGCCGTGTTGATAACGCCTGTGGCATTTCCCGGACCGCCGTTTGTCAGGGAATAAATCATATCAAATACACGAAGTCCGTAGGTTACATTCAATACCGTAACATTCACAAGTACAGGCTTTAAAAGCGGTAAGGTGATGGAGCGAAGCTTCTGGAAGAAGTTGGCGCCGTCAATGCTGGCAGCCTCGTAATACTCCGGAGAAATGGACATCAGGCCCGCGATAACAACTACCATAATGTAGCCCATACCCTTCCAGGTATCTACCGTCATAACAGTCGGCCATACCAGCTTTAAGTCTGTCAGCCAGTTCTTTGCCAGAAAATCCAGTCCGATACTTCTGAGGAAATCATTTAAAAATCCGGTGGTCGGATGAAGCATACTCTTAAATACAAGACCGACTACCAGGTAGGACATAACCTGCGGGGAAAAGATGATCATACGCTGGATATTCTTGATCTTGATGAATTTCTGTGTGAGCAGAAGAGCCAGCGCAAGACCTACGACCGTCTTCATAACGGTGGTAACAATGGTGAAAATAACCGTATTCCAAATGTATTGCAAATACTCTGAATTTCCTGTAAAGACTTCCTTGTAATTCTTAAGGCCTACAAAATTAATCTCGTCCGTAAAATTGTTCCAGTCTGTAAAAGAGTAGGCAATACCAAGAATACCGGGGAGGAAGCAAAGCAGAAAGAACAGCAGGGCAGCTCCCATGGCAAAATACCATGGATACAATTTCTTCTTATTCATATTCAGCCTCCATTTTCTTGATTATGAACGTCTGCAGAATCCCTTTGTACAGCGGCTTTTCAAAGCTTCCATGCAAAGGGAGGGGTCCCCCGCATATCTTGGGACACCCCTCCCAGAGGATTCTTTTCAGATTCTTTTTAAATTATTTCCGGATTATTCCCAGCCCGGATCCTTCTGCAGCTCCGCCTGTTCGTTTCTGCGGTTGACGATGGTTTCCACAACATCATCCGGTGTATAAGCGCCTGTATACATTGCTTCCAGATCTTTTCCAACATCCATCCACTGGCTGTCAATATAGTTTACAGAGGTCTGAACAACGTTTGCTTTTTCCAGAGAGTCAAGGAATGCCTGATCCTCTTCAGAATATTTGCTGGTGATCTCCGGCCAGCACAAGGCGCTCAGCTCAGGCTGTCCGTCCAGACGCTTCTGAAGATTTTCCGGTCTTGCTAAAAACTCAAAGAACTGCTTTGCTTCGTCTACATATTCGCTTTCTTTATTGATAAAGTATGCGTTGCTTGCAGGGTTCACGCCAACCACCTGATTGTCGCCCCACGGCATTACAAATGCGCCAAGATTTTCCATTGCGTTAAAGTCCGGATAATCCGCGTCAACCTCGCCTCTCCAGCCAAGCTCTGCAATAAACATTGCGCATCTGCCGGTAGCCACTGCTTCTTTTGCGTTCTCTACCGCGTTGCTCAGGTAATCCTCGCCAAAGTAACCGAGTTTTGCGCATTCATCGAGCTGCTCAATAATCGTCTTTAAGCTTGTTACCTCTTCCAGACCGATTTCATTTGCATTCAGCTTGTCATACATATCCGGGTCCTGCGCAAGCCACAGACCGCCTGTCTCAAACAGAGGAAGTACCTGATGCCATCCGTTTGTGGTTGCTTCGTAAATAGGTGTCACGCCGGAATCAAGGATTGTCTGGCAGACATTTTTAAACTCTTCGTAATTGGTCGGCACCTCAAGCCCAAGATCCTCAAAAATCTGTTTGTTGTACAGATAGAAATACATCTTTGCGCCCGGGAAGGTGATACCATAGGTTACACCGTCTGCGGAAACTGCGGATACCGCGCTTTCCTCCATACGACTGACCCATTCCTGATCGGACAGATCCACACAGTAATCATCCATGTGAATGCTGGATGCAAGACTGATCGGCGTATCTACACAGATAATGTCAGGGGCCTCGCCGGAATCCAGCTTTACCTTGATCAGGTCACGCCACTGAGCATCCGGAGAAATCTGGAAGTCGATTTTAATTCCAGTTTCTTCCTCAAATTCCTTTGCCAGATCCTGAACAACGCCGGAATTCGGAAGGCCGCTCTGATGGCTGCCGAAGGTAAGGGTAACGTTCTTTTTGTCGTCGGCATGTACGGTGCTTACCATTCCGACGGATAAAGACATCGCTATAGCTGCTGTCAGAGAAACACTCAGTAATCTTTTCATGTTCTTTTTCATAATCCTATTTCCTCTTTTCCTTATTTTTTAGTACACATTGCTGAATATTTTATCGATAAAATATGTCTTTTTTGTTGTAAATTTATAATATCATATCCTGCATTTCTGCAAAATAGATAATCCCGAACTATGATTTGCATTTTTTTGAACAATCTTGTATAATAGAATTTCTGAAGGGGGAGATTTTTATCAGAAGAATAAACAAACGATATCCTCAAAAGCTCTATCTTTTTGTAATTTATGGTACATTCATTCTGATGCTTTTGTCGATTTTTTTTACATATACCTATGTTCACTACTCCCGAAACACAATGGATAATGCCGGCAGCAATCTGGAAACCATGTGCTCTTCTGTGAAAAACTCCGTAGAGCAGCAGTTGGATAATATTTCAACGATCTCCATGAACATTGTATATTCCAACGCCATTAAATCCAATTTCAGAGAGTTTTCGGATAATTATAGCGCCGACAGTGCCAATACGTCCAGCCTTGCCACATCCCGTCAGAAAATGATGGCCATTGCGGATATTGTAACAGCCATGATCGGCGCCTATCAGTCCGCTTCCGAGATCAAGCTCTACACCATGGACGGCTGCTGCGCGGAGGTTGGCTTCTGGCAGCGGATTTCTACCGTAGATCTGGAATCGCTTCCATGGTACGAGGAAACCGTTGCGCTTCATGGCTACAAATACATCGGAAATCCGACGTTGAACACGGAGTTGCCTGCTCAGGGAGGTAAAAAGAACCTCCAGAAGTTCATTTCGCTTACAAGAACCTTCGGTGATGATCTGAACCAGCCGGAGGGTATTGTGGAAGTCATTCAGGACTGCGATAAGATTTTTTCATTGCCCATACAGCTTGAGCAGCAAAATCCGGACAGCTCCATTTATATTTACAATTCCAGACACGAGCAGGTGTATCCTTACAGTGAGTCTGCCGGTGATTTGGCTACGCAAAATTACGATGAGCTGGTACGCGGTCAGGAGCTTAAGGAGGGCGATACCCACGTTCTGACTGACAGTGTAGACGAACCTCTTTTGGTCACATGGCTTCCTCTTGATGATTATGACTGGAGCGTGATCATTGCAAGGCCAAGGGCTGCCGTTTACGAATCACTGAAGAGCTATCGCTCCGCCTTTACTGTCATCGCAGCCCTCTCCATCCTGCTCACTCTTGCCGTCTGCATGTACATTTCCCAGCGGATGACCGTTCCGCTGCTTAAGCTCACAAAGGCCACCGGAAAAATCACCATCAACCGTGTTCTGGATGAAAAGAAGGTCAATCTGACCTCCGCGGACAGCAACATCCGTGAGCTCTCCATGCTGTGCGAATCTATTCGAAGCATGTACGAAAAGCTCCGCTCCACCTCTCAGGAGGTGCTTCTTTCCAGAAGTGAAGAGACCAGAGCCAAACTTCAGGCAACCCAGTCCCTGATCAATCCGCATTTTCTGTACAACTGCCTGACGTCCATGGGCATTATGGCGGAAGAGGGAATGAACGACGACATTATGAAAATGTGCTATGCGCTTTGTGATTATTTCCGGTACATTTCCTCTTCGCGGGAAATGATCGTTACGCTGAGTGAGGAAATTTTTTATACCAGACAGTATCTGGAATGTATGAAGCTGCGGTTTAACGAGGAGCTGAATATTGTGATCGAGGTTCCGGATGAGGCCCAAAGTATTTACATTCCCAAGCTGATCACACAGCCGATTGTAGAAAATGCCTTTAAGTACGCCTTTCAGATAAAACCGCCCTGGAAGCTTTCCATCTCCGTACAGCTTCAGGACAACACATGGAATCTTGTAATCCGGGATAATGGCGGAAAGATGACAGACGAAAAGAAAGAAGAGCTGATGCGGCTCTACGAGAATCTTGACATGAATGAAGAACTGAAGTCTATGCAGATTGGCGGCATGGGACTGAAAAATGTATATCTCCGGCTTGCTCTTCTTTACGGGGAACGCGCTATTTTCCGGATTGATAACAGCGAACCGGGCAGCACCGCCTTCGTTCTCGGAGGTCCTATTTATCTTACAAGGGAGGAATATTATGCCGAACACCCGCACTTATAAATATCTGGTCGCCGAGGACGAGCGTCTGATACGTCAGAATCTGATCAAAAAGATTACCCGGCTGGAGCTTCCTCTGAAGCTCGCCGGAGAGGCTGCCAACGGCTCCGAGGCCATTTCACTGATTCAGAAAAGCTGCCCGGACATTGTCATTACGGATATCCGCATGCCGGAATGCGATGGTCTTGAGCTGGCAGAGTACCTGTATAAAAATCATCCGGGCGTAAAAATTGTAATCTTAAGCGGCTACAATGATTTTAAATATGCCCAGACGGCTATCAGATTTTCCGTAAAGGATTATCTGCTGAAGCCCATTTCACCGGAGGCGCTTTCCGCGTCCCTCCAAAAGCTGCTGATCACCATGCAGACCGAGGCAAATGAACTTCTTCCCTATCAGGTCAACAGCAATACTCTGGACCAGAAGGATATTTTTGAACTTCTCGAAAAATACTTTCAGGAAAACTACAGGCAAAAGTTCTCTCTTCAGGAGCTTGCGGCCAGATTCGGTTTTTCCTCCGAATATCTTGGGAAAATCTTCAAGAAGTATTCCGGGCTTACTCTTTCCAAATATCTCACCCGCCTTCGGATGAACGAGGCCAAGCGCCTGCTGGTAAGCCACCCTGATATGGAAATCCAGAAAGTAGGCGAGCTGGTTGGCTATACGGATTCCTTTTATTTCAGCCGCGCCTTTAAGTCCTACACTGGCATTCAGCCAAGTGAATACAGGAATCAGGCTGCTGAAGCGCCGAATCCGCCACTATGATGTTTGCAAAGCAGACATTTGAAGTATGAGAATGCTTATCTGCGTTCAAAAGCCTCTCCTTCACTGTCAACCACAAATGAAAATTTCCTGAACGGAGGATGAAAATGCCCCATTTATGGCTTATAAATAGGATTTCAGAAATAAAAAAACTATTGACAATCAATAGCAAAACCTCAAGTTTGACACCAAACATTACGGGAAGCCTGTAAAATCAAGGCTTCCCGTATTTTGTCTGCATGTGGTATATTCGATGGATTTCCTAAAAGAAAAATTTTCTATCATGAAAGCAATTGTTACTGTTTATTCCCGATAGCATTCAATCCTGCATGTATGTTTTCTGGTTTTTGTACTATAATTGATTCCAACCAGCAGAAGCTCTCCCTCATATCCAAACCTCTTTGTAAACCGCGTATAATCCTTATTCATAATTTGTGTTATAGCTTTCTCTGCGCTTTTATTCCATTTTAGTTCAATCAACAATGCAGGTTTTTCCGACATACTGTTCGGTAAAAATAGAATATCTGAATATCCTTTACCGCTTGCCAGCTCTTCAAATCTGAGATAGTGATCTACACAGCTAATATATGCCATAATCACAACGGAACGCAATGCCTGTTCATTATTATAATATTGAGGCGCTGTATTCGTTTCGTGAACCTCTTCTAAAATTTCTGCGACAGCATCACCATCCATCCGAAGCGTAGCATCCAATAACTGATCAGACCTTTCAATTATTCTAACCAATTCCTGCCTCTTCCCATGCTTCACGGCACGAATAAATTCTTCCCGGACTTCTTCATTGGGAATACATACCTCCCTTGTCTCACTGTCATAAGCAAGATAGCCCAAATGAACAAGAAGCGTAAGCACATCATCTCTGCTCTTTAAGGAAGTCATATCATTCTGAAAAGTTCCGGTATCAATCCTGCAGCTCTGACCTCCAAGCATGTCCACAACTGCATCCCTGAGTCCATCGTAATTTAAATCAATATATATTTTTAAGGATTCATAGGTTTCCGTCTGCGTCCAATAATTACTGAATTTCTTACTTAATATGGCTTCGATAATAGATTTTGGATTGTATACATGACCAATTTTCTCAAACCGATATCCATCATACCATTTACGTGCCCCATTAAAATCCAGACCATACTCTGAGCATAAACTCCGGACTTCCTTTTCTGTAAAACCAACAAACTCCGATAATGGTCCCGGTTCCAACATTGTAAATTCACAGAAATCGGTCAGTGCAGACTGCGTACCGTACTTTTTGATCGGAAGAATGCCTGTCATATACGCCCCGCTGATGATCTGCGAGGTCTGATTGTTTTTAAAGAGACTACGAAGCATCTGAATATATGCTTTCTGCACATCAGCATTGTTTTTTGCCTCTCTGAACAGCGCGTCCCACTCATCAATAATGATAAAAAACTTTTTTCCTGTTTTCGCATTCAACTGCAAAAGTGCCTTAAACAGAGATTTCGTATTTTCTTTGATAAAACCAGGGAAAGCTTCTCTTAATTCATCAATCACATCCCGCTGTATATCATTTACTGTCTCACTGATATCCTCTGCTACGGAAATAAAAGATGTAATATCCAGAGACAAAACATCACAGTTATTTAAATACTTTTCAAATTCGCTTTCTTTGTCTTTCGCTATTTTCAGTTTTTCGAATAAGCTTCTGGCATCAGCCCCTCTGGAATAGTATGCTGTAAGCATTTTTGCAGCAAATGACTTGCCAAAACGTCTCGGACGGCTAAAGCAGGTCAGCATCCTGTCACTTTCCAGTACACTGTTTATATAAGCAATCAATTCAGATTTGTCTACATACATTCCTCTCTTTAAGATTGCTCTGAACCCATCAGCCGGTGGATTAAGATAAATACCCATTAAACAACACGCTCCTTTCCGAAGCACTGTTTCCATCTCCTGTATAAGACGGATTTTCCTTTCAGATACAATTGAATTTTCTATCACTCATCATAGCAGAAAAAGGCTGCCATATCAATCAAAAAAGGCGTCTCCGAAGAGACGCCTCCCAAATATCCGTATCAGACTATTATTATTTCTTTTTTACCGGAAAGCATACTTCCGTGACCAGTTCCTCCGGGTCAGATGTCTGTCCAGGACTTACATGGTAAATGCAAAATGACTTTCCGTCAAAATCATATCCATTCTCAACCACCCAGTTCGCAACAGCCGCATTTACCCTTGAAATCTGGTCATAACTTCCCTTATATGTGGCAGATGCAATCTGAATCGGCGGCACGGTCTTAAATTTCACATGCTCTGTATCCTGGTATTTCCCTACAACCGCACTCTGGATTTCCACATCCGGGTCATGCTCCTTAAACCCTTCATCATGGAAAATCGCCATCCCATAACACGGAACTGCCTGCTGCACATTCTGCGGTTCCAGTTCCCGGCACATAATCTCCCACAGCATTCCCTCACAGTCATAAGCGGGAATTACCTGGCGCACACTTGCAACATAGCGTTCCGGTATCGTTTTTAATGTTACATTGTAATCCATAAGGCTACCATCCTTTCTCAGCCATTTCAATGTACTGTCAAGGAACTGCAGCTTCTGCCGTATCTCCATGGAGTCCTCTTCCAGTTCCTTCCGCTTCACAAGCAGGAACCGTTCCATTTCCCCTGCATCCTCATACTTGGTCAGTATTTCCTTTATTACCGAAAGCCCGAATCCCAGGCTCTTTAATGTCTGTATCCTTCCGGCCAGAGGAAGCTGGGCTTCACTGTAATAACGGTATCCGGTAAAATCATCCACGCATTCCGGATGAAGGACTCCGATCTCATCATAATGCCGGAGCATACGGATGCTGATTCTTGACAGTTTTGAAAAATCTCCTATTTTTAACATTGGTTCCACCTCACATATATGTGTATTCCTGAGCTCAGTTCTACTTTAGAGTATACCACAGTGTGAGAGTCAAGTACCAAATTCCTGTTTCATAATCCCCTCCCAAAAATCAATCCGGGAAGGGAGCCATCTCTTTCTTATAAATATTTTCTTCTACGCGCAGCTCGTCAATGATATCGGTGAACCATTGGAGTTCACCAAGAAATTTCTGCCGCAGCAGTTCCACATTAGATCCGCTTTTACCCAGTTCAAAGAAATCACGTCCGGTCTGCACTGCAATGTGCAGCTTACCGTCACGCAAAAAAGCCATGTATACCACGCCGCCGCTTTTACCTGCTGCTGAAAGTATGTATTCCATCATGTGCGGCGTGAGGATGTAATATGCTTCCTGAGAGTTTCCGGCTGTCACAATGAACCGTTCATTAAACCCTGCATTCTCCATTTCTATACGATCCTTTTTATGCCGCCGGCGCTGAGATCTGGTGTTCTCAGAAATGTGAACTTCTCCGGAAAGTTCCTTACCAAAATCACAGATCAGCCACTGACCGTCAAAAACCTTCTGCTCACTTTCTCCGGTCTTCTGCATATCTTCGTTATATTCCGGCTGTGTCTGGCTGAGTTCCACATCACTCAGTTCCACCTGCAGTCCTTTGTAAGTTCCCTTAATATAGTCGCTGCCGTAAATGCGGTCGTAGTCAAAAGAAAAATCCATACCAGCAGCGCTTATCAGCCTGTCAGGAATATGCCCGAAAGGATTATATTCCACTCCGTCAAATACCTCATTCAGCACGCTGCTGACAATATTATCACTGAGTGTCTTTTTCAACTTCTCCGTATGCTTCGACATCTGATATCCGCCTGCCAGGGCAATCACAAGGAAAACGAGCATGATCGGAATCATCCCGGTCATTAAAAAAAGAATCATCATCGCACCTGCGCCGTAAGTCACAATCTTTGCGAAAGCAGCCTTCCTGCGATGGCTGTCGAGCTTAACTTCAAGCTGTTTGTTGTTCTGATTTTCTTCCATAACAATCACCTTCTTTGTCAGAATGTCATCTTCACATCTTCATACCTGATCTCATCGGCCGCAAAAAATTCCTTCGGCTGTCTGGAACCTGCCAGCAGCTTTGCCGGAAAAACAGCGATCGCTGTGTTATATGCGGTTACATTGTTATTATACAAACGTCTTGCAGCCTGCAGATGCTCTTCTGCATCACGGATACCCCGCTGCAGTTCCGCAAAAACATCACTGGAGCGAAGCTCAGGATAGCCTTCCGCTACAGCAAAAAACTTACCGCTCAAAGAGTCCATCTGCTGCTGTGCAGTGTTCATCTCCGCAATACTCATCCCCTGTCTCAACTCTATGACTCTGGCAAACAGTTCTTTTTCGTGAGACATGTAACTTCTGGCTGTATCGAACATCTTTGTAAGCATATCATATCGCTTGGTCAGCGCCACTTCCACGCCGGAGAGTCCCTCCTGCACACGAATTTCTTTTTTCCTGAAGCCATTGACTGTGCGGATGCACCAGAAAATGATCAGAAACATGACAATCAAAATAAGTAAGATATATCCGTTCGGCGGATTCGCCACCAACGCCAAAATGTATCTTAGTTCCACATAATTCCTCCTTCCAAACACACTCTAATGCATTATTTCACTGTGAGATGCTTCGTCCATCATACAGATACTGTACGACAAACTCAAACGGATAACCATTAACCAAAAGTTAAGTCTTTTGACAGCCCAAAACCTAACCAATAGTTAATAGGATTTCTCCTTCTGATATCATATGATGACTATACGACAGATACTGTAACACATCTCATATTAAAGAAGGGGGAATTTTATGAATGAAAGAAATCGTTTTATAAAAAAATCCGGAAAGTATTTTCTGTTTTTCTGTCTTATGGCATTTGGAGCGCTTGTATTTTTTCCGCAGCGCACACAGGCTGCTATAACGACCCAGACAACAAACACCGGCTTTAAGCTCAGCGGAACAGGAAACGTGGATCTGGAATATGGGGATGGAAACTTCATCTATTACCTTGATTATAGCCTCCCTGATGTTATGAACGGAAAGATGGATTATAAGGTTGATATCTCAATAACCTTTCATACTACCGATCCGGAAATGATACCGAAATCCGTTGAACTGTCTCTGGACTATAATAATTTTTCTCTGCATCCCAACGGAGCAAATACCTGCCGGACTCAGAAGACTTTTTCTACTGAATACGATTTTGATATGATGGAAATAGAATTTAATTACGGAGGCCAGTGGCTGCCGCAGGATTCTCTGGATTTCAGCTTAAATGTAAATGTTCAGGAAAACCGCAAAAAACCGGAAGTGAAGATTAATCCCCTGACAACCTCAGACAAGTATGAAAAGACCAGCGAACCCTTTTTGGTAACTGTCAATGATCCATATGTCATGGATCCCGCCAAAGATAAATCGCAGTATTCTGTCAGAATCTCAGATCCATCTGTTGCGAAGATTTCCAGCATCCAAAATACCGGAACAACTGTAGAAGGAGGATCCCAATTAAATATAAACGTATATTTTCTCAAGAGCGGTTCAGCAGAGCTTATTTTCAAATATCAGGATGTGACTGCAAAACAAAAATTTACAGTTAAAAGGACCCAGATTTTTGTTCCTGACAGTCTGACGCTTCATATCGGTGAGACTCCCACACTGGCAAGCCGCATTGGCAAGATTGGCGGCGGAAGCCTCACCATAAAACAAATAAAATCCAGCAATCAGGCTGTGGTAAGCGTATCAGGCAGCTCTCTCATTGCCAAAAAAACCGGCGTTGCCAAAATAACCGCAGTAATCAACGGAAAAAAACAGACTATCATTGTCACAGTCACTAAAAAACCGGTACCGAAGCCTACCCTGAATCAGCTTAAGGTAAGCTATACAGGCTACAAATATTATCCCAGTACTTCAAAGCTGTATTTAAAATTCCGTTTTAAAAACAATTCAAAAAGTACGATTACAAAGGTGACACTGAAATATGTGATTCCTCTGGATGAACATGTAACCAGGACAAAAACCTTCAGTATCACCATCAAGCCCGGAAAAACAGTAAATAAGACTCTCGATGTTGGAAAAATGATCGATGCTCCGGACGGTAAGGTATCTGTAAAATGTTTGAAGTTCTGGTACAGAAGCTGACATAGACAGGCAGTGCTTATGCAGGATATTACATAAGTACTGCCTTTTTGTTACCGTTCGCACCTACGGTTCAAACAGTAACACCTTTTTATATTCGTATTTCATATTCACTATTATTCGCTTCACTATTATTCCGCGAATCTTGCTGTTGTTACAAAAGTGCGGCAGATGTATAATGAAAGCATCTATATTATCTGCAAAAAGGAGAATTCCATGCCGAAACGGAAACGAAACTTAAATACGATCTACATATCCGAACGTCTGCAGGAAAGCCTGAGGCCCATTTCCAAATGTGCACTGACCTCTGTAGTCGCACCCATGGGTTATGGCAAAACAACAGCCGTAAACTGGTATCTTGCAAAATATGCCAAAAAGGAGGCGCTATGTATTATCCGCATTAGTGTGTATTCTGACAATCTTGCGATCTTCTGGAAAAGTACGCAGGATGCTTTTGCCCGTGAAGGCTTTGGATTTCTGCGTGAATATACTTGTCCGTCTGACGCTGCCGACGGCAGCCTGCTGGCCGATGACCTCTGTTATAAACTGGATATGGAAAAATCCTGCTATATTTTTATTGATGATTTTCATCTGTTAACAGATAACCGCGCTTCTGCTTTCATCTGTCGGCTTGCCAATCGCCTGCCGGAAAACGTACACCTTATCATTGCAAGCCGCGACCGCTTTCTTTCGGCTGCCGCGATCATCCGTCTGGGTGGAAAGGTTCATCAGATCGGCACAGAGCAGCTACGGCTGAACCATACAGAGCTCTCTGTTTACGTACATAAATGCGGCGCAGAGCTTTCCGATGAAAATATCAAAGCCTTGCTCTATTCCAGTGAAGGATGGTTTTCTGCAATATATCTGAATCTGAGAATCTTCTCCGAACAGGCCGCATTGCCTGACCGCAATTCAGATATTTACGCCATGTTTACCGCTTCCATGATTGATCCTCTTCATGAAAACCAGCGAGAGTTTCTTGCTGTTATGGGACTTGCCGATGAGTTTACTGTAGAGATGGCACAGTTTATAACCAATAATCCCAATGTCGCAGATATCCTCACTACGCTCACCGAACAAAACGCCTTTGTAAAACGCCTTCCGGACGGAGTGACCTATCATTTCCATCACATGATGAAGGAATGTGCAGAACGTGTCTTCCAGAAGCTGGAAAAAGAAAAGCAGGCATTTTATCAGGAACGCTTTGCTTTGTGGTATCAGGATCACCAGCAGTATCTTCATGCAATGAAGGCTTACCGGCAAAACGCAGACTATGACGGACTTCTCCGGGTCATTAAAAAAGATGCAGGTATCCTGCTGTCCTCCCTGAATCCTGAAACAGTACTGACCGTCATTGAAAACTGCCCTGCATCTATCCAGAAAGAGCATCCCCTGTCACTTCTCGTGCTGATGCGCAGCATGTTCAACTGGCATCTGATTCCGAAAATGATGGAGCTGAAAGCTCTCCTGATGGCATCTATCGAAGAGCATCCCGAAATGTCAACTGAAGAGCGCGGCAACCTGCTGGGAGAATGCGACCTTATCATGAGTTTTCTCTGCTATAATGATATCAGCGCCATGAGCCGTCTGCACCGTAGTGCAAGCAGCCAGATGTCCCGTCCTGCTATCAGCATCCAAAAACGCGGCGGCTGGACGTTCGGTTCTCCTTCCGTTCTGATGATGTTTCATCGTGAGCCGGGCTCTCTTGGCAGGGAGCTTGCTGAAATGGACGAATGCATGCCCCATTATTACAAGATCACAAACGGCCACGGACAGGGTGCGGAAAAGATCATGCGGGCGGAAGCAGCGCTGATGCAGGGACGATTCTCAGACGCCCTCATTGAGTTGGAAACTGCCTATGCCCGGATTGAAGGAAATGGCCAGGAAAATATGGCGCTTTGCTGTGATTTCCTGGCGCAACGGCTTTTCCTATGTACAGATGTGGAACAACGCTGGACCTTCGAGCAGCGTTATGCATCGCTACTCCAGCATCATAATGCCGCATGGGTAAATATCTGGAATGCTGCCTGTGCTTACTATTACGCATTGCGCAAAGACCTTAAGAATATCCCGGAAATCTATGCCAGCCACATGCTGTCTTCTGTCCACATACTTGCACCGGGCAGGCCAATGATCGAAATGATCGAAAATCAGGTCTATCTGGCCCAAGGTGCTTATGCCAAAGTCATCGGACGCAGCGAGAGCCTGCTTTCCATCTGTGAAAGCAGGCACTATGCACTGGTCAGACTCCATCTGCACATTCAGACGGCCGCTGCCTACGAAATGATGGGAAAGCGTATCCAGGGACAGGCTCTGCTGCAGCAGGCGATACAGGAGGCTGCAGCGGATGATTTTTTACTTCCCTTTGCAGAGAATTATGTTTATCTGAAATCTCTGCTGGAAAGCTTCACAGGAGGCAGAAATTCAGAATTTCTTAACCGCATCATACAGCTTGGCCAGAAATATGAAGCCCGTCAGCGTAAACTGAATGCTGAAAGCAGCCGCCCCATAGTACTCTCTTCACTGACAGACCGCGAACATGAAATCGTCATACTGTTGGAAAAACGATTAAGCAACCGCGAGATCGGAGAAAAGCTGTTTCTTTCTGAAGGCAGCGTGAAACAATATGTCAATCAGATCTATTCCAAACTTCACATTGTAGGAGATACCCGAACAAAGAGAAAACAGTTGTTGGAGCTGCTTTCATCCGGAAACTAACTTTTGGTTAATAGCTGTCTTTTATGCTCTATCTTACAATATCGATATAATGGATTTTTACATTTAAACACACTTAGATACGAAAGGACGAAACAAATATGAGAAAGAAATTATTAGCAGCAACTATGGCTCTGGTATTAATCACAGCAGTGATGCCGGCAGCCGCTGTCCGGCCGGTACTGGCACAGGATTCCCAAAATCCCTTTTATGTCCTCACATCCAGTACACGCTATACAGGATTAACGACATTGTGCAATGATTCTTCCTGGAATGGCGGATATTTCTACTCTGATATGACAGAGGACGGTCTTACTGTAATTGTTAACTGCAGTGCGCTGAATGACGAAAAAGCAGATGGAAACAGTAAAAAATTCAGGAAACAGTTTGCATCACTTGTAAGCGACTGTAAGATAAAGAATTACAAAGAAAGACAAAATAAAAAACTTACAGAAAAATTCAGCTACCCTGTCTACGATCTCTCCTTTACGACTGCTGCAAATGAAGACACCTGCCAGTGGAAAATGATCTTCTTCCAGACCGATACAAATACTTATGCATACGCATATAAAATGGACGCAGACAATGCATTTGAAATGGCAGAAGAATATCAAAATGCTGTCAATCAGCTTGAACTTACAGAAATCTCAGACACCCAGACCGGAGAAACCGATTATGACCCAAGCGCAGAAGGAGAGAGTCTGGAAATGTTTATCTCCTATTTTGACACCTGGTATCAGTATGGCGATCTCAATGCAATGAGCATCCGTCTTTACGGAGAAGGAACCTGGGAAATTTATAATTCCAAGAATGCCGATGGAAGCGGAGGATATCTTTTTGACAGCGGTACATTTATAACTTCAGGAACTACCGCATTACAGCTTTTTTCCTCTGATGGAAGTCACGTAGCAGATGTAAGCCTCAATGAAAACGATGAATTAATGCTCACCCCTGCAATCTCCGGATACGGAAGTATTTATGCAGACGCTGCCTTTTCCAGAGAATCTCAGTCCATTGCCTATGAAGCCCAGACTGCCGGAGACGAAACAGAGGATTACGATTCTGATGAAAACTGATCCGGAGTTCAGTTCAGGGTCGAGTAGATTGGCTCCTTGCAGTGCCGATCTACTCGACCCTGTTCAGTGCTTTCAGTAATTGTACTGATAAAAGCACTTGGTTTTTTCTTCCGGCTTTGTTATAATGCAAATGGAGATAGTATTTGTTCCAAAACTATACTCTATCTGATTCAATTGTTATTTCTTCAATTGCTATTTTACGATCAGAATGCCGAAAAGCTTTTATCGGCAGGCTGGTCAGGTAACGCAGACTTTCGCTTATCTGCGTTCAGACAATTACATAAGCGTTACTGTTCACATCTACGGCGTAAACAGTAACCTATAAACTTCTTTGATCATGGGCTTATATTTATAAAAAACAGGACTCATCAATGGAGAAGCTTTCAAACGTAATGATATCATAAACGGATCATTATTTCGTTTTTTACGCATCTTTAGGGTCGATTTGTGCCTGAAGGTGCTTTTTTTCTTTTTAAAACAGGATATTTCTGTTCAAGTGTGATCCGGATTATCCTGAATTTACGGTAAAGGAGGTATGGAAAAATGACTGTCGAAATGCTGAAGGGCAAAATTCACCGTGCCACAGTTACCCAGGCGGAGCTGGACTATGTGGGAAGTATCACGGTGGACGAAAATCTTTTAAATGCCGCAGGGATTCTGGAATATGAAAAGGTTCAGATTGTGGATATCAACAACGGAAAACGTTTTGAAACATATACCATCAGCGGCGAAGCAGGAAGCGGAATGATCTGCCTCAACGGCGCTGCGGCAAGATGTGTCAGCGTAGGTGATAAGATCATCATTATGGCATATGCCGGATATGATAATCAGGAGGCTAAAGAGCATAAGCCTTCTGTGGTTTTTGTGGATGAGAATAACCACATAAGCAGAACAACCAACTATGAAAAACATGGTTTATTAAAGGATATGGAATAACAACGGATCGGAACGAGTCTATCTTCAAATCCACAGGAAGAGAGGAAACATAAAAATGCAGGTAACAAAAACTGTAGAAGAAACAAGAGCGTTGGTAAAGGCATGGAAAAGGGAGGGCAAAACCGTGGGACTGGTACCCACTATGGGATATCTCCACGAGGGACACGCAAGCCTGATCAAAAAATGCCGGGAAGAAAACGATATTGTTGTGGTATCCGTATTTGTCAATCCCACACAGTTCGGACCTAACGAGGATCTGGAAGCATATCCGAGAGATTTCCAAAGGGACAGCGCCCTTTGCGAAAGCCTTGGCGCTGATCTGATCTTTCATCCGGAACCGGAGGATATGTATGTCAATCCCTGCGCTTACGTCAGCATTGACACCCTTTCCGAGAATCTCTGCGGAAAGACCCGTCCCATTCATTTTAAAGGAGTTTGTACGGTAGTATCCAAACTGTTTCATATTGTCGCTCCGGACAGGGCTTACTTCGGCCAAAAGGACGCTCAGCAGCTTGCCATCATCAAAAAAATGGTGCAGGACTTAAACTTTGATATCCAGATCGTCGGATGCCCGATCATCCGTGAAGCGGACGGCCTTGCCAAATCCTCGCGCAATACCTACCTGAACCCTGAAGAACGCCGTGCTGCCCTCTGCCTTTCCAGGGCTGTAAAAAAAGGACAGGAGATCATCGCAAAGGGTATTGACAGTGAAACTGTGTTGAAAGAAATGCGCGCAGTTATTGAAACGGAGCCTCTGGCAAAAATCGACTACGTTTCCGTCGTGGACGCGCTGACTATGCAGGATGTGGAAAAGGTTGACCGTGACGTGCTTGTGGCTATGGCTGTCTATATCGGTAAAACACGCCTCATCGACAATTTCAGTTATGAGGTATAGCATATGAAAAAGATCGAAAGCATTATTTCCGGCCTGACCCGTTATATCGGAGTTATTATCATCATCTTTTCTGTACTTGCCTTTATCGTGCCGTCCGGCTTTGCATGGGCGACCAACTATACCTCCTGGTTTCTGGGCGCCGCTATGTTCGGCATGGGACTCACCATTAAGGTGGAGGATTTTAAGGCTGTATTAACACGGCCCAAAGAAATCATCATCGGATGTATCGCGCAGTATACCATTATGCCGCTGTCCGCATGGGCATTATCCATGCTTTTGAAGCTGCCGCCGGACCTGGCGGTAGGCGTCATTCTGGTCGGCTGCTGCCCGGGAGGCACGGCAAGCAATGTTATCACCTACATTGCAGGCGGAGATGTTTCCCTGTCTGTGGGAATGACCATTGTTTCCACCCTGCTGGCGCCTATCATGACTCCTTTCCTCACCTACCTGCTCGCAGGAGCTTGGGTGGATGTATCGCTGGCAGCCATGATCATCTCCGTAACGAAGGTCATTCTGGTTCCTGTTCTTCTGGGTATTGTCATTCATCGTATCCTCGGCAGGGCAATGGAAAAAATTTCGTCCGTGGTTCCTCTGATTTCCGTAGTTGCCATTGTCATGATCATCGCCGGAATCGTTGCAAACAACGTGGAAAAAATTCTTACCTGCGGACTTCTGGTGCTGGGCGTTGTTATGCTGCATAACCTTCTCGGGCTTCTCCTTGGACTTGGGGCGTCCAAAGTCTTTAAGGTAGAATACGACAAGGCGACCGCCATCGCCATCGAAGTGGCAATGCAGAACAGCGGACTTGCAGTCTCACTGGCTGCCGCCAATTTCGCCTCCAATCCTCTGGCTACTCTGCCGGGAGCGATCTTCAGCGTATGGCACAATATTTCCGGTTCGATTTTTGCCAGCCTGAGACGCGCCGGGGCAAGAAAACAGGAGGATGCACAGCATCTGGCTGCCAACGCGGCATCCGGAAAATAAATTCACCTGTGTGATTACAATCCGGCAGCGGACATTCATGCAATTTCTTGCAATGAAAGCCTGCTGTTGGATTAGTCGCCGCACAGGTGAATAAACCCTCAAAAGCCGACATGGTTTCTGTCATGCCGGCTTTTTATATTAGTTGCTTCTTTTATTTCTCAGTTACTTCCTTTATTCCTTCCGGATATTCTGTTCCTTCCGGAAGCGGGTCCCATTCATTTAATCCGAGACTCTGCTTAAATTTTGCCTGCTCCATGGTCAATTGCGGCAGATCCTCTTCCAGATATTCCATAAGCTCGCTGATTCCCTCCCGCGTCACATTGTTGATCTGAAAAATACGCTCGCAGCCTGCATTGATCATCCACTGCCTGACCATGGGGATATTGGCATAAGGCGAATCCGTCTTTGTGATAATGCCGATAAGGGGCCGGAGAATGAATGAACGGAGGCTCGCGCTGAAAAGATTAAACGGTTCATCTGCAGCCTGAACGATTGCCACCACATCCGCCTCAAAGGAAAAACACGCCAGACCAACGCTGAAGCGCTTGGACTCCGCATATTCTCCCGGAGAATCGATCATATCATCCTGCGTATTCGTATACTGCGTTTTCACATAATGAAGCTCTTCGCCCTTCAGGGCCTGTGTCAGGGAAGTTTTTCCGGCCTCGCTCCTGCCCATCAAAAATAACTTTTTCATTGGTCACCTCATCCTGCTTTCTCAGCTTTTGTGGACTTCACAGGTTTGAAAGCCCAGCTCCTCGTCAAAAAATCTCACAACCTCTTCCAATGCCGTCTGTACCTGAGACAGTCCTCCGGTAATGATCAGAGAGCCGCAGAAACGATCCATAAACCCGATCTGCACATGCGCGCTTTTTACTGCGACATCCGCAGCCACCACAACAGCCTCCCAAGGCGTGAAACGAAGCAGCCCGATGGATTCCCCTGTATGATCCTCGCCTTCATGAACGCCGATATGCAGCCCTAGATTCTGGTAAATACATGCCTGTGACGGGCTTATGACATGAGCCAGACAGACTTCCTTCCCCGGAACCCGCACGCGGGTCATACGCAGCTTCTTCCCTTTCAGTTCTTCATAATCCTTATGGAACAGTTTTTCCAGCAGTTCCTCCTTCGTTATATGAGTCATGGCCGCACTTCCTATCGTTTTGTGATTTTGCAGACTACGTACCCCAGGGAATCCCGGAAATAATCCACGATCTCCGTCATAGCTGAAATGACATCCGAGATTTCTCCTGTAATGATCAGCGTTCCTGTAAACCGGTCTGCAAACCCAAGATAAACATTTCCGCTCTTAACCGCGATATCCGATGCGATCACAGCGGATTCCGGCGGAGTCATATTCATGATCCCGATTGCTGATGAGCGATAATCCAACTGGGGATTTAACCCCAGCTTCTGATATATAATCGGAGCCGGGCCGCCCATCACATGTGCAAACGTGATTTCCTTTCCTGCTACGGTTTCCTGTACGATTCTTATCTGTTCTTCATGTCCATTTGCCATTTATCAATTCCTCTCTTTCGGAAAAATGTCCTAAACAAAAACGTTCAGGACATTTTCTCTCATTTCATCTTTCCTGTTGTATTTGCCGCACTAAAAAATCTGCTTCTATAGAAATCATACTATCTGAAAATTCCCCTGTCAAGTTGTTTCCTTTCTCGATTGGCAAATTTAACAGAGAACGGCATGCGGAAATTCCCACTGCTTGCTAAATCAAAAAGCCTATGATAAGATAAATACATACTAAACAAAATATCTTTATTATCGCATCTGAGAGACGAATAATCGTCAGGCTTCGGAAAGGAGTGTGCGGAAGATGCCGAAAGTTTTTAATACCACCGGATTATGTGTTCCGGAAGAACACTACATGGTAAACATAGATGAACGTTTAAGGGAAATCAGGAAGCTTGTGGATAATGGTAAGTATTTTATCATTAACAGGGCACGTCAGTATGGTAAGACCACGACTCTGATGGCATTAGACCACTATTTGCAGACCGATTATTATGTTGTTTTCATGGATTTTCAGACATTCGGAAGTGCAGATTTCAAAACAGAGCATATTTTTACAAGTGCTTTTGCGAACACTTTTCTGAAACTTTTTAAAAGAGCCAATCCTTCTATGACAAACGAACTACAGGAAGCGGTCAATCTGCTTGGAAGGAAACTCTCAGATAAAAATGAGGCTTTTACGCTGCGTCCGCTTTTTGAAGATCTTACAGATATCTGTGCTGCCTGTGACAAACCCATTGTCCTGATGATCGACGAGGTGGACAGTGCGGCAAATAATCAGGTCTTTATTGATTTTCTGGCACAGCTTCGCGCACAGTACCTCAAACGCTTCCAACAACCGGCTTTTAAATCTGTCATTCTCGCAGGAGTATATGACATTAAGAATCTCCGGCAGAAGCTTCGCCCGGAAGACGAGCATAAGTACAATAGTCCCTGGAATATCGCGGCAGATTTCGACATTGATATGAGTTTCTCAAAAAACGGCATCGCAGAGATGCTTGCAGAATACGAAAATGATTACCACACCGGAATGAGCACAGACGAAATGGCAGGTCTGATATTTGATCATACTTCAGGCTATCCGTTTCTTGTATCAAGGCTCTGTCAGCTAATGGATGAGAAGGTTGCACGGGAAACTGACTCTAAGAAAGCCGCATGGACGAAGGATGGTTTTCACAGAGCCTTACGAATGCTCCTTTCGGAAAAGAATACGTTGTTTGAGTCATTGATCGGTAAGCTTCACGATTACCCGCAGCTTCACAGAATGCTGAGGACGATCCTTTTTACCGGAAAGACCTTCCTGTATACAGCGGACGGGAACGTAATCGATATGGCTACTATGTTTGGGTTTATAAAAAACCAGAATGGAAACGTAGCCGTCGCAAACCGGATTTTTGAAACGCGGCTCTATAACTTCTATCTTTCGGAAGATGAAATGCAGGAAACAGATATTTATAAGGCATCCTTACAGGACAGGAATCAATTTGTTGTGGATGGCTGCCTGAATATGCGGCGGGTTCTTGAAAGATTTGTGGTTCATTTCAATGATATCTATGGAGGACGTGACGACGGATTCTTAGAGGAAGAAGGCAGGCAGTTTTTCCTTCTGTATCTGAGGCCTATCATTAATGGCGCCGGTAATTATTATGTGGAATCCAGAACACGTGATCTACGTCGCGCAGATGTGGTTGTGGATTATAACGGCGAGCGTTATATAATTGAAATGAAGATCTGGCATGGACAGGAATATAACAGACGCGGCGAGCAGCAGCTTGCCGGATATCTGGAGGATTTCCACATTAATACAGGCTATATGCTCAGTTTTAATTTTAACAAAAACAAACAGACAGGCGTCCATGAAATTACTATTGGAAATAAGAAAATCATTGAGGCAGTCGTATAAGAAATTTTCTGAATATCGTCAAAAGACAAAGCAGGCAGTTTCCTGAAAGGAACCGCCTGCTTCGTCTTATCAGCAAAATAACTGTATGAAATCAGTTTCTCCGTATAGAATTATCTCTTCACACAGAATTATCTCTCCATACAGAATTTTTCTCTATACAGGATCATCTCTCCATAAGCATTATTTCTGTAAGCTCTGCATATAGCGGTCCATAGCCTCTGCAACCACTTTGGAATGTGCCACTGCTTCCACTACCGTTCTTGCCCCCTGCACAACGTCGCCGCTGGCGAAAACCTCCGGGCGTGAGGTATGCCCCTCTTCGTCTGTATTAAGCAGCCCCCGGTCATTGGCGTCCAGTCCCTTTGTGGTCGTTACCAGACGGTTTAACGGGCCCTGGCTGATGGATATGATAATGCTGTCTGCAGGATACAGCTTCTCTGTGCCCGGAAGCTGTTCGTAGCTGCCGTCTTCCTTCTTCTGCGCGTCTGCAAAGATCACACCCTCATCAGTGATTTCCACCGGGATCTTACAATAAACAAATTCCACGCCTTCCAGTACGGCATAATCAAACTCATGCTTGCTGGCAGCCACCGTATCCTCCCTGGAAAAGCACTGAAGATAACGAACTCCCTTGCGCAGGGCTGTGCGCGCTACGTCCATTGCCGCATTTCCTGCTCCGATAACGATTACCCGCTCTCCAAGATGGAAGCTGTCCGGATTGTTGAGATAATTGATCCCGAAATGCACATGTCCCAGAGTTTCTCCCTTGATACCCAGAGTATTCGGCCTCCATACTCCCGTTCCCACAAAAATGGCTTTATATCCGTCCCTGAGAAGATCTTCGATCGTGATCGCCCCTCCCACTGTGGTGTTCGGGCGGATCTTAATATCCTTCAGGATCAAATGCCGATACTCAAAATCATCCAGAATACTCTTGGGAAGACGAAATTCCGGAATACCGTAGCGCAGGACTCCCCCGATTTTATCCTTGCCTTCAAAAATGGTAACCTGATACCCCTTCCGCGCCAGCAAAACGGCAATGGTCAGTCCTGCCGGCCCGGAGCCTATGATCGCCACGCGCATACCATTGGATGGGGCCGGCCCTTTTACCATCTTAGAACTATAGGTACTGGAAATATAGTTTTCAATGGTTGAAAAATGAACCGGAGCGCCTTTCTTTCCCAGAACACAATGCCCCTCGCACTGCTTCTCATGATTGCAGATCAGGCTGCATACGGTAGTCAGCGGGTTATTTTCGAAAAGCGTCCAACCGGCTTCATCCAGCTTTCCGTCCAGCATCATCCGGATAACCTTCGGTATCGGCGTATGGATGGGACATCCCTTTTGACATTGAGGAACCTTACAGTTCAGACATCTTTTTGCTTCATCAAGTACATGAATTGCCATAAACAGCCTCCTAAATATAAAATATTTTCAAACACGCTCTAAAGCAGCTTCGCTTTCTTTTACTTCTTTGAAAAAAAGATGGTTCTTCCTGGGAGAACCATCTTTTTTTCTCATGGCGTATAAATGGATTTAACTATATTTATCTCTGGACACGTCCGGAAGCGTCTCCTCCGGCAAGTTTTGCAACTTCATCCATAGATACCATATTGAAGTCACCCTCGATGGAGTGTTTCAGGCAGGATGCCGCAACGGCGAACTCAATAGTTGCCTGGGAATCATATCCTGACAGGGATGCTGCGATCAGACCGCCGCCGAAGCTGTCGCCGCCGCCTACACGGTCTACGATGTGCATCTTGTATTTCTTGCTGAAATAGTAATCGGTTCCGTCATAAAGCATTGCGGACCAGTTATTGTCGTTTGCGGAGATGGATTCACGCAGAGTGATGGCTACCTTTTCAAAGCCGAAACGGTCTGCAAGCTGTTTTGCAACATCCTTGTAGCCTTCATGGTTTACGGTACCTGCGGTAACGTCTGTGTTGGCTGCCTTGATGCCGAATACATCGGATGCGTCCTCTTCATTTGCGATGCAGACGTCCACATATTTGCACAGCTCGCCCATTACCTGGCCTGCTTTTTCCTTGCTCCACAGTTTATTTCTGTAGTTTAAGTCACAGGAAACCTTTACTCCCAGTTCTTTTGCAGCTTTACAAGCGTCCAGGCAGATAGCTGCCACATTATCGTTCAGGGCCGGAGTGATTCCAGTGAAATGGAACCATTCTGCTCCGTCCAGGATTTCCTTCCAGTTGAAATCCTCACGGGCTGCTGTATAAATGGAAGATCCTGCACGGTCATAGATAACCTTGGAAGGTCTCTGGGATGCGCCCTTTTCCAGATAGTAGATACCTACACGGTCGCCGCCGCGTACGATCTTAGTCGTGTCAACGCCGTATTTTCTCAGGGAATTTACGGCTGCCTGCCCGATCTCATGAGTCGGAAGCTTAGTAACAAAGGATGCGTCAAAGCCATAGTTTGCAAGGGAAACCGCAACGTTTGCCTCGCCGCCGCCATAGGTTGCCCCAAATGTATCCGCCTGCACAAAACGATAATATCCTTCCGGCGCAAGTCTTAACATGATTTCTCCAAATGTAACTACTTTCTTGCTCATGATTTATTTCCCTCTGCTTTCTTTCACAATTTCTACTGCTTCACGTGTAAGTTCCGTGATCTTATCAAACTCTCCTGCATCTACCAGGTCGCCTTTTACCATCCAGCTTCCGCCGCAGGCAATGATCCTGTCGTATGCCAGATACTCTCTTACGTTGCTTGCGTTAATTCCGCCGGTAGGCATAAATTTCACTCCTACATACGGCGCTGCCATAGCCTTGATCATCTTCAGGCCGCCTGCCGGTTCTGCCGGGAAGAATTTAACAACCTCAAGGCCGTTCTCCAGAGCCTGCTCGATGTCGCTTGGATTGGTGCAGCCAGGTGTGATCAGAATGCCTTTTTCCACACAATATTTCACGATTCTCGGATTCAGTCCCGGGCTTACGATAAATTTCGCTCCCGCTGCCACTGCGCGGTCAACCTGTTCTGTAGTCAGTACAGTACCTGCGCCTACCAGCATCTCCGGAAATTCTTTGGTCATGATGCGGATGGATTCTTCTGCTGCCGCTGTACGGAAGGTTACCTCTGCGCACGGAAGTCCGCCGTCACATAATGCCTTTGCAAGAGGCGCCGCATCCTTGGCGTCGTTCAAAACAACAACTGGTACGATTCCGATTTCCTGAATTTTTTTCAATACTTCGTTCATTTTACTTCTCCTGTTTTCCCATCATTCATAGTTTGACTGCTGCTTATGCCCCAATGTTCCGTCTTTTTGTTTCAGTTTCACATTGTGGAACCTTCTTTCATATTGTGAACCTCTTATGTTTTTGATTATACTCCTTTCCCATTTTTTGTCAAGGGATTCTTCATTTTTTTATCGTCTTTTTTTTAGTATTTATCGTTTCTTCTTTTTGGAATTTATCGTCTCTTCTTTCTAGCATTTATCGTCTCTTCCTGATTTTTATATTTCCCTTTGCCCTCCGTCTTTATTCGTGCTACAATGTTACTGCTTACACCGTAAGTACGAACACCGTAACACGGGGATAAAGCGAACATTGGCATTCCCCTTTGCTATATGCTCATGAACGCAGTACTACGCTGCAAACCCAAAACAGGCGGAATGCTTATCTGCGTTCAGCAGGACGCACAGAAAAACAGTCAGGAGTGACATAAAATGGAAGACAAAAAGCCTATGGAGGAAAAAAATCCTATACAGGTTTCCGAGCGTATTTTCCACACCATCGAATGCCTTGCGCAGTCCGGTCCTATGGGCCTTCTGGATCTAAGTAAGGCTCTTCACTTAAACAAATCAACCGTACACCGGATTTTGAATTCCCTTATCTGCATGAATTATGCCAGACAGGATCCGGAGACACTGAAATACAGCCTTACCTACAAATTCTGCGGCATTGCCAACCAGATCCTTACCCAGAACAGCGTCATTGACCTTGCCCGTCCATACATCCGCAGTCTTGCGGAGCAGACAGATGAAACCGTTCATCTTGTACAACTGGACGGCATTTCCGCTGTCTACATCGATAAGGTAGAGGCTCCGCACAATTCTGTACGCCTTGTTTCCAGAATCGGAAAAACCGTTCCTCTCTACTGCTCCGGAGTAGGCAAGGCCATGCTGGCAGATATGCCGGATGAAGAAATCCGCCGCATCTGGGAGCACAGCGATATCCAAAGGCTGACAGATTATACGGTTACCGCCTTTTCAGATTTTGAAAAACTGATCGCGCAGGTACGAAGGAACGGCTATGCCACAGATGATGAAGAAAATGAGCTGGGAGTTCGCTGTATCGCAGTTTCCCTGAAGGATTTTGCCGGCAAATCCTCTTATGCCATCAGTATCTCCGCTCCCAGGGAACGGATGTCCGATGAGCGTCTGAAAGCCCTGCTCCCTCTGATCCTGAATACAAAAAATCAGATTCAGAAGGAGATCGGAAATTTCTGATACAAAAAACTGATACAAAAGAAAATTTCTGATGCATAAGCTTTTGTATTGTCCGGATATTGCACAGAAAAAGGAGCGGAAGACCGCTCCTTTTTCTGTCTGCTGCAAACTATCTTCAGCGAACCGCCGTCTGATGCCGGTTCTTCTGCCTCAGGCCTTAGAGCATGTTCACGTTACTGTTCATTCCCAAGCCTTGCACTGGCTGCAAGGCTATGGGCCAGTACATCATTGCACTAATTCTCAGATAAGCTCCAGATCAAAGCCGAAATAATTTACTGCATTGTTGTAGGAAATATTTTTCACGATCCGTCCAAGGGTCTTCATATCTGCCGGATATTCTCCGTTTTCTACCCAACCGCCTAACAGTTCGCAGAGGATTCTGCGGAAATACTCATGTCTGGTGTAGGAAAGGAAGCTTCTGGAATCAGTCAGCATTCCCACAAAGTTGCTCAAAAGGCCAAGATTAGCCAGTGAAGTCATCTGCTCTGTCATACCTGTCTTATGGTCATTGAACCACCATGCGGAGCCCTGCTGGATCTTTCCTGCCACGCCTTTATCCTGGAAGCATCCGAGGATCGTTCCGATAGACGCGTTATCATTTGGATTCAGGCTGTAAATAATAGTCTTCGGAAGCTCGTCCGTTTCGTTCAGGGCATTAAGGAAATCTGCCATCTGTGCGGACGGCGCGTAATTATTGATGCAGTCATAGCCTGTATCCGGCCCAAGCTGCTGATAACGTAATACATTGTTATCTCTCTTGCAACCGTAGTGAAGCTGCATTGCCCAGCCCAGACGGTTATATTCTTTTCCTACGAAGATCATAAACGCTGTCTTGAACTTCAGTTCTTCTTCTTTGGTTACGCCTTCTCCGCTGATACCCTTTGCGAAGATCGCTTCTACCTCTTCCTCAGAAGCGGGAGCATACATCACGTATTCCAGCGCGTGATCAGATACCTTACAGCCCATGGAATCAAAGAACGCCATTCTTTTTACCAGTGCGGCCTTTAAATCCGCATAGGTCTTGATTTCCATCTCCGCTGCCTCGCCGAGTTTGCTGATATATGCAGCGTAATCCGGTTTTTCTACGTTCATGGCCTTGTCCGGTCTCCATGCCGGCAGTACCTGTACCTCAAAGCTTTCATCCTCTGCGATGACCTTGTGCCATTCCAGAGTATCTGCAGGGTCGTCTGTGGTGCAGAGCAGGGTAACGCCGGACTGTCTGATCAGGTTTCTTACGCTCATCCCGTCTTCCTGAAGCTTTGCGTTGCAGAGGTTCCATACCTCTTCCGCGGTTTCCGCATTGAGATATCCCTCATAGCCGAAGTATCTTTGCAGCTCCAGATGGCTCCAGTGATACAGAGGATTGCCGATGGCTTTTTCCAGTGTTTCCGCCCATTTCTGGAATTTTTCCCTGTCCGGGGCTCCTCCGGTAATGTAATATTCGTCTACGCCGTTGGAGCGCATCTGACGCCATTTATAATGGTCGCCGCCCAGCCATACCTGTGTGATGTTGTCGAACTTTCTGTCCTTTGCGATTTCTTCCGGATTGATATGGCAATGATAATCCAGAATGGGAGCCTTCTCCGCAAAGCTATGATACAGTTCCTGGGCTGTTTCGGTACTGAGCAGGAAATCCCTGTCCATAAATTTCTTCATGCTGTTCTTCTCCTTTTCATTATTTTTTACATTATTATTTTGATGAAGGCGTCAAAAATGCTTTGATGCCTATGATCCCTTCGTATCCCAAAGTCATATTCTGCCATGAAAGCATGACAAATATGACCCTGGGATTCTGGTTTCATTATTCTTATTTTACACGTATCCCATAAGACTTGGCAACCACAAACTGATCTGAGGTATGTAAGTAACCAGCAGCAGCACTACAAAGATAGCCGCAAAGTAAACCAATAGCTGTTTGAATACTGTTTCGATCTTTACATTTCCTACTTTAACGCCTACGAAAAGCGTAGTTCCTACAGGAGGTGTGATGGTACCGATACAAAGGTTGAAGATCATCATAATTCCGAAGTGAATGGTATTCATTCCAAGGGCCGTACACACCGGAAGGAAAATCGGAGTGAAAATCAGGCAGGCGGGCGTCATATCCATAAAGGTACCTACAACCAGCAGGATCACGTTGATCAGCAGCAGGATCACATATTTATTATTGCTGATAGCCAGCAAGCCGTTGGATACCAGAGTCGGGATATTGGTAAACGCCATAACCCAGGACATAATACTGGATACGCCGATCAGGAAGATAATGATACCTGTCATTTCCGCACTGTCCTTCAAAAGTCCCGGAATATCCTTCACCTTGATGGATTTATAGCCAAACAGGGACAACAGCAGGCTGTATACAACCGCTACCACAGAGCCCTCGGTTGCGGTAAAAATACCTGCGATGATACCGCCGATAACAATGATAATCAGCAGCAGGCAGGGAAGAGCCTGTAAAAGGATGTTGATTTTTTCTTTCGCGGTAAATTTCTGAGTGCTTCTGTAGCCTTTTTTCTTGGCGATGCAGAAGATCACCAGCATACAAGCCAGACCCCAGAGGATACCCGGAATATAGCCGGCCATGAACAGGGCGGCTACGGAAGTGCCTCCACTTACCAGAGAGAACGTGATCATAACATTACTTGGAGGAATCAAAAGTCCTGTAGGCGCCGTTGCAATGTTGGCCGCTGCGGAGAAATTGGGGTCATAGCCTTCTTCCTTCTCGATCGGCCCGATGATGGAGCCCATTGCGGAGGCTGCCGCCGTACCGGAGCCGGAAATAGCGCCGAACAGCATATTAGCGATAACATTTGTCTGTGCCAGGGCGCCCGGAGTACGTCCTGTCACCAGCTTTGCAAGGTTGATCAGACGAACGGCGATACCGCCCTTGTTCATAATATTGCCGGCAAGGATAAAGAATGGGATTGCCAGCAGGCTGAATACGGAAATACCGGAGAAGATTCTCTGCGCTCCTGTCAAAACCGCAACACTTGTGTCCATAACCGGAAGAATTGCACATACGGAGGAAATTCCCAGGGCAACTGCGATCGGCACGCCGGCGATCAGCATGATCACCAGCAAAATCAAAATAATCAAACCAGAGGTTATTGCTGTACTCATATCTTTTTCTCCCTTCCTTTTATTCCTTCACTTCTCTTTGTTCTCTCTCATATCCTACTGCAAGGTCTGCAATATTCATGATAGAATAAATCACGATCAGAATACCTGAAAGAGGAAGTACGGTATAAATAACTCCCATCGGTACGCCCAGAGAAGCGGTTACCTGCGTCATGGTAAGCTGCATGATATTGAATCCGCCGTATACCATAACAGTTGCTGCAAGCAGCATTACCAGACATTCAATGACGATCTCCAGGATTTTTCTCGGAGTTCCCGTAAGCTTGTCTGCAATAAATCCCATACGCATGTGGTCTCTTTTGCCGAAAACATAAGCGGACGCAAGGAGCGCCAGCCAGGTAAAGCTGTAGGTCAGAAGCTCTTCCGATACGGTACTGGGGCTGTTGAAGAAATATCTCGTCACGATCTGATACGTTCCTACAATAACCATCACTGCGAAAATAACGGCGCAGACAGAGCTTAATACAAGGTCGATCCCCTTACGGATACTATGTAATGTTTTCATGATCATTCAGCCTCCTCTGTCGTATATTTTGCGTTGACTTCCTGGATATGGTCGTAGGTCTCCTGGATATTCGGATTCTCATCCAGCATATCCTGCTGTACCTCGGCTACCTTTTCTTTAAAAAGCTCCACATCCACATCAATAAATTCTACGCCCATATCCTCCTGGGCAATTTTCTTGGCTTCCTCTACCTGTTCATCCCAGTTGTCAAGCTCCACCTCTGTGGAAAGCCTTGCAGCCTCTTCAAAAACTTCACGTTCCTCGTCGCTGAGCCCGTTCAGGAATTTCAGGTTTGCGATGAGCATATCCGGAACCATCTGATGCTTATTATAAGAATAATATTTGGCAACCTCGCCGTGCTTGTTGTTAGTCAGGGCAAGCTCATTATTCTCCGCGCCGTCAATAACGCCCTGCTGGATTGCTGTGTAAACTTCGCCGAAGCTCATAGGAGAAGCAGCCGCGCCGAAGGCCTTAGCCATATTTACGCTGGCAGGACTCTGCTGTACACGCATCTTCAGGCCCTTAAGGTCATCCGGGGTATTGATGGGCTTGGTGGCATAGAAATTACGGGTTCCCGCATTGTACCAGGTCAGAACCCTGAAGCCGGCCTCGTCCGTGGACTCATAAACAGTATTCATATAATCTGTGTCATTCATAACCTCATGGTAGGCTTCCTCTGAGGTAAAAAGATACGGCATACTGAAAATCTCATATACATCCGCAAAGGTTTCCAGGTTGGCGGTACCTGCCACTACAAAGTCGATGGCTCCTGTCTGGGTAAGCTCGATGGCCTTCTGAGCAGCGCCCAGGATTTCATTGGGGAAGATCTGTACTTCATATTTATCGCCCAGATTCTCTTCTACATACTCCTTGAATTTCAAAAGCCCAAGATGTTCAGGATGCGTTTCGGACTGTGCATGGGAAATTCGGACGATCCTCTTCCCTCCGTTTGAGGATGAGCAGCCGCTCAATCCCACTACCGCGGCAACACAAATCGTTGCAGCCAAAATTGTTTTCAAACCTTTCATGTTCGTTTCCTTCCATTTTGTTTGATGATTGGTGCTGCGGCCTTCTCTGGTACGGGTTCTGGATAGCTCTCCCGGAAGGCCGCGTTACAATAGGAACAGTGACGTCAAATTCCGTCTCATCAGGTCTCATTACATTGAATTAGAATGGAATTTTTTGTCGTTTTATGTAAGCCCTTACACTTTGTTATTATTATAACGACTTTTGTGTCAAATTGCAAACCTTTTATAGACGTAATATTTCACAATATTTTTATGTTGTTTTTATGCAAAATTAATATTTTTCGGGTTTTTTCATTTTTCCTATTGACGAACCGCAAAAATAAGAGTAGATTTCTATGTAAGCCTTTACATTTTATTTTCCGCTATTGCAGGAGGAAAGCTATATGCAGCAGAAATACATTAAAATCCATCCCTCTGACAAGGTCGCCGTAGCGCTTTGCCCGCTTGCAGCAGGGACAGTGGTTTCCATTGACAATCAGGAGATCACTTTATTAGAGGATATCCCCCAGGGTCACAAATTTGCTCTTGAAGACCTGGCCGAAAATGAACCTGTTATAAAATACGGATATCCTATCGGTATTACAAAAGAAGCCGTCCGGTCCGGCGGATGGATTCATGTCCACAATATGAAAACCGCTCTGGGCGATCTTCTTACCTATACCTATAACAAGCAGGATATGGTACTGGCTCCCACAGAAGAGCGTTTCTTTCAGGGCTTCAGAAGAAGCGACGGAAAGGTGGGCGTCCGCAACGAGATCTGGATCATCCCCACTGTTGGCTGTGTAAATAACGTCGCTTCGGCCATCGAGAGAAGGGCGCAGTCTCTTAAAAGCGGCAGCATCGACGCTATCGCCGCATTCCCGCATCCCTACGGCTGTTCCCAGATGGGCGACGACCAGGAGAACACCCGTCAGATTTTGGCCGATCTGGTGAACCATCCCAACGCGGGCGGTGTTCTTGTACTGGGTCTTGGATGCGAAAACAGCAATATTGAAGAATTAAAGAAGCATATCGGCCCCTATGATGACAAACGTGTAAAATTCCTTGTATCTCAGGAGTCCGACAATGAGATCGAGGACGCCCTTGCCCTGATCCGGGAACTGGTTGACTATGCAGGAGCCATGAAACGGGAGCCTGTAAGCTGCAGCGAACTGATCATCGGCATGAAATGCGGCGGCTCCGACGGGCTTTCCGGCATTACCGCCAATCCAACGGTGGGAGCCTTTTCCGACCTGCTCATCTCTAAGGGAGGAACCACCATTCTCACTGAGGTACCGGAAATGTTCGGCGCGGAAACGCTTCTTATGAACCGCTGTGAAAATGAAGAATTATTTAATAAAACCGTTACACTGATCAATGACTTCAAGAATTATTTCAAGAGCCATAATCAGACGATTTATGAGAATCCTTCCCCCGGAAACAAAAAGGGCGGCATCTCCACACTGGAGGACAAATCCATGGGATGTACACAGAAGTCGGGAAGCGCCCCTGTGCGCGGAGTCCTCTCCTATGGCGAGCCCGTAAAGGAGAAAGGACTGAACCTTCTGAGCGCTCCCGGAAACGACCTGGTAGCCTCCACCGCACTGGCAGCGTCCGGCGCGCATATCGTATTGTTTACCACCGGAAGAGGAACTCCTTTCGCCTCCCCGGTTCCTACTGTTAAGATTTCCAGTAATTCCGCTCTTTATCAGAAGAAAGGCAACTGGATCGATTTTAACTGCGGTACATTGGTAGAGGGAACGGATCTGGCAACGCTGCGCGACCGGCTTTTTGATTATGTGATCGCAGTGGCTTCCGGAGAAGAAGTAAAATCAGAAAAAGCAGGCTTCCATGATATGGCTATTTTTAAACAGGGCGTTACCCTGTAACTATGAAGGAGAATACAATGAAGAAATTAAATTATCAGACACTTGAAGAGATGGGCTATGACGGATATCTGTTAAAGGATGCCCCGGAACGTGTTTTACAATTTGGCGAAGGAAACTTTCTGCGTGCATTTGTAGATTACTTTATTGACATGATGAATGAAAAGGCAGGCTTTAACAGCAAGGTTGTCCTTGTACAGCCTATCGCCAACCACGGCAGCTTTAACCTGGCTGACGTCATCAACGAACAGGAAGGGCTTTACACATTATACCTGCGCGGATTTGAGAACGGACAAAAGGTCAATGACAAGCGGATCATCTCCTGTGTCAGCCGCTGCCTGAACGTACACAGCGACTATGAGGCGGTTATGGAATGCGCTTCCAACCCCGACCTGCGCTACATCGCCTGCAACACCACAGAGGCCGGAATCACCTACGATCCGGAATGTCAGTTTACCGACGCTCCTCCTGCAAGCTACCCGGCCAAGCTGACCCAGTTTATGTACCGCCGTTTCCAGAAGTTCGGAAAAGAGACAGGAAAGGGCTTTGTCATCCTCTCCTGTGAATTGATCGACGATAACGGCAAAGAACTGAAAAAGTGCGTATTGAAGTATGCAAAGCAGTGGGAGCTTGAGGATGCTTTTGTCAACTGGCTGGAAACAGAGAACATCTTCTGCTCTACCCTGGTAGACAGAATCGTTACCGGCTTCCCCAGAAGCGAGGCAGCCGCTATTAACGAAGAAAACGGCTATGAAGACAACCTGATCGATACGGGAGAGGTATTCGGCTTCTGGGTCATCGAGGGACCGGAATCCTTAAAGGCAGAGCTTCCTTTTGCAGAAGCAGGCCTTCCTGTACTGATCACAGACAACCACAAGCCTTATAAGCAGAGAAAAGTCCGTATCCTTAACGGCGCCCATACCTCCATGGTCCTGGGAGCTTATCTTGCCGGACAGAACATTGTAAGAGACTGTATGCATGACGACACTATTGTAAACTTCATGAACAAGACTATTTATGAAGAGATCATTCCTACCCTGTCTCTCCCGGAAGAGGACTGCAAGGACTTTGCCGCTGCGGTAACCGAGCGTTTCAAAAATCCGTTTATCGACCATGCGCTGCTTGCAATTTCCTTAAACTCCACCTCCAAATGGAGAGCCCGTGTTATGCCGTCCCTGGAAGGCTATGTAGAAAAATTCCACAAGCTTCCCAAATGCATTACCGCATCCTTTGCGTTCTATATTGCATTCTACCGCGGCACAGAGCTGACAGACGCCGGGCTTACCGCAAAGCGTCCCAACGGCGATTCTTACACAATTTCCGACGACCGTTCCGTGCTGGAATTTTATTACAGCCATAAGGACGACTCCGCAAAGGATCTTGCCCACGCCGTATGTACCAACACAGACTTCTGGGGCAGGGATCTGTCCGAACTGCCCGACTTTGAGGCAGAGGTAGCGTCAATTCTGGAAGGCATCGAGAAAAACGGCGCCTATGAGGAAATGAAAGCCTGCTTATAATGAATACCCTTTAGCCATCATTCTACACATCTTCTTTGAAAGCCAAATACCCGTCAGCGCCGCTGCGGGTATCTGGCTTTCTTTATTCCCGCGGGCAACGAGCCAAGCGGACATGCCGCATGTCTATTTGACATTTCAGGCTTTTTTGTTTCGCATATTTCATTGCAAAAAGCGACAGTTTGTGATAAGTTGAAGGATAGAAAGGGAGTCTATTATGAATATTTATGATATATCAAAACAGGCCGGCGTATCCATTGCAACCGTTTCGCGTGTATTAAACGAGAGCGACAAGGTAAGCCCGCCGACACGGCAAAAGGTGCTGGATATCATCGAGAAAAACGGATATACCCCCAACGCCTTCGCCCGGAGCCTCTGCCTGAACACCATGTCCACCGTAGGACTTCTCTGTTCGGATTCCTCTGACGTATATCAGGCGCAGGCGGTTTATTATCTGGAACGGGAGCTTCGGGATAACGCTTACACATCCATGCTCTGCTGTACAGGATATAATCTTCTGGAAAAACAGGAATATTTACAGCTTCTTCTCTCCAGAAATGTTGACGCAATTTTCTTTATCGGTTCTCATTTCGTGGAAAACACCGAAAAGGGAAACAGCTATATTTTAAACGCGGCAAAAAAAATCCCCGTCTTTATTCTGAACGGGGAGTTGAGCGGAGAAAATATTTATTCTATTTTATGTGATGATTTCGCCGCTACCAGAGATATCACAGACCTGATCTTCTCTAAGGGAAGCAAGCGGCCGATCATGCTTTACCGCACATTAAGCTACAGCGGCCAGCGGAAAGTGGACGGTTTTCTGGAATCCTGCCGCGCCCATGGACTCGACCCGGAAGAAAAGCGCGCTTTCTCCTGCCCCGGACCGGTAGATAAAACCAAGACAATTCTGGAAAGTATCCGGGAAAACGGCGCTGCGTTTGACTCCGTAGTAGCCGCCGATGATGAACTGGCCACCGGCGCCGTAAAATATGCGCTCCAAAATAACCTGCGTATCCCGGAGGATTTCCAGGTTACCGGGTATAACAACTCTGTATTAGCCACCTGCAGCACACCGGAGATCACTACCCTTGATAATCAGGTGGAATTTATGTGCGTAACCGCCGTATCGCAGTTAATGCAGATCATGCAGGGACGGGAGCTTCCCTCCAGAACCATGTATTCCGGACGCATTGTGGAGCACGAAACCACACAGAAGTAAACCTCTCACACTGCTCTCCGGAATCATTTGGCAGCCAGCACAGGGTTTGGTTGCAGACAGTAACGATACGCCCTCAGCTTTTTGGAATGGTTTCCATGACCAGACTTTTTAAGGCTCTTGTGCCTTTCTCAATGTCCGGATTGGCGAAAATGCCGCTGACGACCGCCACTCCGGATATTTTTCTTCCCTTTAAGCGGGCGACATTTCCTGCATGGATACCGCCGATGGCCACCACCGGGATTTTCACGCTGTCGCAGATCCTGTCAAGCAGGTCAGGGTCCATGCTGATGGCATCCGCCTTGGTGGCGCTTCCAAAAACGGCGCCGCTTCCCAGATAATCTGCGCCGGCCTCTTCTGCCGCCTGCGCCTGTTCTACGGTTTTTGCCGTAACGCCGATGATCTTATCCGGTCCCAGAAGCGCCCTTACGGCCCCCGCTTCCATATCGTTCTGTCCCACATGAACGCCGTCCGCACCAATCTTCTCTGCCAGAGCCACATTGTCATTGATCAAAAACGGAACCCCATATGCCCTGCAAAGCTTCTGTATTTCCAGAGCCTCCTTTTCAAGCGCTTCCCCGCTAAGTTCCTTTTCCCGAAGCTGCACCATGGTCACGCCGCCTCTCAGGGCCGCCTCCACCTGCCGGGCAAGGGTCGTTCCCTCACTCCACTTCCTGTCGGTCACCGCATACAAAACACAGTGTTCTTTTTTTAATTTCATATGTACCACACCTTCAATTAATATTATCCCTGGTAATATTGTTCAGCCATTTACCGCTGCGGTAATGCCGGATGACCCACGGCCATTTGACAAATTCGTCCGTACACAGCAGGAAATACACCCACATGACCGGAAGCTTCAGCACAAAGGCGGCAAAAAATCCCAGCGGAACCGCATAGCACCACATATCCACCGTATCGCAGATAAACCCGAACCTGCTGTCTCCGCCCGCCCGGAATACACCGGCGATCAGCGTTGTATTCACAGCCGCTCCCATCACATAATAAGTATTGATCAAAAGCATATACTTCAGATAATGCATGGCCTGATCAGACAAATCCGCGTATTTCAGTACAAAGGGCGTAGCGGCGAGAATGATCAGCCCTCCGATAAAACCGGTGATCACCGTAAGCTTCATCAGCTCCTTTGCGCCCTGACGCGCTTCCTCCAGCTTGTTTTCCCCGATAAGGTTTCCCAAAAGGATTCCCCCGGCGCTCGCCGTGCCAAAGCAAAGGATCGTCCCGAAATTGCGGACGACAACAACAAAGGAGTTTGCAGCGACCGCATCTGTCCCCATATGTCCCATGATCACCGAGTACATGGAGAAAGCCACGCTCCAGCTGATGTCGTTGCCAAGAGCCGGAAGGGACAGCTTCACAAAATCAGAAAACAAAGCCTTGCTGCTCACAAACAGATACCGGAAATCCAGCTTGATATCCTTACTCATAAACGATACGATAAAGCATGCCAGAAGCTCGATGAGCCTGGAGGACGCCGTGGCAATAGCCACACCCTCAGCGCCAAGCTGCGGCGCTCCGAACAGGCCGAAGATAAACACGGCATTCAGCAAAATATTTAAAGAAAAGGCAAGCACATTCATCATCGTGCTCACAACTACTCTTCCGATGCTTCTGAGAACCGCCAGATATACCTCCGTAATTCCCCAGCACACATAGCAGATGCTCATCCATCGCAGATAAGAAGCTCCTATGGCAATCAGCTCCGGATCATTGGTAAACAGCTTCATCATCATTTCCGGCGCGGCAAGGGCCATTCCCGCAAACACAAAGGAAATTGCCAGTGAAAAACGCATGGCAATGCCCTCGACGATCTGGATGGCACGCATATCCCCTTTTCCGTAATACTGGGCGCAGAGCATAGTCGCGCCCGTTCCCAGGCCGTAAAATACCATAAACAGCACGCTCGCATACTGAGAAGCCAGCGATACTGCCGATATGGAGGACTGGCCAACATAATTCAGCATCACCACGTCCGCAGAGCTGACCGCCGCACTTAAAAGATTCTGCACTACGATCGGCAGGACCAGCCTGAAGATCCTGCTGTAAAATACGCTGTTCGCTTTCGTACTCTTCTTCATCATCCTTACCCCTCAACTTTTACTTATCTGACATACTATATCAAAAACTGCGGAATAAAACAACGGCTTTTTAAACTTGTTTGCAAAATTTCTATTCTCCTGTATAATAATCTCCTGTATGATAACTTAAAAAACATATAGAATAGAAAGTGAGATAACAGAAATGAAAACAGCATTAACCATCGCAGGAAGCGATTCCAGCGGAGGCGCAGGCATCCAGGCGGATATTAAGACAATGCTCGCCAACGGCGTGTACGCCATGAGCGCGGTCACCGCGCTGACCGCCCAGAATACCACAGGAGTAACAGGAATTATGGAAGTATCTCCCCAGTTTCTGGAAGAACAGCTTGACAATATTTTTACGGATATTTATCCGGATGCAGTCAAGATCGGCATGGTGTCCTCCGCCGCCCTGGCTGCGTCTATTTCCCAAAAATTAAAGGAATACCAGGCCCATAATATCGTTGTGGATCCGGTTATGGTCGCCACAAGCGGCTCGCGCCTGTGCAGCAATGAAGCCGTCTCCGCCTTAAAGGAGCTGCTCCTTCCCATGGCTGATATCCTTACCCCGAATATCCCGGAGGCCGAAATCCTGTCCGGCATGTCCATCACCACCCCGGAGGATATGCTCTCTGCAGCAGAATTTATCAGCAGCGCCTGGCACTGCTCAGTGCTGTTAAAAGGAGGCCATCAGCTCAACGACGCCAACGACCTCCTGTATAAAGATAATTCTTATCAATGGTTTTACGGAAAACGGATCGACAATCCCAACACCCACGGAACCGGCTGCACCCTCTCCAGCGCCATTGCCTCCAATCTGGCAAAGGGCTTTGATATGAGTACTTCCGTCAGGCGCGCCAAGGCTTATATTTCCGGCGCTCTGAGCGCTATGCTCGACCTCGGGCACGGAAGCGGCCCCATGAACCACGGTTTTGCCCTGACAGGGGAATTTATCAGAGAGGCCGTTCCTCCATCGGAATAAACTCCGTATGGTGTCCTACATACTTATACGCGGGACGGATGATCTTGCTTGCATTGATCAGCTCTTCCAGACGGTGGGCGCACCAGCCGGGCATACGGGCGATAGCAAAAATCGGCGTAAACAGTTCCTCCGGGATTCCCAGCATGGAATATACAAAACCGCTGTAAAAGTCCACATTTGCGCACACATTTTTAAAGAGCCTGCGTCGTTCCATGACTAACTGTCCTGCAAGCCTCTCCACCAGCTCATAAAGGGCAAATTCTTCCATCATGCCCTTTTCCTCCGCAAGGGCGCGGGCAAATTTTTTCAGGATGACCTCACGGGGATCTGACAGGGTATAAACTGCATGGCCCATACCATAGATCAGCCCTGTGCGGTCAAATGCCTCCTTATCCAGGATCTTTGTCAGATAAGCGGATACCTCGTCCTCATTGGTCCAGTCCTGAAGGTGCGCTTTAATATCCGCAAACATATTCTGCACCTTCAGGTTGGCGCCGCCGTGGCGGGGTCCCTTCAGGGAGCCGATAGACGCGGCAACTGCGGAATAGGTATCCGTTCCGGATGAGGTCACCACATGGTTGGTAAAGGTGGAGTTATTTCCGCCGCCGTGCTCTGCGTGAAGGATCAGCGCAATATCAAGAACCTTCGCCTCCAGCTCCGTGTATTCCCCGCTGGGACGGAGCATCAGAAGGATATTTTCCGCAAGGGAAAGCCCCTTCCGGGGATTCCGGATCAGCAGCGTGTCATCCTTTCTGAAGTGGCGGTATGCATGATAGGAATATACCGCGATCAGCGGAAGCTTGGCGATCAGTTCCAGCGACTGGCGCAGTACATTTCCTGCCGAAATATCCTCCGCATCAGAGTCATAGGTATACAGAGAAAGGATACAGCGCTGCATGGCATTCATAATATTTTCGCTGGACGCCTTCATTACCACATCACGGACAAAACGTCCGCTCAGGCACTGAAGTTCGAACATTACATTCAGAAACATGTCCAGTTCTCTTTGGTTGGGCAGCTTCCCGAACAAAAGCAGATAAATGGTCTCTTCAAAACCATATTTGCGCCCGTTCAGCCCCTTTACGATATCCTGCACATTTACCCCCTGGTAATACAGGCTTCCTTCCGCAGGGATCTGCCTTCCGTTGATCAGATTATAGGCACAGACGTCGGAAATCTCTGTCAGTCCGGTAAGGACGCCTTTCCCCGCAGAGTCGCGCAGCCCCCTTTTTACGTCGTATTCCACATAAAGGTTCGGGTCTATCCGCTGATTCTTCAGCAGCTCATCTTCCAGAGCCTCCATATCGCTTTTCAATTCTCCCAGCTCATCCAGATTCATCATTTCATTATCAGACATATTACTACCTCCTGCCTTATTCCCTAAAGTAAAGCAAAAAACACCCACTACGATATACATCTTCGCAATCGGTGTTTTTTATTTCTTAATTAATTTATTAAAGCAATCATTATTTTTTATAATAATACACGATAATGCATAATAATGCAATCTTTTTTTACCGCGGCTGCTCCGCCATATTTTTGTGGCAGTTATTCCGCCAGAAAATACATTGCCGTAAAAGCTCCGATATTAATAGAAGCAACTCCCTTTTTTACCGGAATGGAGGTATCCTTTTTATATTCCACGGAGCCGTCGTATTCCTGTGCGTCGCTTGCCAGAAGGAGCTTAAGCCTTCTGCGGTCTCCCACCTGAAGCCGGAACTCTTCCTGTAAAACGCCGGAAAAGTTAAACAGCGCGATCAGCCTCTGCTGTCCGTCCGTCCGCTCAAAAGCATAAATGCATTTACTTTCCTGATGGCAATCCAGCCACCGGAAGCCATCCTGCCCATAATCCTTCGCGGACATTGCCGGAGTGGACAGATACAGCTTATTTAAATCCTTCATAAATCTATGAAAAGCATTATGCTTTGGATATTTCAGGATATCCCAGTCCTGCTCCCGCTTTTCGTCCCACTCCCGAAGCTGCGCGAACTCATTTCCCATGAAATTCAGTTTTTTGCCCGGATGTGCGTACATGTACATATAAAGCGCTCTCGCCTGGGGGAATTTCCCGTCATAGTCCCCGTACATCTTCTGGGCGATGGTGGCCTTCCCATGGACCACTTCATCATGGGAAAACGGCAGCAGAAAATGGTCGTCGTAATAATACATCATGGAAAATGTCAGTTTATGATAGTTTTCCGTTCTCTCCTCGGGCGTCTTTTTAAAATAATCCAGCGTATCGTTCATCCAGCCCATATCCCATTTATACGTAAAGCCCAGCCCTCCCTGCTCTGCCGGCTTCGTCACTCCGGGAAAGGCGCTGGAATCCTCCGCCGCCAGAATTACGGCGGGATACATCCGCTTCAATCCCTGATTCATATATCTGATAAATTCCACCGCATTGGAGTTGACCCCTCTGGCCCGGTTTCCCTGCCAGTAAATAATATTGTTGATGGCGTCCATCCGAAGTCCGTCAAAGTGATATTCCTTAAGCCAGTAATTGGCATTGGACTGCAGGAAGCTCTGTATCTCGCCTCTGGAGTGATTGAAATTCTTGCTGCCCCATTCACTGACGCCCACATCCTGATGAGGGTACTCGTAAAGCGCCGTTCCGTCATAGTTTGCCAGCGCATAAGCGTCAACCGCAAAATGGACCGGAACGAAATCCAGGATCACTCCTATTTCATTCTGGTGAAGCCTGTCGATCAGCTCCTTCAGCCCGTCCGCCGTCCCGTAACGGGAGGTGGGACTGTAAAAGCCCGTATTCTGATAGCCCCAGGAATTGTCGCTTGGATGCTCGCTTATGGGCATCATTTCTATGTAATTATAGCCCATCTCCTTCACATAGGCGATCAGCTCGTCCGCGATGCCGGTATAGGTGTACCAGCCGTTTTCACTATCCTTATCGGTTCTCCATGAGCCAAGGTGGAGTTCGTAAATATTCAGAGGCTTATCCATGCAGTCAGTCCTCTTCTTCATCCACTTTTCATCATGGAACTGATATTGATAAAGATTCCGAACCACCGAAGCGGAATTGGGACGAAGCTCCATTCCATACCCATAGGGATCACAGTGGTCCACCACGCTGCCGTTTCTTCCGTATATTTTGTATTTATACAGCATCCCCTCTTTTACGCCGCCTATCTCGCACTCCCAGAAGTTCCCGTCGTTGATTTTGTGCATAGGCATTTCCGTCCAGCCGTTAAATTCCCCTATCACGGATATTCCCGACGCCGCCGGGGCAAAGGTGCGGAACACTGCGCCGCTCGGCGTCAGATGGCATCCCAGGAACTCATAAGCGTCAAAAATCTTTCCTGTATAAAACCCATACATATCCATTGTTAAATTATCCTCCATACAACTTGCATAATTAATATCCTCCATACAACGCGTATAATTTAATTGACTATAGTCGTTTATTCGTAGTATAATAAGTTTAGTAAAAACCCCGGGGAAATTCCACCGTCGATTTTCCTGATGTGTAAAATAATTAACGAAATGCAAAAAGTGTTGAAAATACGGAGAAATTCTGACCATGGATTTAAGAGTTGTGAGAACCAAAAGAAGCATCATCAATGCTTTTATCGAACTCAGGGCCAAAAAGCCTCTTGAGAAGATCACAGTAAAAGAGCTGGCCGACCTTGCCTTTATCAACAAGGCAACCTTTTACCAGCATTATCAGGATATTTACGACTTAGCGGAAACTCTGGAAAACGAGGCCATCGAATCTGTCTTAAAGGACATCCCCCATCCGGAGTATCTGCTCACCAACCCCAAGGAAGGTTTTCGGGAGCTGGCAGACGCAATGGCTTCCCAGAATCAGCTTTTTGGCATTCTTTTTTCCGGTTCCAGGAGCGATATGCTCATTAACCGTCTGGAGGACGGCCTGCGCAATCTGACATTCAGCCGTCATCCGGAGTATATAGACGATCTGGAATTCGATCTGCTTCTCACAGTACTGATCCAGGGCTGTTTCCGGGCATTTTTAAAGCACGCGGAAAAGAACTATGACGCGGTCATTGAAATTCTGGCGGATATGAATGAATGCCTGATCACCAAATACCGATAGTCTGATTACAAAGTACCGATAACTCGTTGACCTGAAATCTTAGCCATGTTATCATTGGCTTACTTTTAAGAAAGGATAATAAAAATACTGTTTATGGAAGAATTAGAATCAATTGAAGTACCGTGGCTGGACACGTCCGACCCTCAGAAATTCGTCAAGAACGCAGCCAAATTTAATCAGCTTATGATGAAATACCGATGCGCCATCCGCGAAATCCGCACTAAATTTGAGGTTCTGGACGACGAATTTTCTGTACAATATAAAAGAAATCCCATTTCCTTTATCAAGACCCGGATAAAAAAGCCGGAAAGCATTTACCGCAAGCTCCAGAAAAAGGGTCTGGAATTCACCCCTGAAAATATCCAGGAACAGCTTCATGATGTGGCGGGTATCCGGGTGGTCTGCTCCTTTGTCGACGATATTTATACAGTAGCCGGGCTTCTTTCCGACCAGGATGACGTTACCGTTCTTGAAATACGGGACTACATTAAGAATCCCAAGCCCAACGGTTACCGGAGCTATCATATGATCGTAGAAATCCCCGTCTTTTTCTCTGAGGGCAAGACACCCATAAAGGCAGAGATCCAGATCCGCACCATCGGCATGGATTTCTGGGCCACCTTAGAGCACCAGATCCGTTACAAAAAAGGGATCGAAGGAATGGACGGCTACGAGGACATCAGCCAGGAGCTTCTCCGCTGTGCCCAGACCGTCATAGATATGGACAGTGAAATGCAGAATATCAAAAATATGATCGGACAATTCCATGATATTTAACCTTATTAAACAAGAAGTCTCCCACCTCTTAGGTGGGAGATGAATTGTGTCCCCGTAATGTTTGATTTCTGCGGCTCTTACCAAACTCGCTACGCTCAGACAGTGGACGAGCCGCAGTTCATCACTGTTATCCTGTTCCTGGTGCCTGTAACAGCCTTCCATTCAGGGTTCCGGAATTTTTACCATTTGCTTCCCGGGTGGGCTGGACAGCGTGAGTTTTGGAAAATTTCCTGCCATAAAGGATGATTTGCGTGAAATCATTCAGGCGTTTGAAATCTTCACGCCAATTCCAGAGGGTGTTTGAAAATTCACGCCAGTTCCAAGGCGATCTCCATCATCCTGTGGAATCCCACCTGGCGTTCCTCAGCACTCAATTCCTTTCCGCTGTAAATATGATCTGAAACAGTAAGAATACATAAGGCTTTCTTTTTTGCTTTGGCCGCGTTCATATAAAGGGCCGCCGCCTCCATCTCGATTGCCAGGACTCCCATGCTTTTCCACAGATCGTTCGCATTGGGATTTCCATTGTAGAAGGAATCTGATGACAAAATATTTCCCACGACCACCTTTGTGCCCTGCTTCTCCGCGATCTCTACTGCTCGCCTTAAGAGCCCGTAATCCGCAGTAGGTGCGAAAGTTCCGGGAAGGCCGAACTGGGCGGCATAGTTGGAGTCTGTACAGGCTCCCATGCCGATCACCACATCCATCACCTCCAGATCGTCCTGAAGAGCCCCGGCAGAACCGATACGGATAATATTTTCCACATCATAAAAGTTAAACAATTCATAGGAATAAATGCCGATGGAAGGCATCCCCATCCCACTTCCCATAACAGAGATTTCTTTTCCCTTATAGGTTCCCGTGTAGCCCAGCATATTTCTGACAGATGTTACAAGCCTTGGGTTCTCCAGATAAGTCTCCGCAATATATTTTGCCCGGAGCGGATCCCCCGGCATCAGTACCGTTTTTGCAAAATCTCCCTTCTCCCCACTGTTATGAGGTGTCTGCGTATTTGCTGCCATAGTCATTCCTCCTTCTCCATATATTGTTTTTATGTTTCTCTTTATCGCAGATCAGTCCGTTGTCGTACCAGAGCGTGTTTGAAAATTCATTCCCCGGTATCTTCTTTTATCAGTCTTCGGACGGCGTCCACCGCGATCCGGACGGCCATGTCCGTTTCATGTACTACCGGATTGCTCAGGCCTTCCTTTTCCCTTTCCTGATTGGCCATTACCAGTAATACGGAACCGGCGCGGACATGCAGCGCATTTGCCACAATAAACAGCGCGGCGGATTCCATTTCCGACGCAAGGCAGCCAAGCCGCTTCCATGCCTCCCACTTGTTCAGCAGTTCATAGCTTACCGGCTTGATCTCCGGCGAATGCTGTCCGTAAAAAGAATCCTTACAATGGACAACCCCCACATGAACATCAGCATCAGCAGCCTTTGCAGAAGCGATCAGCGCGTTCGTGATGCCGATATCCGCCACTGCCGGAAATTCAACAGGCGCATATTCCCGACTGGTTCCCTCCATCCGGATGGCTCCGCTGACGATCACTATGTCCCCTCCCTTCACATCAAGCTGCATTCCGCCGCAGGTGCCCACACGAATAAAAGTATCGGCTCCCGACTGCACCAGTTCCTCCATGGCAATCGCTGCGGAAGGGCCGCCGATGCCTGTGGAGGTAACGCTTACCTTCACGCCGTCCAGATAACCTGTATAGGTGACATATTCCCGGCTGTCCGCGATGAGCTCTGCATCCTCAAAATAAGCGGCGATCTTAGCGCACCGCTTGGGGTCGCCCGGAAGGATCACATAGCGTCCGATATCGCCTTTTCCCACCTGAATATGATACTGTTTGTTGGGATCTTCAGAATATTTCATGTTCTCACCCTCTTTCTTTTTTTATTTTCAAACACGCTCTAGCTATTACGCCATTCCCAGTGCCAGCCCGACAAGTCTTACAAGCAGGGCTGCTATCCATGCGACAACGCACTGGAGAACCACAACTCCTACCGCCCATTTTCCCCCAAGCTCTCTCTTTACAGAGGAAACCGCCGCTACACAGGGGGTATACAGCAGGCAGAATACCAGCAGGCTAAGCGCTGCCAGCGGAGTGATCGCACTGGTCAGCTCTGCGATCGACCCAAACAGAACGGATACCGTGGAGACCACGCTTTCCTTTGCCATAAAGCCGCCGATCAGGGCTGTGGAAATCCTCCAGTCCGCAAAGCCAAGCGGCCTGAAAATCGGCGAGATCCATCCGGAAATGACCGCGAGAATGCTGCTGTGGGAATCTGTCACTACATTAAAATGAAGATCAAAGGTCTGCAAAAACCAGATAACAATCGTTGCAATAAAGATCACCGTAAATGCCCTCTGAAGAAAATCCTTTGCCTTTTCCCAGAGCAATTGTCCCACATTCCTTGCTCCCGGCATACGGTAATTGGGAAGCTCCATAACAAAGGGAACCGCTTCTCCCTTAAACATGACCTTACGCATAATAAGCGCCATCAGGATCCCCGTAAGAATCCCCCCGAAATACAGTCCGATCATAATAACCGCACCATGCTTCGGGAAAAATGCGGCTGTAAAAAAGGCGTAGATCGGCAGCTTTGCAGAGCAGCTCATATAGGGAGTGAGCAAAATCGTCATTTTCCTGTCACGCTCAGAGGGCAGCGTCCGGCTTGCCATAACGCCCGGAACCGTACATCCGAATCCGATCAGCATAGGTACGATGCTGCGGCCGGACAGGCCGATTTTTCTTAACAATTTATCCATTACAAAGGCTACCCTTGCCATATATCCGCTGTCCTCCAGCAATGACAGGAAAAAGAACAAAGTAACGATAGTAGGCAAAAAGCTGAGGACGCTGCCTACGCCGTTAAACACGCCGTCGATGATCAGGGAATGAAGGACACTGTTTACATTTCCCGCTGTCAGAGCCGCCTCCGTCAGTTCCGTAAGACACCCGATTGCTGTCTCCAGAAGTCCGGAAAGCCATGCCCCGATAACATTGAACGTCAGCCAAAAGACGGCTGCCATAATACCGATAAAAGCGGGAATCGCCGTATATTTCCCGGTCAGTATCCGGTCTATTTTCATGCTCCGGATATGCTCTTTGCTTTCCTTCGGCTTTACGACAGTATCCTGACAGACCTTGCCGATAAAGTGAAAACGCATATCCGCGATGGCTGCCGCACGGTCAAGTCCCCTCTCAGCCTCCATCTGCTGTATAATATGCTCCAAAGCGTCCTTTTCATTCTGATCCAGTTCCAGTTGTTCCAGAATAAGATCGTCTCCCTCCGCAAGCTTACTTGCCGCAAAGCGGACAGGAATCTGTGCTTTCTTTGCGTGATCCTCAATGAGATGCATGATCCCATGCAGGCATCTGTGCACGGCTCCCCCATGGTCGTCCGCTTCGCAGAAATCCTGTCTTCCCGGGCGTTCCTGATATTTTGCCACGTGAAGGGCATGGTCGATCAGCTCACTGATCCCTTCATTTTTGGCGGCCGAAATAGGCACCACCGGGATTCCCAGCATCTCTTCCATCTCATTTACCAAAATGGAACCGCCGTTTTCCCGCACCTCGTCCATCATATTCAGGGCAAGCACCATGGGGATATCAAGCTCGATCAACTGCATGGTAAGATAGAGGTTTCTTTCTATATTTGTGGCGTCCACAATGTTGATGATCCCCTTTGGATGTTCCTCCAGAACAAACTGCCGGGTAACGATCTCCTCGCTGGAATACGGGGACATGGAATAAATGCCGGGCAGATCCGTCACAAGAGTGTTCTTATTTCCCCTGATCGCCCCGTCCTTACGGTCAACAGTCACTCCGGGAAAGTTTCCCACATGCTGGTTGGCTCCGGTTAACTGGTTAAAAAGTGTCGTCTTCCCGCAGTTCTGATTGCCGGCCAGGGCAAAGGTCAGAACTGTACTGTCCGGAAGGGGATTCTCGTCTGCCTTGCTGTGGTATTTTCCGCCCTCGCCAAGCCCCGGATGCTCGATCTTCTTCTGGAGATTGTTTTCGTTTTCTCTTGGAACACTGTCCCGTATGTGGTGAATTTCAATTTTTTCCGCATCCGCCAGCCTTAACGTCAATTCATAGCTGTTGATTCTCAATTCAATGGGATCTCCCATGGGAGCATGCTTTACCATGGTAATATCCGCTTTGGGAATAATTCCCATATCCAGAAAGTGCTGCCGCAGGGCGCCTTCCCCTCCAACGCTAAGTACTGTTGCTGTTTTTCCTATGGGTAAGTCCTTTAATGTCACAACAATTCCTCCTTTGTTTGGATAATATATTTATCAAGCAGCCTCACTACTTCTTTTACGTCAATGGGCTTTGCAACATGCGCGTTCATTCCGCACGCAAGACATTTTTTAATGTCCTCTGAAAACGCGTCGGCAGTCATTGCAATGATCGGGATATCCCGGTCTGTCCTGTCCGAACCCCGGATAGCCGCAGCCGCTTCATAGCCTGTCATCACCGGCATTCTGATGTCCATAAGGACTGCGGAATAATAACCTGCAGGAGACTGCATAAATTTATCCACGCAGATCTGACCGTTTTCCGCCCACTCAAGCTTTAATCCGAACTGCGAAAGCAATTCGTTTGCAATTTCCCAGTTAAGCTCGTTATCCTCTGCTATAAGGACCCTGATACCGCCGAAATCCGTACGGCAGCCGGGGTTTTGCTCAACTGCCGGAGCTTCCTGATCCGTATACTGTCTCAGGCCGTAGAAAAGCGTAGATCTGAATAAAGGCTTGGAAATAAATCCGGTAACGCCCGCCTCCCGCGCCTCCTGCTCAATATTGCTCCAGTCATAGGCGGAAATCAGCAGGATCGGTACATCATCGCCCATTTTATTCCGCATTCTCCGTGCGGTTTCGATCCCGTCGATTCCGGGCATCTTCCAGTCTATAAGGATAATCTGATAATCCTTATGATTCTTATGGCTGTTCTCTGCCATCTCAATTGCGGTCATGCCGTCCAAAGCCCAGTCTGCTTTCAATCCTATGGATTCCAGAGACGCCCTTGTACTCACGCAAAGCTCCTCGTCGTCATCCACAAGCAGCATCCTCCAGTCAGGCAGGATCATATCCTCTTCCTGGACAGCCGCCTTTTCCAGATCAAAGATCACATGGAATTCCGTGCCCTTCCCCAGCTCGCTTTTTACCTCAATGCTGCCGTCCATTGCATCCACAATATGCTTTGTAATCGCCATGCCAAGCCCCGCGCCCTCTGTCCGGTGTACACGTTTGTCGTCCTCTCTGGTAAAAGAATCATAAAGCTTTTCTATAAATTCCTGAGACATTCCTATCCCGGTATCCTTTACATATAAATGGACACGCACATAAGCCTCCCCCGCAGGCGAGTTCTCTTCCAATAGAGAAATACTGACAGAGCCGCCCTCCGGCGTAAATTTTACGGCGTTGGATAAAAGATTCAGGAGCACCTGATTCAGGCGTACGCTGTCACAATAAACGTTCTCCGTATTTATGTCATGGATAAAAATATCAAACTGCTGCCGCTTCTCATTGATCTGCGGCTGTACGATATTGACGATTCCATCCATGATCTCCGGAAGGGACACCAGCTCCGAGGTAAGCGTCAGCTTTCCGCTTTCTATCTTGGACATATCCAGGATATCGTTGATAAGCCCCAAAAGATGCTTGCCGGACATTGTAATTTTTTTCAGGCAGTCCTGTACCTGAGCCTTATTATCGATATTAGCCGTCGCTATGGCAGTCATACCCAGAATAGCGTTCATCGGCGTTCGTATATCATGGCTCATATTGGACAAAAATTCGCTCTTTGCCTTGCTTGCCCTGACTGCTGCCCGGCGGCTTTCCTCCAATTCCAGAATCTGTTTCCGGGTCAGTCTGAAATACATAACGAAAATGATCAGAAGTACGCAGAGAATGATCCCGATGCCTGACAGTAAAAGGACAAATCTCTGGTTCTCCAATTCATTGATCGCTTCATCAAGGGAACCATATGGCATTACGGTTATCAGATACCATTCTGAAAAGGGAAGCGCGGTACAATATAGATGCCGCCGGTCATTTTCCAGATAGAACAGGGCGGAATAATCCTCCCGCGCCTCCATGGCAGCCTTTAATTCCTCGACATAGACCTCTGGGGATCTTCCGTCATTGTCCACAAAATAATCTGTTATCAGATCAAAATAATTATCTTCCTCCACATCTCTTGTTCTGATCACGAAGCTTCCGTCATGGCGGATAATATGGGAATAGACCAGCGAATAATCATTATCCAGCGCAAGAAGCTGCTTCAGATAATCCACTGTGAAGGCTCCTGTCAGGGCAACGCTTTTTCCGCCGTTTTTCATAGGATACTCCGCCGGAACCCCCATTACCACAACCTCTTCCCCGTCCCGGCTTTTTCCGGCGGCGATCTTTTCCTCTCCCTTCATAACAGATTCCAGAAAAGGATCCTGATCCGCCAATTCTATGGGTTCCCCCAGAAGCATTTCAAATTGTCCGTCCTCCGTATACAGGGCAAGATGAGTAAGATTCCGGGCCTTTGCCCCGTAAGAAAGGGTTTCCTTCATCGCCTCATAACCGTCAGCATCGGCCTCTTCAGGAGAAAAAGATTCCGCCAGATACTTCACACGGGACATTCTGGATTCAATGGTAGCCTCAAAATGCATAGCGATCCGTTCATTCATCCCTTCCATATAGATCGTACCGATCTCATTGATGGTATCAGCGCTGCTTTCATTTGTCACCTTAGCAAAAAGTGCGAGGACTCCCACGCATATAATGACGATGATCCCGAAGCTGACATACAAAAAACGTGTCGTATTTATCTTTTGTCCTTCTGCCTTACTGTTTTTCTTATTGTCCATATCCATCTTACCTCTCCTATTGCCGCATACTCAGCCGTTGCTTCTATTTTACACCAAAACAGACAGAAAGCAAACGAAAATACGGGTATAATGATTATTTGTCCCGCAGTATTTGCCTGTACAAAATATTTGTGATATAATACCCACGAACTGATTAATGTTTGAGTTAACAAAGCTCCTCTCGCTTCTATAGATAGTGGGAGGAAATGTCAGAAGAATGAAAAAGCGTCCGTAAAAATTCTTACATAGTTTGGCATCAAAGCACGGTACGAGGAAGTCCTCTTCTTTATTCTGGCATAGCCAAACAGAATATTATCATTAAATTTCAATTTTGGAGGTACAAGATGACCCAAAAAAAAGAGACAAAAACCACAAGCAGGCAAAAAGCCCCTGCAGAAAAGAGTGTAAAAAGAGCTTCCACAAAAGCTCCTGCTAAAACCACAGCAAAGACCAGAACCAAGGCCGTGAAAGAATCCAAGGCTGAAGAAATCACCGCCGCTGTTGAAGAAGTCAAGGCTGAGCAGGCGGCAGCCGAAACGGCAAAGGAAAGCAAAGCAGCAGCCGTAAAGGAAGATAAAGCTGAGGAAATCAAAACCGCTCCTGTTAAAGAAGAGAAAGCCGAAGAGGTTAAATCCGCTCCTGCTAAAGAAACCAAAGCCGAAGAGGTTAAATCCGCTCCTGTTAAAGAAGATAAACCTGAAGAGACTAAAACTAAAACGGTAAGCAAAGCAAAGACGGCAAAATCAAAGACTTCCGCTTCCAAGGAAGCCAAAACTGAAGAAACTGAAGAGACTAAAACTAAAAAGCCCAAAACTACCGCTGCCAAAAAGACCAGAGCCAAAAAGGCTGATTCCACTGTTAAAGCTGCGGCTGAAGAAGCAAAGGCTGAAGTTCCGGCTGCAGAAGCAAAAACCGAAGTTCCCGTTGAAGAAGT
>JAUNGB010000174.1 GCA_030524715.1 Eubacteriales bacterium | reverse complement strand
TAGAAGACTACATTTTATCAGGTTTTAGGAAATTTCAAAAGTTGTAAACTAGTGAAAAAATACAGAGAATACAGAAAACCCGGATACGCTTATGAAAAAAATGGATGAGCAGACAGAGGTACAGATAGAAGATACGGAAGGACAGAGTGATTCTTTGCAGAGGACAAACATCACAATGGATACACAGGATTGGCACAAAAAATTTGCAGATAAGTTTACCGATCAGGTTGTATCTACAGATACGTCCTATACCAGCCCTAATGTGTCTGTACAGTTGTCTTACCATCAGTATGATACGGGAAAACTGGATAAGTCCAATTCAGGGAAACATGAGAAATACGGGACGAAGATTTCCTATGTGCTTGCAGATATTTATGTAGGGGATATCACCTGTTTCCAGACAGCATTTGCGAAGGATACTTATGGAGTTGGATATTCAGAGAAGCTTACCGATATGTCGGCAAGGATGAAGTCTATTCTTGCAGTAAACGGGGATTCCTACAGCAATAACCGTCATGAGGACAACGGAACGATTATCCGGAATGGCGTGATATACCGGAACAAGCAGACAACGGAAGAAACCTGTGTCTTAAACTGGGATGGAACGATGGACATTTACCAGCCGGGGCAGGTGGATTTACAGCAGTTAGTTGACAGGGGCGCATACCAGAGTTGGATTTTCGGCCCCGGCTTACTGGATGAAAACGGAAAAGCAAAGGATAAGTTTCTGACATGGGATTATATTCGCCAGTCCCATCCCAGGACGGCAATCGGATATTATGAACCGGGACATTATTGCCTGCTGCTTGTAGACGGGAGGCAGAAAAGTTCAAGAGGAATGTTCCTTGATGAGATGGCAAAGGTGTTTGAGGACTTAGGATGCAAGGCGGCTTATAATCTGGATGGAGGTCATTGCTCTTTTATGATACTGAAAGATCAGGTGGCGAACCATCCTTATAAGCCGGAACATGAAGTAGAAGATGGAATTTTTATCACGGAGGGATTGGCATGAACAGAGTAAGAGGATTTTTATTACATATATGCGTCGTATGCAGTCTGGTATGTGTAACTGCAAAGATTTTGGACTGGTATAATCCGTATATGGACTTCACGGGACATATATGGGGAATCCAGATGGCATTGTATCTGTCTGCGATTATCCTTGGGGTTACCAGAAAATATGTCTCATCCAAACAGGAAATGAAACAAGAAGCCCGCATATCACACACAGGCAGGAACCATACGCATCACAATATGCGGCGGTCAACAAGATAAGACAGGGAAAGGATAGTGTAAAATGAAATACTTAACAATTACAGTACCGTGTTTTAATTCAGAGAAATATTTAAGGCGCTGCCTTGATTCTTTAATCACAGGCGATAATGATGTGGAAATTATCGTGGTAGATGACGGCTCCACCGATCAGACAGGGGAGATTGCTGAATTTTATGCGAAACGGTTCCCGGAGATTGTGACAGTGGTGCATAAGGAAAACGGCGGACACGGTTCCGGAGTAAACACAGGCCTGAAGCTGGCGAAAGGGCGGTATTTTAAGGTGGTGGATTCGGATGACTGGTTGGAGGAAACGGCTTACCGGGAGCTTTTAAGAAAGATAAAACAGTGGGCGGAACTGGAGAAAATAAATAAGGCTGCTTCATCTCCTGATCTGTTGATCTGTAACTATACATATAATCATCTTGACGAGGGTACGGAAAAAATAATGAATTACCGGAATGTGTTCCCGGAGGGACGGATATGTTCCTGGGAAGAGATCGGGGCTTTCCGTCCCTCTCAATATCTGATCATGCACGCCTTGATATACCGCACAGATGTGCTGAGAAAATCAGGAGTGGTCCTGCCGGAGCATACCTTTTACGTGGATAATATTTTCGCTTACTATCCTCTGCCGTTTGTAGAAACCCTCTGCTATATGGATATCAATTTGTATCAGTATTATCTGGGCAGGGAAGACCAGTCTGTGAATGAAAAAGTGCTGATCTCCAGAATTGAACAGCAGATCAAGGTTACAAAAATTGTTGCGGAGTGTGTGGATTTAAGGGAAGTACGGGCGAAACATCCAAAACTGGCAAACTATATGTGCAGAAATGTGTCCATTATGATGGCGATTTCCTCCATACATTTGCTGCTTTCCGGAGATGAAAATGCAAAGACCAGACACCGGGAGATATGGGCGGATCTGAAAAACGAAAATCCGGAGTTATATTTTCAGCTGCGCTATACAAAGCTGAGCGGTTTGACGAATCTGCCGGGAAGATTAGGGAAGAAAGCGACAGTAAATGGATACCGGATTGCAAAAAAGATTTACAAATTTCAATAGAAAGGCGGATGGAATGGCTCATATTTATCTTGCATTTGTGGATACGCCGGGGATTTTTGCCTCATTGATCCGGAGGTTTCTGAAACAAAGATATATTCATGTAGTAATAGCGGCTGACGCAATGCTCACAGAAGCATACAGCGTAGGACGGAGAAATCCTGCGGTTCCGTTCTTCTCCGGATTCGAAAGGGAAGATAAAAACAAAATTCTGCATACGTTTCCCACAGCGTTTTACCGAATCTGCGAATTATCCTGTACTGCACGGCAAAAACAGGAGATTATGGAACAGTTGCATACAGATTGGAGAAAACGGTTCCATATCCATTATGCAGTACTTGGCTTGCCGTTTATTGTAATGGGTATTCCTTTTTATCTGAAAAATCAATATACCTGTTCTTCTTATATTGCGAGAGTCTTGCAGGAAAAAGGAATCTGTGTTTCGGAAAAACATTTTTCGCTTGTAACGCCGAAGGATTTTTTAGAGTATACGGAGCAGAGGGTGATTTTTGAGGGAAAATTATCTGAAATTGTGCCAGAAGATTCGCAGTGTGTGCCGGAAAGTGTTTCTGCCTATGAATAACAAAAAACAAAACATAGCGTTGAATGTGGGAATATTTGCAGTGATTATGGCGTTCACTTTTTGGAGTGTTTTTCGGAATCAAAACATGGCGGATATAGCAGATGCTGTCCAAATGATGTCAATACCCTCTCTTGCGGCGGCAGTGCTCCTGGCCGTCTTTTATGTGGCAGGAGAGGGCAGTATGATCTGTTATTTGCTGAAAGGAATAGGAGAGAGGGCAAAACTGTTGCGTTGTATTTCATATTCGTTTATTGGCTTTTTCTTTTCAGGCGTCACACCGTCTGCGACGGGCGGACAGCCGATGCAGCTATATTATATGAAAAAAGACGGGCATTCCATTTCTGCGTCCACCGTAGTATTGATGACCGTAGCGGTTGTCTATAAATTTGTGCTTGTTGTGACAGGCGTGGGAATTTTGCTTTTCTGGCGGGAGCCGCTGAGAGAGTATCTGAAAGGATATTATTTTCTGTATTTTGTGGGATTGTCCCTGAATGTTGCTTTAGTAGTTATTTTGCTTTTGATTATGTTTTCCCCGGGAATCATTATGACAATCTTTTCTAAGATAGAAGAACTTCTGGTATCTTTCAGATTTTGGAAGAAATCAGAGGGAAGAAAAGATAAAGTGAATCAATTTTTGGCAGGCTATCAGGAAACGGTTGGTTTTTTAAATAATCATAAGAAATTGATAGCTTCCTGTATAATTTAAAGTGTAAAGGGAGTTGACTAAAGAGAATACCT
>JAUNGB010000071.1 GCA_030524715.1 Eubacteriales bacterium | reverse complement strand
ATCACCATGACCATCACCATCACCATGCAGATGAAGTTTTTACAAGCTGGGGACGTGAAACCATTAAGAAGTATTCCAGGGAAGCGCTGGAGAAGATTCTGGAGCAGTTGTCAGCTTCTGAGGATTACGGGGTTATTCTTCGGGCGAAGGGAATGCTGCCCACAGAGGATGGTTCATGGATCCATTTTGACATGGTTCCCGGTGAGACGGAGATCAGAGATGGGGCAGCGGAATATACAGGGCGCCTTTGTGTGATCGGTTCCAAATTAAAGGAAGAGAAACTGGCGGAACTTTTTGGATTATAAACAGGTATGGATTTTGGATGAGAGAGGAAATGAAGTATGGACGAGATCAGAGTCCCGATTTATTTGATAACCGGATTTTTAGAGAGCGGTAAAACTTCTTTTTTGAACTTTACCTTAGCGCAGGATTACTTCTATATCGATGGGAAAACCCTTCTGATCCTCTGCGAAGAGGGTGAAGAAGAATATGACAGGGAAACTCTCAGAATGAGCAATACGGTAGTTGAAGTCATCGAAAAAGAAGAGGATTTTACAACGGAACGTCTGACGGCTATGGAGATCATCCATCAGCCGGAGCGTGTAATTATCGAGTACAACGGCATGTGGCTGTTCAGCAGGTTCGAGCAGATGCAGAAGCCGGAGGGATGGGGCGTAGAACAGCAGATTACCTGCGTGGACGCCAGTACCTTCCAGATGTATATGGCAAATATGAAATCCATTTTTATGGATATGGTACGGAATACGGATATGGTTATTTTTAACCGCTGCAAGGAGGACGATCCGCTTCCCACATATCGCAGGGGAATCAAGGTTGCCAACCAGCGGGCGGAGATTATCTTTGAGGATGAGGAAGGGGAGCTGGACGATATTTTCCAGGATGAAATGCCCTTTGACATAGACGCTCCGGTAATCGATATCCTGCCGGAGGATTATGGAATCTGGTTTGTGGACGCCATGGACCATCCGGACAGATATGTGGGGAAAACCGTTCACTTTAAAGGACGCGCCCTGCGCCCCAGAGGAATGGGAAGCAAGTTCTTTGTTCCCGGACGCACCGCTATGACCTGCTGCGCGGACGATACTACATTTCTCGGATATGTATGCAAAAGCAATTACGCGCCTAAAATAAAGGAAGGCCAGTGGGTGGATGTGACTGCAAAGGTCGGATTTGAGAACAGGATGGAATATCAGGGAGAAGGGATTGTCCTGTACGCGGACAATGTGGAACCCTGCGATCCGCTGGAAGAAGAGATGGTATATTTCAATTAAGAAGATTTAAAAGGAGTTATTATGTATTTGATAGTTGGCCTGGGAAATCCGGGAAGGCAGTATGAGGGTACACGGCACAACATGGGGTTTGACACCATTGATTACCTCATAGAAAAGCACGGGATTCCCCAAAGCGGCGTGAAATTCAACGCCATATACGGCAAGGGTATCATCGGGGGCGAAAAGGTAATCCTGATGAAACCGTTGTCCTTTATGAATCTGAGCGGCGGGCCGGTTCAGGAAATGGCAGGCTATTTTAAGATAGACCCGGAAAATGAGATGATCGTGGTTTATGACGACATTGACCTTGAGCCCGGACAGCTCCGTATCAGGAAGCAGGGAAGCGCAGGCGGCCATAACGGGATCAAGGACATTATCCGGCGGCTGGGCACACAGAAATTTCTCCGTGTCAAGGTCGGCGTAGGCGCCAAGCCAAAAGGCTGGGATCTGGCGGATTATGTGCTCGGACGTTTCCCGGGCAGCGACAGGAAGCTGATCGACGAGGCGATTCAGAGAGCCGGGGACGCTGTGGAAAAGATCATCGCCGACGGTGCGGACGCCGCTATGAATGAATATAACAGAAAAGGATAACCGTATGGATACTTTTTTGCATCCTCTGCAAAAGCTTGCAGAGATGGAGGAAATATTAAATTGCTGTAAAAAAAATAAGGGCGTCCTGCAGATTACCGGATGCATGGAGTCCCAGAAGGCTCATCTGATGTATGGACTTTCCGGGCTTTTTCCATGCCGTCTTATTTTGGCGGAGGATGAACGCCGCGCTAAGGAAATCTACGAGGATTACCGCTTTTACGACAAAAATATATATTATTATCCGGCCAAGGATCTGCTGTTTTTCCAGGCTGATATCCATGGAAATCTCCTTATCCGTCAGAGGATGCAGGTGGTAAAGGCGCTGCTTTCCCAAAAGGAGATCACGGTGGTGACAAGTATTGACGGCTGTATGGATTATCTGACGCCTCTGGAAAGCATCCGCAAACGTCTTCTTTCTTACCAAAGCGGCGGTGAGCTGAACCTGGATGAACTGAAAAATTCTCTGGTGAGTATGGGCTATGAGCGCGTGGGCCAGGTAGAGATGCCGGGTCAGTTTTCCATCAGGGGAGGAATTGTGGATATTTATCCTCTCACCGAAGAAAACCCTATCCGTATGGAACTGTGGGGAGATGAGATCGATTCTGTCCGGAGCTTTGACGCCCAGAGCCAGCGGTCATTGGAAAATCTGGATGAAGTTACGATCTATCCGGCGGCAGAGCAGACGGAAGGGAAAGGGATGGTTTCCTTTCTGGATTATTTTCCGGTGGAAGACACGCTGATTTTTTTGGACGAGCCCAATCGTCTGACAGAGAAGGCGCGGGAGGTTGAGGAAGAGTTCCGTCAGAGCCGCATAAACCGCGAGGAAAAAGGACTGCAGAACCTTCCCGAACAGTGGCTTTGCGAGTACGATACGGTGTGCGGAGAGCTGAATCAGAGAAACTGTGCGGCAGTCTGTTCCCTGCCTCCGAAGAAGGATGGCTGGAAATTCACAGAGAGCTTTGATTTCACTGTGAAATCCATCGGCTCGTATAACAGCAGCTTTGAGCTTCTGGTGAAGGATCTGCGCCAGTACAAACGGCAGGGTTATCAGATCGCGCTTCTTTGCGGATCAAGGACAAGGGCGGAAAGGCTTGCAAAGGATCTGCAGGATGAGGAGCTGAATGCTTTTTACAGTCAGGACTATGACAGGATCATCCGGCCCGGGGAGATCATGGTCGCCTATGGCCATACCAGAAAGGGCTTTGAGTACCCGCTGATAAAATTTGCCGTTATGACGGAATCGGATATTTTTGGCCGGGAACAGAGCAAAAAAAAGAAAAAAAAGAATTACAGCGGAAACCGTATTCAGGATTTTGCAGAGCTGTCCGTGGGAGATTTTGTGGTCCATGAAAAGCATGGCCTTGGAATCTATAAAGGTATTGAAAAGGTAGAGGTGGACAGGGTCGTCAAGGATTACATTAAGATCGAATACCGGGGAGGCAGTAATCTCTATATTCTGGCAACCCAGTTGGACGCTCTGCAGAAATATTCCGGCGCGGATACTGCGCGTGCGCCGAAGCTGAATAAGCTTGGAGGCCAGGAGTGGAATAAGACAAAATCCAAGGTGCGGGGAGCCGTGCGCAATATCGCGAAGGATCTTGTAGAGCTTTATGCTGTCCGTCAGGAAAAGGAAGGGTATGTGTGCGGGCCGGATACGGTATGGCAGAGAGAGTTTGAGGAAATGTTTCCCTTTGAAGAGACAGAAGATCAGCTTGCCGCTATTGAAGATACCAAGCGTGATATGGAGAGTACCAAAATCATGGATCGCCTCATATGCGGGGACGTTGGCTACGGAAAAACCGAGGTGGCGCTGCGGGCGGCGTTTAAAGCGGTCCAGGAAAGCCGGCAGGTGGTCTATCTGGTGCCAACAACCATTCTGGCCCAGCAGCACTATAATACCTTTGTACAGAGGATGAAGGAATTTCCCGTGAGGGTGGATCTCCTGTGCCGTTTTCGGACGTCTGCACAGCAGAAGAAAACCATTGCGGATTTAAAAAAAGGTATGGTGGATGTGGTCATCGGAACCCACAGGGTTTTGTCCAAGGATGTGGAATTTAAGAATCTGGGACTTTTGATCATTGATGAGGAGCAGCGGTTCGGAGTTACCCATAAGGAGAAGATCAAGCAGCTGAAGAAGGATGTGGACGTCCTGACTCTGACCGCGACTCCAATACCGAGAACTCTTCACATGAGCCTGATCGGAATCCGGGATATGAGTGTTCTTGAAGAGCCGCCCATGGACCGCGTACCCATTCAGACGTATGTCATGGAGTATGATGAGGAAACTATCCGGGAGGCTGTAAGCCGGGAGCTGCGCAGGGGCGGACAGGTTTATTATGTATATAACAGGGTAAATGATATTGCGGAGATCGCCCATAGGATTTCAAAACTGGTTCCGGATGCGCGGGTTGCTTTTGCCCACGGGCAGATGAGCGAGCGCGAGCTGGAAGGGGTGATGTACAGCTTTATCAACGGGGATATAGATGTTTTGGTGACGACAACGATTATCGAGACCGGACTGGACATTTCCAATGTCAATACCATGATCATCCATGATTCCGACAGATACGGTCTGTCGCAGCTTTACCAGCTTCGGGGGCGTATCGGCCGTTCTAACAGGACAGCGTATGCGTTTCTGATGTACCGCCGCAATATGATGCTGAAGGAAACAGCGGAAAAACGTCTGTCCGCTATCCGGGAGTATACGGATCTGGGAAGCGGCTTTAAGATCGCCATGCGGGATCTGGAGCTTCGGGGAGCCGGGAATCTTCTTGGGGCGGAACAGCATGGACATATGAATGCTGTGGGATATGATCTGTATTGCAAGATGCTCAGTGAAGCGGTCAAGGAGGCAAAGGGTATCCGTACCATGGAGGATTTTGAAACGACCATAGATCTGACTATGGATGCGTTTATTCCGGAGTCTTATATCAGCAATGAATTCCAGAAGCTGGATGTTTATAAGCGGGTTGCGGCGATTGAGACGCAGCAGGATTACGACGATATGCTGGAAGAGCTTCTGGACAGGTTCGGGGAGCTGCCCAGAGCCGTTTTGAATCTGCTTGCCATTGCAAGAATGAAGGCGCTTGCACATCAGGCATATGTAGCGGAAATTAAGCAGATGGGTAAGGATGCGCGTATTACTTTATATGAAAAAGCGCACCTGAACCCCGCGGGAATTCCCGCTTTGCTTGCGAAATACAGAAGAGGCCTTCAGTTTAAGGCGGAGCAGGAGCCCAAATTTTATCTGACGCCCACGGGAAATCTTTTGGAGGCGCTGACAACATTTGTACAGGAGCTGTGCGAAATAGCGGAAGAGTAAGGGATCAGTAATGGAAAGGGTGAAATATTGGTGAAATATCCCGTATTTTTGGAAATATCCTTGCCCTTAGAGTAAAAAAAGTTTATACTCTTAATCATAATGAAATAAAATAAGGACGGAGCAGACTTCCTTTCTTATATATTCTTGAGCAGTGATGGAGGAAGAAATGAAAAAATTGGTAAAGAGAACTGCAGTAACTGCCCTTGCGGGAGTAATGGCAGCAGGAATGCTTGCAGGCTGCGGAGAAAAAACATTAGACGGCACGAAGACAGTTGCAACCGTAGACGGAACAGAGATCCCCATGGGTGTGTTAAGCCTGATGGCGCGCCAGCAGCAGGCTTCGACGGAATCCATGTACTTAAGCTTCATGGGAAGCATTGGAAATATCTGGGACGCCGAGGTGGATGAGGAATCCGGAGAGACCTATGGCCAGCAGGCGAGAAACAGCGTGTTAGAGCAGCTTGAGCTTATGTGTATTATGAAGGAAAAGGCTTCGGACTATAATGTAGAGGTTACGGACGAGGACCAGACAGCCATCGCGGAGGCTGCGGCTACATTTATGGAAGCCAATACGGAGGAAACACTTAAGGAACTGGCAGTTACCGAGGATCAGGTAAAGATGCTTCTGGAGCTGCAGACTTATTATACAAGAATGTATGACGCCATTGTCGCAGAGGCGGATACAGAGGTTTCTGACGAGGAGGCCCAGCAGTCAGGCTTCACCTACGTCAGCGTTTCCACCAGCGGCGATGAACTGACAGAGGAAGATATCGCTGAGAAAAAGGAACAGGCACAGGAAATCCTGGATCAGATGAAGGAAGATCCTGAAGCGGATATGGATGAGGTCGCCAAGGGAGTAGACGATACGTATTCTGCCCTGGAGGGGAATTTCACTACAAATATCGGGGAAGATGAGGAAGAAGATACATCCTATCCGGAGGAAGTGATCGCGGCTCTCCGTGAACTTGAAGAGGGAGAGGTTGCGCCGGAACTGATTGAGACTGACAGCAGCTACTATATTGTAAGGCTGGATTCGGATTTTGACGAAGAGGCAACAGAATCTGAGAAGGAATCCATCGTGGCGTCCAGAAAGACCGAATATTATACTGAGACAACAGACAAGTGGCTGGAGGATGCGGACATTACCGTTGATGAAAAGGTTCTGGAAACACTGACGATCACTGACAGCCACAGCTTCTCTGTTCAGACTCCGGAGGAAGAGACATCTGAGGACGCTGCTGAAGTAACTGAGGATGCGGAAGAGACTGATACGGAAGAGACCAGTACAGAAGAGACCGATGCAGAAGAGACTGATACGGCAGAAACTGATGCAGATGAAGCTGGAAATACGGAAGAAACCGGAGATACGGAAGCGGCGGAAAGTGAAGAGGATTCCGATACTGCTGTGGAAGAAACAGAGGATACGGAGGCTGCTGCAGAGAGCGAAGCTGAGACAGAGGATGAAGTTGAAGAGACAGATACAGAAAAATAAATAAGTTCCAAAGCTTATTTAAAATCAAGTTTATATTTTTATTTAAATCTATCCATGAGGGCACCTTTTCGTGTATAATCAAAGTAATACTACAAAGCACGAAAAAGGTGCCTTTTTATGTTCAGTGCGGAAGGGAAAAAATGAAGGAGAAAGAAAAGAGGGGCGGGCTATGAAGAACATTATCAAAAAAATCAGGGATTATACCAAAACACATATAGGAGTATCCGTTACTCTGTCCGTGATCGTCCTGCTTTTGACGGCCATGCTGATCCTTCAGTCCTATGTAAAAAATCAATATTTTGATTATCTGCTGGAACAGACGGATCGGACGGAACGGGCTGTTCTGGATTCTTCCACGACCAATATCAACAATATGCTGCAGGATATTGTTGAAACAGGCTGCAGCATTGCAGTGGACAGTACCCTTCGCAATACGGTGAAAACGGCAAAGGAACTGGAAGGCGCCCGTGCCCGGAAGGAGTTTATGCTGAAAGAGCAGCTAAGCCTTATGACACATTATTCCAATAATATCGCGGCAGTGGCCATTGTCAACGAGGACGGGCTTTTGCAGGAATATGGGCGTTACTGGGCTGCCAGCGGATATGCGAACCTGTGGACAGGGGAAAGCCTGGAAACCCTGCAGAATCTTTATAAAGACGTAATGGAGCTTCTGGATTCCTCATCATCCATCAGGTATTGTGTCAGCGAAGAACCATTTGAACACGAAAGCATGCCGAAGGCAAGGCTTTTCCACCTTGCATTGCCGCTGGTAGGAAGAAGTTCCAATTGGAGTGCCGTGACGGATGTGGTGGTAGTGACCTTCCGGCTGGATTCCATTGTCAGTGACAGCATGCAGATCGGGTATGTGACGGGCAGGGAAGGGACAATCCTTTACCATGAAGACGAACAGTTTCAGAATATCAGTGCAGAGGAATACCTGGCGCAGAGGCCGGAATATATAGATATCAGCCGTGACCTGGATTATTTTAACTGGACTGCTCATATTACCATCGATACAGAGGGAATGCATGAACGTGTGAATCAGATGTACCAGGGCAGTATCTTGTTATATCTGTTCCTGTTGTTTGTGTGCGGAATCATCTGGCAGTTTGCCCTTCAGAAGATCTTACGGCCGGTAGGAGAGATCCGGGAGGCCATGCACGACATCCGCCTGGGAAGCCCAAGGAAGAAAATCGAGATTAAAGGCTCCCACGAAATCTGGCAGCTTGCCTCGGATTACAATTCCATGCTGGATTCCCTGCATCAGCAGCAGGAGGAGATCGACCGGCATTACAGGGAAAAAACCATGTCCATCAAACAGAAGAACAGGGCGGAGCGGGAAGCGCTGGAATCCCAGATCAACGCGCATTTTCTCTGCAATACGCTGACGGCGATCAACTATAACGCCATTGAAGCCGGAAACTACGAGGTCGCCACCCTGCTGAAAAAGATGTCCAGTATGCTGGCGTACTCTTTTTCCAAAGGATATACTTCGATCACTCTGGGACAGGAGATTAAATGGGTGGAGGAATATCTTTATCTTCAGAAGTTCCGGCTGATGGAGGTATTCGATTACCGGATAGAATTTCCGTCAGAGTACAGTGAATGGCCTTCCTGCAAGCTGTTTCTGCAGCCCTTTGTAGAAAATTCTATCCTTCATGGATTCGAGGGGAGGGAAAGCGGCGGACTGATCGTGATAAAAGGCTGTCCGGACGGCAAACGGTTTAAAATCAGCATCAGCGATAACGGCTGCGGTATGGAACCGGGAATAAGCAGCCTGATACAACAGGTTTTGGGGGAACCTCATGTATTGGAGTTAAACGGCTGCGGAATCGGAATCCAGAATGCGGTGACACGTCTTAGAATGTACTTTGGAAAAGAACTGTCTATTACTCTGGAAACAGCGCCGGGAGAGGGAACCTGCTTCACCTTCTGGCTGCCCTTGGGGGAACATCCGGGGGAGGACTTTTCAGAGTAAGCTTAAAATAGGAGAGGGTATTTATGAAGATCATCATAGCGGAAGACGAGCAGCGGACCCGCCAGGGCCTTGAGAAGCTGATCGGGAGTATTGAGGGGGATTACCAGGTGATCGCCACTGCGGCGAACGGGCAGACGGCGCTGGATCTGATTCTGGAGCTGCATCCGGATCTTGTTTTTGTGGATATCAAAATGCCGTTTTTGGACGGGCTTTCCCTGATCCGGGCAGTCCGTTCCCAGTCCCTTCAGACAGAATTTGTAGTTGTCAGCGCCTATGCGGATTTCCAGTTCGCGCAGGAATCTATATCCCTGGAGGTGGCGGGGTATCTTCTGAAGCCGCCTACAAGAGAAGAAATAGAACAGATTTTACAGAAAATCTCCGCCAGATTGAAAAGAAAGCATGTTTATCCGGTTCAGGAGCAGTTAAGCCTGCGGGAAAAATATCCGGAGGCCCATCCGATCATCCTGCGTGCGCTGGATATCATCCAGTCCGGCTATGCGGGTAAGATCAGCCAGAAACATCTTGCCGGCGACCTTGGTTTAAGCCCGGAATATTTCAGTTATTTATTTAACAAAAATATCGGAAAAAACTTTTCCGTATTTCTCCGGGAATACCGGATCGAGCAGGCGCAGAGACTGTACCGGACAGGGGAATGCGACAGAAAAGAAGTCCCGTATGAAGTGGGATTTTCCGATCCTAAATATTTTAATAAATGTTTCCGGGAGGTGACGGGGAAGACCCCCTCGGAATATATTCATGATTGTGAAAAATTTGATTAAATCTTAAAATAATTTCCGAATCTTAAAATTTTATCCTATTTTCTTCCCCCTTTTCCGTAAAAAAATAGGTTTTGCCATAGAAATAGAAATGGTAAAATGTACCTACAAAAAACGTGAAACCGCAAAGATAATTGTACAAAAAGTACAAGCAATTTGCAGAACCAAAAAGGAAAAGGAGGAAATATGATGAAAAAAAGACTGTTGACAACAGGAATCGCAGTGATGTCGCTTGTAGCTGCAGCAATGCCGGTATATGCGGAAGAGGGGCCTACAGAAGTAACCCTGTGGCACTATTTCGACGCATCCGCAGATGCAAAGGCAATTGTAGACTGGGTGGATGAATACAATTCACTGCAGGATGATATCCACATTACCTGTACCTATGTTTCCAGAGAAGAGCTGATGAACCAGTATACCATCGGCGCTCTTTCCGGAGAACTTCCGGATATCGGTATGGTAGATTCCCCGGATATGGCTTCTTATATTTCGCTTGGCGTATTTGAGGACATTACCGCTCAGTTGGAAGAATGGGGCGAAACCGATCAGTTCTATGAAGGACCGTTAAGCTCCTGCATGGATTCCGACGGAAACCTGTACGGACTGCCGCAGAACACCAACTGTCTTGCATTGGCATGCAACATGGATCTTCTTGCAGAAGCAGGATATGACCACGTTCCCACCAGTCTGGATGAATTTAAAGAAATGGTAGCCGCTACCACAAATCCGGACGACGATGTATACGGCTATGCAATGTGCGCGATCTCCACAGAAGAGGGAACCTTCCAGCTTCTTCCATGGCTGCGTTCCGAACTGAACGGAGAAGGCGTAAATGTTGATAACCTGACTGCCGAATCCGCAGTAAACGGCCTGTCTGTTCTCGGCGATTTTGTAGCGAACGGCTATATGAGCAAAGAATGCGTAAACTGGACACAGGCAGACGCTTTCAATCAGTTTGCGGCAGGCAAGGCTGCACTGGCAGAAGTCGGAACCTGGCATCTGGCACAGACCGATACCATCGGCGATGCGTTCAACTATGAATTCTGTCTCCTTCCTACAGGCGACGAAGGAACCTCTACCTCCACCATCGGCGGCGAGAACTTCGGCGTTTGCTCCGGCGCTGCCGACGTTGACGGCTGCGTAGATTTCCTGACATGGCTCTGCTCCCAGGAAAAAGAGGGCGAATGGGCTGTAACTGCAGGAAAGATTCCCACCCGTCAGGATTCCACAGCAGATTATACCTATGAGCAGGACGGCTTCCAGGTATTTGTAGATGAGATGAATTATGCGCAGGCACGCGGACCGCATCCGGAATGGCCGACCATCTCCGAAGCAATCTACAGCGCATGCCAGTCCGTATTTGTAGACGGAACTGATCCGGCAGACGCGCTTGCGCAGGCAAATGAGAAGATCGCTCCGATCGTTGCGGAAACACCTCTTCCATAATACATTTTTTAGTCCATAACGAAGATGATCGATGGCTGCCATGCAGGTCTGCTGGCAGCCGTTTTTTAAAATCAAAAAGAAAGTAGAAAGGGGAAGGGTGATGCTCTCATGAAAAAATCCTTATCCATGTCCGCAAGGAAAAACCGTGAAGCGTACTGTTTTATCCTGCCGGCATTTATTTATATGCTTCTGGTGCTGGGCTACCCGCTGATATACAATGTTATTCTGAGCTTTAAAGATGTAAACGTCAAAAACCTTGCCAAAGGCGGCTCCGTTTTTATCGGGCTCCAGAATTATATTGAACTGTTTCATAACGATACTTTTATGCTCGTATTGAAAAATACCTTTATTTTTACGATCACCTGTCTTGTATTCCAGTTTACTATCGGATTTGCGCTGGCGTTGTTTTTCTATCAGAAATTTACGCTTTCGGGACCTGTCCGCGGACTTCTCCTGGTCAGCTACATGATCCCGATGTCCGTTACCGGTCTTCTTGGAAAAAATATTTTCTCCAATGCCGGGCTGATCAATAACCTTCTTGGAAAAATCGGGATCACAGGGCCGGAATGGCTGGTAAATACCTCCACAGCCCTGATCGCAGTCATTATCATGAACTGCTGGGTCGGCATCCCGTTTAACATGCTCCTTCTGATTTCCGGATTATCCAGTATTTCTCCGGATGTATACGAAAGCGCTTCCATCGACGGGGCAAACTGGGGACAGAGGTTCCTGCATATTACCCTCCCTCTGATGAAAGGTTCCATGCTGTCCGTACTGATGCTTGGATTTATCTATACATTCCGCGCATTTGACCTGATGTATATTATGACGGCAGGCGGGCCGCTGAACTCCACGGATGTGCTGGGCACGTATTCTTACATGCTGTCCTTTACCCAGTATGAATTTTCCAAAGGCTCCGCGGTGGCTATGATATTGTTTGTGTGTCTGTTTATTGTGGGGCTGTTCTATCTGCGGCTGCTGTCAAAGGAGGATGATTGATCATGAAAGAAAATGTTGGACAGAAAACAAAGGCCGCCGGGAAAGAAAATATCGGCCGGAAAGAAGCCAGGAGAGACGTCAGGAACTCTGTGATCGCTGTCCTTATTGCAATCCTGTTCCTGTTTCCTGTATACTGGATGATACAGATTTCCTTCAAGTCGGACGCGGAAACCTTCGGAAAGATCCTGACCTATTATCCCAGGGAATTTACCTTTGAACCCTGGCTTGTAAACCTGCAGGATAAGACATTTCTGATGTCCCTTAGAAACAGCTTTATCAATGGCTTCCTTACCATGGGCATTACGCTGGTGCTTGGTATTCCCGCTGCTTACGGAATGGGACGCTACCGTGTCCGGGGCGGCAATGTGTTCCTTCTGACCTTCCTGGTTGCGCAGATGCTTCCGGCATCCCTGACACTGACGCCGATGTATCTGATCTTCAGTAAGATTAACTTCCTTGGAACGCATTTTACAGCGCCGGTGGCTATTGCGGCCGCTTCCATACCGTTTGCGATCATTACCCTGCGTCCGTACTTTAAGAGTATCCCCATTTCTCTTGACGAGGCGGCCAGGCTGGACGGCTGCGGCTCCCTTCGGGCGTTCGTTTCGGTTATGATCCCGGCGGTAAAAACCGGTATTATCACCATCGTCGTGATTTCCTTCCTGAATGGATGGAATGACCTGGTTTATTCTATGACTTTCAATGTGGGAGAAACCATGAGGCCGCTGACGGCGAATATTTATAAATTCCAGAATGCATACGGAACCAAGTGGAACTGTATCATGGCTTATGGAACGATCCTGGTTCTCCCGGTTATCCTGCTGTTTATCTTCCTGCAGAAATATATTGTAGGCGGTCTGGTGGCAGGAGCCGTTAAGGATTGATAAGACATTTGATTTGTAACATTGATAAGATATTTGATTTGTAACTATGAAGGAATGGAACAGTTACCAGTTTTTCAAAATTTCATTTCTGTACCTGTCCGGCGGGCAGGTACAAATCTGATTATTTGATCATTTGAGGAGGTTTTTTATGGCAAATCAGGAAGAAGTAAGAGATGTATACGGGTATTTTGAGCAGAAAGGAAATGCTCTTTGCTACCGTTATGAAGCGGAACGGCTTGTGATCGAACCATGGGGAGAGAACAGCTTAAGGGTGCGTTCCACAAAGATAGCGGAGATGCCGTCGGAGGACTGGGCGCTGCTTCCCCCGCAGAAGGAGTGCGCTCCGGAGATCGAGATCCGTGAAGACGGCGGTTCCATCACCAACGGAAAGATCAAGGCAGAACTGAACCTGATCGGCAAACTGACCTTTTATAACCAAAAAGGAGAGATCCTGCTGGAAGAATATGTGCGCAACCGGAAAGATATGTTCGGGAACACCTGCAGCTCCCTGGAGGTGGAAGCCAGAGAATTTAAGCCGATCATCGGCGGGGATTACCGTCTTTCCATGCGTTTCGTTTCCGCGCCGAAGGAGAAACTCTATGGAATGGGACAGTATCAGCAGCCCTATCTGGACGTCAAAGGCGCCGATCTGGAGCTGGCGCACCGCAATTCCCAGGCAAGCGTTCCCTTTGTACTTTCCAGCCTGGGCTATGGCTTTCTGTGGAACAATCCGGCAGTGGGCCGTGTAAATTTCGGAAAAAATATCACTACCTGGGAGGCTTTTTCCGCTAAAAAACTGGATTACTGGATCACGGCGGGAGATACGCCCGCAGAGATCGAGGAGGCTTATGCAAACGCCACAGGTAAGGTTCCTATGATGCCGGACTATGCGATGGGCTTCTGGCAGTGCAAGCTTCGTTACCAGACTCAGGAAGAACTTCTGGAGGTGGCCAGGGAGTATAAACGCCGGAATCTTCCCATATCTGTGATCGTGATAGATTTCTTCCACTGGCCGTGCCAGGGCGAATGGAAATTTGACCCTGTATACTGGCCGGATCCGGACGCTATGATCGCAGAGCTGAAGGAAATGGGCATCGAGCTGATGGTATCCATCTGGCCGACTGTAGATTACCGCAGCGAAAATTTCAATGAAATGAAGAGCAAGGGCCTTTTGATCCGTGTGGAATCCGGTTATCCCATTTCCATGGATTTTCAGGGAAATACTCTGCACTATGACGCGACCAATCCGGAAGCACGGGAATATGTATGGCAGAAAGCAAAACAGAATTATTACGATAAAGGAATCAGGGTTTTCTGGCTGGATGAAGCGGAACCGGAATATACGGTATACGATTTTGAAAATTACCGCTATCATCTGGGACCGGATGTTCAGGTGGGCAATATCTATCCTGTTATGTATGCAAAAACCTTCTTTGACGGCATGAAAGCAGAGGGGCAGGAGAATATCATCAATCTTCTCCGCTGTGCATGGGCAGGCTCCCAGAGGTACGGTGCGCTTGTGTGGTCCGGCGATATCAAATCCTCCTTCCCGAGCATGAAAAATCAGGTAGCGGCAGGATTGAATATGGGAATTGCGGGGATTCCCTGGTGGACCACGGACATCGGCGGCTTCTTCGGCGCCAATGTGGAAGATCCGGATTTCCATGAGCTGCTTGTCCGCTGGTTTGAGTACGGGTGCTTCTGCCCGGTTATGCGCCTCCACGGCTATCGTTGGCCGCTGCAGCCCCAGTATGGAACCACAGGCGGAGCAACCTGCGTATCGGGAGCACCCAATGAAGTCTGGAGCTATACGGAAGAAGTTTATGAGATTTTATCTTCTTACCTTCGTCTTCGTGAAGCAATCCGTCCATATGTAACGGAGCGTATGCGGGAAGCACATGAAAAGGGAACGCCGGTCATGCGTCCGATGTTCTATGAATTTCCGGAGGATGAAACCTGCTGGGAAACGGAAACACAGTATATGTTTGGGCCGGACATTCTGGTAAAACCGGTGACAGACGCAGGCGCAAGACAGGTACGGCTTTATCTTCCCAAGGGAAGCGTCTGGAAAAATGCCTGGACAAAAGAGGAACATGAGGGCGGACAGTGGATCGATGTGGACGCTCCGCTGCAGCAGATTCCTCTGTTTACAAGAAATGGTTATGAACTGCCCGTAGAGGTTTAAAAAAGTTAAACGCAGATAAGGCCGCGCAGCGGCCTGCGTTTATGAGCATGTGGCAAAGCAGAATGTGAACGTTCGCTTTTACATAGAAAAGGAGGCCCGGTTATGCAGAGACAGACGTCGTCCGGCAAGGGAATATTTGAAACAGGAACTGGTTTTTATCATTATACAGGAAAGATTTTTGACCTGATCGCCGTCAGTATCTTCTGGATTTTGGGGTGTATCCCGGTGATAACGGCAGGAGCCTCCTTTACTGCGCTTTATGCAGCCGTATCCAAATCTGTCCGCCAGGATATTGATACGGTGAGCAAAAAATTCTGGAGTTCCTATAAACGGAACCTTAAGGCATCGATCCCTGTCTGGCTGATCTTCGGAGGGGCTGTATTTCTTCTCCTTTTGAATTACGGGATCGTCCGGGAACAGTTCGGGGGACTGGCTGGGCTGTTTCTGCAGATGCTGTACCTGTTCTGCGCGCTGCTGGTGATTGCTGCCGCAGGGTATGCCTTTCCTGCATTGTCCAGATTTGATATGCCCACCGGATGGATCGTGAAGCTTTCTTTTTATCTGACGTTCCGCCATCTTCCGAAATCATTTCTGCTGATATTGCTGTTTATTGGCTGTTACTTGCTTCTGCTCATCAATCCGGCGGTCATTCTGATCCTGCCGGGGCTTTACGGGCTGCTGGCCTCCATGCTGGTGGATCCGGTACTGGATCGTCACATGCCTGAGGCCGCCTGACTGTTTTATATCAGATGTGGGATGACTCCCGCCTCTATAGGCGGTGAGTAACGAATTTGTATCAGTGGCGGGATTCAATCCTCCATCTGATATATGCTCCGCGAGGATATGCAGGGATTCGGTTTGGAATTATGTCAGCGTAGCTGACCCGAATCCCACACCAAGACTCGCCAACGAGTCTTGAATTACAGTGTCGTCCGCACGGGCATGTCCATTCTGTTACGAAAAATAAGAATCATACGAGGAGGAAGATCATGAAATTTACAAATGGATTCTGGCTGATGAAAAAAGAGATTACTCCGCTTTACGCCGTGGAATATGCGGGACATGAGGCCAATGGCAGGGAGCTTACGGTTTATGCCGTAGGAAGCCATATCAGGAACCGGGGAGATTGTCTGAACGTGGGAATGCTTACCGTTCGTCTGTACAGCCCTATGGAAAATGTACTCCATGTTTCTGTAACTCATTTTGACGGAAGCAATGAGAAGCGGCTTTATGCGGCTGCTGCGGATGTTTCGCCGGATGTGCGGATTACGGAGGAAGAGGATTCGATCACCTATCAGACGGGAAGCCTGCGGGCAGTCGTCAGCAAAGAGGCAAACGGCTGGAAGATTTCTTATTTTGACGGAAACCAGTATCTGACTTCCACAGGCTACCGGAATATGGCGCATATGTCCAACCAGGAAACAAAGAAGCAGTACATGGTAGAGCAGCTTGGACTGGAACCTGGGGAATATGTTTATGGTCTTGGAGAGCGCTTTACTCCTTTTGTGAAGAACGGACAGAGCGTGGAGATCTGGAATGAGGACGGCGGAACAGCCAGTGAACAGACCTACAAAAATATTCCGTTTTATCTGACAAACAGAGGCTACGGGGTGCTTGTGGATTCCATGGGCGATGTGGAATTTGAGATCGCCAGCGAAAAGGTGGAGCAGGTACAGTTTTCCGCAGAAGGGGAGAGCATCAGTTATTATATGATCGCAGGGGGAAGTCCGAAAGGGACGATCGAGCGGTATACGGCAATGTTCGGAAGGCCGGCCCTGCCTCCGGCATGGTCCTTCGGGCTGTGGCTGACCACTTCCTTTACCACGAACTATGATGAGGAAACCACCAGCAGCTTTATCCAGGGGATGGCTGACCGTGGGATCCCGCTGCATGTGTTTCATTTTGACTGCTACTGGATGCAGGCTTACCAGTGGTGCGACTTTATCTGGGATCCGCAGACCTTCCCGGATCCGGAGGGTATGATCCGGCGTTATCATGACAGGGGACTGAAGATCTGCGTATGGATCAATCCGTATATCGGACAGAAATCTTATTTATTCAAAGAAGGAAAAGAAGCTGGCTATCTGTTAAAGAAACAGCATGGTTCCGTCTGGCAGACAGACCTTTGGCAGCCGGGAATGGCTCTGGTGGATTTTACGAACCCGGATGCGGTTTCCTGGTATCAGGGTAAGCTGAAGGCGCTGCTTGATATGGGCGTGGACTGCTTTAAAACAGATTTCGGCGAGAGGGTTCCTGTACGGGATATCCGGTGGTTTGACGATTCCAACGCGGTGGATATGCACAATTATTATACGTATTTATATAATCAGACGGTATTTACCCTGCTTGAAAAAGAAAAGGGCGAGGGGAACGCAGTGCTGTTTGCCCGCTCTGCGACAGTGGGCGGCCAGCAGTTCCCGGCGCATTGGGGCGGCGACTGCTCCGCAAGCTATTCTTCCATGGCGGAAACGCTGCGAGGCGGTCTTTCTCTTGCAAGCTGCGGCTTCGCTTTCTGGAGCCATGATATCAGCGGCTTTGAACAGACGGCCACGGCGGACATTTATAAGCGTTGGTGCCAGTTTGGTTTATTAAGCTCCCACAGCAGGCTGCACGGTTCCTCTTCCTACAGGGTTCCGTGGCTGTTTGATGAGGAAGCCTGCGTGGTACTGAAGGAAATGGTTGAGTTGAAATGCCGCCTGATGCCGTATCTGTACAGGCTTGCCGTACAGGCCCATGAACAGGGGCTTCCCCTTTTGCGGCCAATGTTTATGGAATTTCCGGAGGACAGAAGCTGCCTGCCTCTGGATATGCAGTATATGCTGGGAGAAAGCCTGCTTGTTGCTCCGGTCTTTCAGGAAACGGGCGAGGTGGAATATTACCTTCCAAAAGGGAAATGGTACAATCTTCTGACAGGAGAAACTTTGACAGGCCCGGGATGGCAGAAGGGACGTTTTGATTATCATACCATGCCGCTGCTTGTCCCCCAGAATACCATCCTTCCCCTTGGAGGCTGCCAGGACAAGCCGGACTATGATTATACGAAAGACGTAACGCTGCTTCTTACGGAATTTGAAGATGGAGCGGAAGCAGAAATCTTCATACCGGATATCCATGGAAACAAAGTAATGTCTGTGAAGGCAGTCCGCAAAGGACAGACCATTACCGTGACGGCGACGGGCGGAAGCGGCTGCCGTCTGGCCCTTTCCTGGGATAAGGATGCCAGAATCATGATGGAAGACGGCAGAGCAGAGATTTCCCTGTGATGTAACGCAGTAACGCAGGTAAGAAAAGAATTGTTTTGGCAAAATAAAAAAGAGTTATGTAAAGGCGCGGATACAATCCGCGCCCATTTTTACTTAACTATAATCTTTTTGTATTTTGCCCAATCACCAAATACCTTTTTTCCTGAATTAATCTTTTCTCTGACAAACGCATGTGCTGTAACATAATACGTTCCGGGTTTTACATTTTTAAAAACAATTTTTTGTGCGGTCTGATTTTTTAGGGTATAAGCAGCTTCATGCGGGAGGCCGTCCCAGTCTTTCGCAAGGATGCAATCATATCCCTTGCTCTTCTTCGGAACCGCCATTGTAACAGTTATCGTATTTCCTTTTACGGATACATTTTTTACAACCGGAGTATTAACCGGCTGATTCTTTATTGTAAACCACAGATCATTTGACCAGCCGATTTTTCCATTCCGCTCTGATTTACAATAAATCCTGTATTGTCCCTTGGGCATATTATACATAGTAACTGCTGTTTTTGATGTCCGGACTTTACGTACGCTGCAATCATCAAACTCTTTTTTGTCTGCCAGGTCATAAATGTAAGCCATCACATAATAGGTATAGGTAGCCTGAGGCACTTTGTTAAAAAGCGACACTTTTAATGTATTCCCTGATACCTGGGCGGATTTAATCAAAGGTCTGTTAGTGATCGGCTTTTGTGCGGAGCCAACTTCTTTGAAAGGGATGCCATTGGCTTTTGCATAATATTCGGCGTAAGAATTGGCATTTCCCTTAATCACCAGCTTCTTATCACCGCTAAATGCACTTCCGGAGATGTTTTTTACACTGGTTGGTATGTAAATTTCTTTTAAGGAACTGCATCCTGAAAAAGAATAATCACGAATGCTTTTTACAGTTTCCGGCAGTACGATTTTTTCAAGAGACGTACAGCTTACAAATGCACTGTCCATAATATCTTCAACGCCTTTAGATAAATTGACCTGCTTAAGCCTGGTGCAAGAAGCAAAAGCGCCTGTCGGAATACACTTTGCCAATGGTGTATTCCAGTTCAGCGTTTTCAGGTATGTGCAATTTTCAGCAACCCAATTATCGACATAAGATACACTTTCCGGCACTGTCAGTTCCTTTATTGAAGAATACTTAAAAGCACTGCCCAATATGTATTTAACAGAGGTCGGAATAATAATTTCAGAAGCAGGGCATCCGTAAAAAGCATGGCCTTCGATAGCGTCAACAGGGTATCCGTCTATTGAGTCTTTTATCTGCAAACATTTAAATGATTCATTGGACTCTCTGATATAACCTGATGCCCTATAAAGAGGGTTGTCTTTAGTATTATGATAATTTATATGCTCTATAGAAACACAATGATAAAATTCATCAGAATCTTCTTCCGATGATGCCCATACAGTAATAGAGCATAATAGTATTCCCACCAAAATCATCCATAACCAACTAGTCGTTTTCTTCAATCATAGCATCCCCTTCCTTAATTATCAGCTAAATGTCATTGTTGAAAAGCTACAGATATAATCTTCGCCGGAATGTTTCCCTGAACTGTTTTCTGTCGGACTATTTGCATTAACTGCAACAATCATTTTCTTTGTAACAGGGTCAACGGCAACGGATTCCATTTCAAAACTGAAAAAGGTAGCTAAATTTACACTGTAATCAAAAGCGAAATCAGGGATAACAACTGTATATTTCTTTTTGCTGTCAGCCGTAAGCACCTTTGTTCTGTTTAAATTTAAATGCAGTACCCTGTTATTTTTTGTCTGATACTCACCATTAGATGGATTTTTACTAACATCACAGGTGACGACAAAAAGTCCGTATTTCTTTGTGTAATAGATATCCTGGAGCGTGTCATATCCTGTATTTAAGAAATAATATGTTTCATCAGTGACAAATTTCGCGGACGAATCTGAAAAATGTCCAACATGTAACGGATAAATCCATTTATTGCCATTATACACTTCCCTTTTATCTTCTGTCAAGGCAATAAAACTACTTCCATCATAATGGCTTATTGCATTTGTTCTGAAAGTGCTGTTATATCTTACGTAGTCCTTACCATTGGCGGCAGATATCTTAACAAAAGACTTACTGGAAGAATCAACAGGTTCACCACAGGCTACATACAGATAGCCATCATAATAATCCATTCCATTAGCATGATACAGACATCTTCCATTTTCTGGTTGGATATCACAAATATCGTTTTTAGTACCGGCATCAGTTGTATAATTCGATAATTTAAATAAAGATGCAGCACATACAGAGGGTGTGGAATACCCGGGAATTTCGGCAGTGCCCGCTTTTGAACCTGCTTTAATACCATAAAGTGTATTTCCGTTAAAGGCAATAGTTCCAAAATTCGTAGTTGTAACACCGCCGATAGTTTTATTATTCACTTTCATACCTTTTTTCAGAGCACACTTAAAACTATAGGTACCATTCGCATAGGTAATTCCGTTTAAAATAGAAAATCTATCCGCCTGATTATCGCTGGTATCCGTAATATTGGAAGCGAGCACAAGTTTATTTGCCTTCATGCATACTGATTCCAGATTATATTGATTGTAACCATCGGGCTCTACTTTAATTACTGCTGCAGGTGTGTAGATCTCTTCATCTCTGTCACTGTTGTTATAATCCACTACAAGGATACTGTTCTGCAGTGTACTGAATGTATTATTGGTTAAAATAAATAAACCATATGAAGTATTATAGTAAATATCCTGTAGCTGATATGTGTATCCATATCCCTTGTTCTTAACGGAAAAAGTTGATTCCAAAGATGGAGTAGTTCCCCACTTGATTTTCTTGAAGGTTAAGGTATCGTTGGTAGAACCAATTCCAAGAATAATAAAGGTTTCGGTTTTTCCGTCGGCGGCTGTAATTCCTAATGCTCCATTCGGAAATAATCCACTGATATTACAGGTGCCGGATACGGTTCCGTTTGCATTCATTTTTAATATGGTGGTAGATCCGCCATATCCTTTGTGATCTTCTGCAAGTACGTACAGATAATTGCCGATTTTTGTCAGACCCAACGCAAAACAATTGCTTTTGCCCGGCCATACAATTTTGTCTTCGACACAAGTTGCGGTTGCAGTATTGGAAGTATACGAATCAGTCTTATACAATGCTGACTGAAGTCCCGTTGTTTTGACACAGTACATTGTTGTATCAATGATTGCAATTCCTGCAACATTCCCTGCGATATCGCTGGGTAATTTGGCACCTGCTGTTGGGGCTGCTGAGATAGTAAGGGTAGTTCCATTAAAATTATTAGCCATAGTTTTATCCTCCTGATAATTTATTGAATTTGCAAACTCATTATATAAAAACGCAATTCCTGATTCTTTTGGAAACTATTTTTTTAATTTTATTTTTAGATAGGTCAAGTGAACCTGAGTTTTACGGGTTCCTTGTCCATATATTCTATTTTCTTCCATGTCCCATTTCCTGCCTTTTATTTAAAAAAAAGATAATGGCTACAAAATGGAAACTAAAATTATTACTATATATGTAATACGAAATTAAACTTTATTAATCACATTTTTTTCTTTAAAAAATTTTTTTTGAAAATAATATGTGAGCAAAAACTATACAAAAAGCCATTCGCTGACAATTAAAAGCGAATGGCTTAAAATATATGATATGTTTATCTTCTAAAATACTAATTGCTGATATTTTTACTCTTTTAAAATATAATTTTTGACTTCTGAAATATCTTTCTCGATATCACTGAGAATATTAAATTTTTCAGTCAATGCCGAAAGCAACTCTTGATATTGTTTCTCCCGTTCTTCTTGTTTTTTTTCAAACCTTTCATTAGATTTAACTACATATATAAGTAAAAATACAGCAAGAACTGCCCATATTCCTTGCGACAGAGCAGCATTCAAAACAGTTGATTCCAATGGACGCCTCCTTTATATTTATAAATTTTAATTGATTGTAAGTACCTACACTAAGTAAAAACGTAAAAAATATCCTTTTTGGAAATAAATAATTTGGAATTATACATTTTGGAATAAGAGCCAGCACATTCCGTCAGAGGGAACTGACGGTATGCAGTACAACTAGCAGGAGGATATTACGTAGAAACAATAGGTAATATCACAGATGAAGCAGTCCAGAAATACATCATGGAGTAGGCAGAAGTGCCAAGAAAAGAAGATTAACGTAGTACGGTACTGCTTTATAAGCGGATCAGTAACAATGCTTGTGACACTGCCCTTTGGGGCGATCAGTAACAATGCCCCTTTAGAGGGGCAAAATCAAACCGTCAGTTGAACTGGTGGTTGATGACTTAGAATTTCTTTACAGCAGTGAATCAACGATGATGTATGGTCTTCAGAGAACAGAACAGGAGGCTGCCCGAAAAAAGTGCTTTTATATGTTCTCTATAAATAATTTTATATTAAGTTTCCAAATTTATCCTAATATGCATTTTTATTTATTAGATTTGCAAATCAAATATATCTAAAGAAAGGAAACGAATATGGACGAAACAAAAAGAAAGGAAACTGTAACAAAATTAATGGATGGTGCTGCACTTGAAGTAACCTGCTCTTCTGAAAATTATGCACTTATAAAAAATGCATCAGGATGTACGGATTTAGGGTGTATGGCTATTGTCGGAGCTACTGCTTACTGTATCAAAACTAATTCTGAAAATACACGTTCTGTTTTGTATACAGTTAAGGATTACCAGAAATATACAACCTCCAATCCTGAAAGTAATTATACTGTAAAGGAAATCGGAAATCTTTACCATGCTAATGGTATGGCATACTACAATAAGAAACTTTATGTTGTTGGTTATATTAATGAAACAAATACTAAAAAAGGAATTTATAAAGCTTTTCGTGTATCTCTTTCCGGTACCTGTGAAGTAACATATAATATGCCATGTAAAGTAAGTGCAATATCTTATTACAAAAATGGGAAATTTATTCTCCGAGCGGATGGATATGCTAAAACAGATAATGCAGGTAGTATTTACGATTGCTTTATGATTGGTACATTTGATGATGAAGTGTTCACAAAAGACTCGGAATTCTATGTTAAGAGAGGTGGATATAGAACTAAGCAGGATATTACATATGCCAGAAATCATCTGATAGTCCCTACTACTGGAGAGATTGACAATGCTTATTTAAATAATAAAATTCTTCTGTATTTTATTGGAGAAAATGAACCGAAAACCTTTGAAGAGAAAGCTACTGGAAAAGTTTATAGTTACTATCCTATAGATACAGTGCTTAATCTAAATAAAACAGTTACCCAAAACTACAACAAATACGAGGTAGAATCGCCGCAACTTGTGGGGGATCAGATTGTTTTTGTTGCCAATATTGAGCAAACGGTAGTTCCGAAATCAGCAGACGGTTTCCAGTTACTCAAGGGATATGCTATCATCAAAGCATGATTATATAAATAACGACTAAATTTTAAAAGTGTATGGACAAAAAAATATAATCAATAGTTGCTCCAGAATTGTACTTTTAGAATTGTAAATATCCGACAGTAATCGCCTGGTGTGTCCGGTGGACACATGATTTTAACGGGGGAAAGTAGTGTGTTCGGCAAGCTGTTTACAGCTTGCCGACGAAAGTAGTCAGGAAATGAACATAGAGATATCAGAACTGAATTCAGGTGTTGAATCAGTTGTCTTAAAGCTAACCATTCCAGTTTCCCTTCTGTTTCGTCGGCACTTGTATTATTTCAATTTCCCGATTCTATTTTAGAGGTCGGGTGTAGGCGGTGCCTAAAAAAGCAATATATTAATTACTACTTTACTACGACTTTTATCGGAGTAGACCATTGTCCAAAGTTCTTTTTGCCTCCATAACGTTGAAATGCATGTGCGCCGAAATAATATGTTCCGGGCTTAACATTTTTAAAAGTTACCGTTGACTTTGTAAGATTCTTTTTAACATAAGCATAGTCTGCAGGCTTTTTTTCTACAATACTTTTATACGGAGTATTCCATAAAGCTTTCTCATATAGTTCAATCGAGGTTTTTGTTTTCCCAAGTACACAGTCATAAGAACCCTTTTTGCTGTTATTTAAAGTAATCGTAAGATTCCGTGTATTGCCTGTGCCTTTCGTAACCTTCGCCTTAACAAATTTAGGCACTGTACTTATTTTAGAAGTTATTTTTGCAAGAGCCGGTATACTCCATGCCCCATATTCTTTTCCGCTTTCTGTCCGGCGATATCCCCTGCACTGAATATAATAGGAACCGGATGGCAGATACCTGAAAACTGCGGGCTGAGCCTTATTTGTATATATACAATATTTCCTGCTAAAAGATGTATCAATCATATTATAATCTTCATCAAGATGCTTATATATTTTAGAAACTTCATAGCAATACCCATCCCATAAACCCGTTAATGGCTCCTTTATTGATACGGACATTTGGTTCCCGTTAATTTGAGGTGTCGTCATAACAGGAATATCATTACTTTTATCTTCAACTGTTCCAATCGGTTCAAATTGATATCCTCTCGCTTTTGCCCAGTGTTCTGCATAAGAATTTTTATATCCGTATATTTTTACTCCCTTTAAAGTAAGATTAAAACTATTTCCTTCAATATAAGTCACAGATGCAGGGATTGTAATCCTTTTTATATTATTGTCATAAGAGAATACCCATTCCCGAATCTCTTTTACCCCTTCTTTAATAATAACTTCTTCCAAATAGGAACACATAGAAAAAATGTTTCCTTTGAGGATCGGCATTCCATTTCCTATGGTAACTTTCTTTAAATGTGATCTGACAAAAGGTTCTTTTCCAATAAATCTTACTGAATCCGGAATATTGATCTCCATAAGTCCCGTTTCAGCAAAAGCCATATGATCAATATACTCTATATTATTGTGAAGTATCAGTTTACCGATGGCCTCCATATTCTCTACGATTTTAACCGGAATCCCATCTATTTCCGTTCGTACTTCATAGGAATCCAACCAATCTCCCCAATACTCCATTCTTTGAACAGAATAGCACCAATTACCTTCCTGGTCATGTACGGGTGTATATACTGTTCCGTTTTTTTCGCAAACGGTTCGTGGTTCATCCTGTGTATCCGCAGTATTATCTGCAAACACGCATACTACATTTAGTATTGTATATAATACTGCAAACATAAATAGTTTAAATATTCTCTTCATCAACGCAACCTCCTGATCTTTAAGTGAAAAAATATAGTGAAAAATAAGATATCATGCCTTTTGGGGTATACTGCTTTTAACAGAAAACGAATAACCTGCAAAGGATGATGTCTTATAGAAAGTATATAACATTCCAAAATGATTTGCAATTACTTGAGCAATTAAATTTATATCTGTCACTACATTTACGGAAGATGTGCCATCGGATTTTCCGCACATAGCAAGATTATGTTGTTTTCACACAACATCCTTGGATGCAATTTAAAAATAATCAAATACACGTAAGGCGTAAGTAAGAGATGGACGTCTGGATTTTACAATGGAAATGACCTCATAAAGAATTAAGAAGGAGGAGGGAATGAACGGATTAGCGAAATAAAGGCGACAGAAAAGTGGATGAATATTTCCTGGATTATTTGATCTGCCAGTATGAAATCCATCGACTGGTAAAACAGGGAGAGAATGAAATCAAAATCACGGCGTCTCAGTTTGACGTGGAATTGGAGCTGGAGCCTGTAATCCTCAAAGGCAGCTTTGGGGTATATCACCGGGATGACGTGTGGATGATGGATGCTCCCGTTAAGCTGGAACAGGGAAGCATTCTGAAACAAGGCTATCCGTTTTATCATGGCTCTGTGATATATGAGGGGATTTATACGGCGCAAGCCGGAAAAGCCTGCCTGCTGCACGTACCGGATTCCGAGGCAGCAGCCGTTTCCGTTACGGTTAATCATAAGTACGCAGGACTTATCAATATTAATGGAAGAAAGGGGATGGATATTACTCCTTATCTTGAAGCAGGTGAAAATCTCATACAGGTTAAGCTTTGCGTAAGCATGAAAAATCTTCTTGGCCCTCATTTCGACCCGGATAAGCCGAGAAGAACCGCCTGGCCGGATATGTGGAAAAAAGCTCCGGCATTCGGGATACCGAAGCCGGAGGAATACGATCTGATCTCCTATGGATTGGAAAAAGGAATTGTTTTGACAGAATAGGGCTAAGAGTTATGTGAGGGCGCGGATTACAAAGAGATTTTCTTTCAGGGACATTGCAGTTTCAAGGAAAAAATGTAGATATAATACATGAGAAATTTTTCGAAGGAAAAGAAAGATCGTTTTGGCATATAATATCTGAAGGAAATGAGGATACAGATAGAGAACTGAATACAGAACGCTGTGCCAGTTTGTCTTGGGCGAAACCTTTAATTGAGGATAATGGGAAATGTGAGTATTATAGGATTTGGACAAAATGGCATGATAAATCAAACAGGAATCGTTATTACATATGGTGTACAGCGGTTGATTACATGGTTATTTTAGAAGATAGAGATACCCATTTTAAACTTATTACAGCGTACAATGTTTTACCGTATAAGGTTAAAGCTTATGAAAAAGATTATAAAAAATATGGACAAACAAAAACGCCCATCTAAATAGATGGACGAAATCTCAGCTCATCCTACACTTGGTTAGGTGAGTAATTATATTATATCAGTATTCCCGAAAATGTCAATATGATAAGGAAAAATGGCCAGGGTTGTTTCATGAAGCATCCACAACTATTGAACCTGATATCAGTCCATCC
>JAUNGB010000173.1 GCA_030524715.1 Eubacteriales bacterium | reverse complement strand
CGAATGCGGGGCAAATATACCGCAAAGTGGGGAGTACAGATTGCGGAAATGAATTATATAAGTAATATTGTCTGATAAGTGAACCCGGAAGATTTTATTTTGTCTTCTGGGTTGTTCTTTATAGCGCTTTACCCAGAAACCCATGGCCTTGGAAGCAAGTACTTTAGAAACTTATTATTTTAGGCGACGGAAGTTTCAGTGCTTAAAGAGGCAATAAAAAGTCAAAAGGAAGAAATTTTGAAACGGAATGATTGGAAAAGTTTTACAAAAAGAAGAATAAACAGAAGAATAAGAAGAAGCATAAACAGAATACGTTTATATATACTGGGAACAGCAGTGTGCTGTTGTGGAGGTGGAGTATCGGTGAATGCGTCCGGAAACAGGGAGGCGGCGCCTGTTGTTCAGGTCAGCAATCTGAAATATTCGTATGATCAAATGCAAAGGGATCTGGAAGCCCTTAAACAGTTATACCCTGATAGAATTCAGACAAATACACTTGCTGTAACTGCTGACGGAAGGGATGTGACAGAGGTGATCTTAGGTGATCCTCATGCGTCGCATCATATTTTGATCCAGGCTTCCATTCACGCGCGGGAATATATGAATACAGTTCTTGCCATGAACCAGATCGAAGATTATCTGAGATACTATGACCAGAAAAGCTATGAGGGCTGCTTATGGTCTGAACTATACAGAGATGTGTGTATCCATGTGATTCCCATGGCTAATCCTGACGGGGTAACGGTCAGTCAGGAGGGAGTGGAAGGGATCGATAATACAGAGTTACAGAATATACTTCTTGACTGCTATGAGCAGGACCATATCCAGGGAAAATCAGTTTCTGACAGGGATATGTATTTTAAAACATGGAAAGCAAATGCTCTCGGCGTGGATCTGAACAGAAACTTTGACGCAGGGTGGGATGAGTATACCGGGAGCGGGTATCCCTCCGCAGATAGCTATAAGGGAGACAGCCCGGCTTCCGAACAGGAAACAAAAGCAATCTTAAGCGTGGCGGAAAAAGATGATCTTGATTGTTGTATTTCCTATCATTCCTATGGAAACCTGATTTACTGGAATTATGGGAGTGAAGGAATTCCATTGGAAGCAGATCAAGAATTGGCTGAATGTGTGGGAAAGGTCACAGGATATGAGCTGCATTCTACAATTCAGGATTCGGCAGATTCCGCCGGGTGCAGCGATTATTTTGTACTTAAGCTGGGAATACCGGCAGTTACGATAGAAAACGGCGGAAGCGAATGTCCCATGCCCATAGAAGAATATCAGCCTATATACGAAAAAAATCAAAATTTATGGCCGGCGCTGGCGTATCTGTATGGAAGGTGATCAGATACGCCCGTACATGGCAGGCGGAGAAAGAATATGAAGATAGAAAATTTATGTATCCATTGCATGAAGGAGAAGAACAGTCAGGAAGAAAAGTGCCCGTTTTGCGGGTTTGATCCGAAACTGTCTGAAATTCCGCAGTATCATCTGGAGCCGTTTACGGTTTTAGCCGGGAAATACCTTGTGGGAATGTCCATTGGCGAAGGCGGTTTCGGCATTACCTATATTGGTATGGATCTTAATCTTGAAATGCGTGTTGCAATTAAAGAATATTATCCTAACGGCTGCGCCATGCGTGACAGGAACACAAGCAGTACGGTGCAGTCGTATGCAGGAGAAAACAGGCAGATTTTTGAAAAGGGAAGAGAAAAATTTATCAATGAGGCAAAGCTTCTTGCCAGATGCGTTGATTTGCCTGAAGTTGTAACAGTAAAAGATTTCTTTAAAGAAAACGACACGGCGTATATTGTAATGGAATATATAGACGGGATAACCTTAAAATCTTATTTAAAGAAACAAGGAGGACTCATATCAGTGCAGCAGACTCTGCAGATGATGAAGCCCGTAATCAGATCATTGCAGGAGGTACATAAAAGAGGCCTGATCCATCGGGATATCAGTCCGGATAATATTATGCTCCGGAAGGATGGTTCTGTGAAAATATTAGACTTTGGCGGTACAAGAGATTACATATTGTCAGATGATAAAAGTCTTTCTATTATGTTTAAGCGGGGATATGCACCGGAAGAGCAATACAGAACACATGGAGAACAGGGCCCCTGGACGGATGTTTACGCTTTGTGCGCGACCATGTACAGATGCATGACGGGAGTGATTCCTACGGAGTCTGTGGAGCGTTCTTATAAGGATAGTGTGAAATCAATGCAGGAGATGAACATTCCCTGTCCGCCCTATGTGGAGCGGGCGCTGAAAAAGGGGATGGGCATCTATAAGGAAGACAGATATCCGTCAATGGCAGAGTTATATTCTGCATTGTACTTAGAGACAGATGATTCCGGCGAGATCCACTCATCACAAAAAAATTCGGTAGCGCGTCCGAATGAAATGAGTAAGAATAAAAGGTATAATGCAAAAAAATCGAGAATGCTTTTGGGGATAGGGATTTTAGGACTGGCAGTCTGCTGTGGGGCAGCAGGTATATTTTTTTCCGGAAGAAATAAGACAGAAAGCATAGATACGCCAGTTGCGGCGTCCGGTTCTGATCTGACGGACGTTTTGGCGCCCACAAAGGTTTCCGTGCCGACGGAAGCACCAATGTCCACAGAGGAATCGACAGCCGAGCCGACACCGACGGAGGCACCAACGCCCACAGAGGCGCCAACACCCACAGAGACACCGACGGAGGTACTGACCCCCACAGAGACGCCCACTTTTACAGCCGTACCTACTCCTACGGCGGTTCCTGTATTGTCTGCCGTATCGGAGAGTCTATCCTATATGACATACTATGTGGTGAACTGCAAACAGAGCATTACTCTGCGTACATCACCAAGCACATCGGCAGGGGAAATCTGTCAGATACCACTGGGTTCTGCAGTTAGTTATATAGAGTCTGCCGAAAATGGTTTTTATAAAATTATTTATAACGGCCAGACAGGATATTCTCTGGCTTCATATCTGTCTACAGAGAAACAGTCGTCCGCTGTACCCCAAAGTTCATCTTATATGACATACTATGTGGTGAACTGCAAACAGAGTATTACCCTGCGTACATCGCCGAGTACATCGGCAGGGGAAATCTGTCAGATACCGTTGGGTTCGGCAGTATCTTATATCAGTGCGGCGGATAATGGATTTTATTATATATGCTATAATGGAAATTATGGATATTCTTTGGCCTCCTATTTATCCTCTGACAGCGGTTATGATTCTTATGATGCTTATGATACCTGCCGGGTAGTAAATTGTAACGAGAGTATTACTCTTCGTACAAGCCCGGATACTTCCGCAGGAGAGATCTGCCAGATACCTTTAGGCGCTTTTGTAAGTTATGTATCAAATGCCGGAAATGGTTTTTACGAGATCTATTATATGGGGAATCATGGGTATTCCCTGGCATCTTACCTTGAGTTTGAACGCAGATAAGTATCCTCCGATTTAAGTGCGCAGAGCGCTAAACGGCGGGGATGTTTATGTCAGTGGGAATCAGAACTTCCACTGACAAGTCGCATAGCAACCTGCGTTCACGAGCATGAAGCAAAGCGGAATGCAATGTCTGCTTTATCGGTTATGAAGAAAGCAGGGGAAAACGGGAGAATGTATCCGATTTTAATTGTTGATAAAGAAAAGAACCTGTCAAAAA